>NZ_JBIUAT010000001.1:0-356356 GCF_044547685.1 Acinetobacter sp. NPDC052428
TTGAGTCATCTCATTGAAAACTATTTCTGTAAGTTAAAAGAATTTAAACGTATAGCGATGCGTAGTTGTAAAACAGATACGAGTTTTGAAGCCATGATTCAACTGTGCGCGAGTTTAATTAACTCTCGGTAATTCTCAACAGACCCTAGATCAAAGCCAATTACGAGACAGCATTAACATTTAATGCAGCAAAAAAGGGGGGTGAATCAAAATGAAGAATTTAATGCTTTTAATAAGCTTAGCTACTAGTCTAGTTCTATCAGGATGTTCAGCTATGCCAATAAAAAATTCAATATCATTTCAGATAAATGATCACTTAAAAGGACAAGATGTCGTTTACAGAAACAACTGGCCTGAATGTGGTAACTTATCAGGAATACCAGATGCGTTAAAAAAACAAAAATATATTACAACCTATAGTCGTTGCAAGGTATCCCCCAAGGGTTATATCCCTCAACAAATTATTATTGAATATGTGCCATGGTTGACAATGGAACAAGTACAAAAAACATTAGGAGAGTATCCTCAAAAGGCCTTAAGTGACATAGTGCTAGGCTTTGCTACAGAAAAAGAGAAAAATGAACTTGAAATATGGAATAGAAAACAACAAGAACTTATAGAAAAAATTCCAGCTACTGCATGGAAAAGAATTGTACTCACTCCCCCTCAAGAAATAAAAAAATATAAATACCAAGTTCCTGAAGGTAAAGGTAACCGCAGTCGAGGCAAAGAGATCCATTACCTCATTTCCCTGAACCCTGACGGTAGCTACAGTATAGAAACCAAATTGTATTGGGTCTCAAAATATCAGGAACTCTGGAATTGAATTTCAATTATAAGCCTTATGATAAAGCCCGCTTGATTTCAGGTAGGCTTCTGCTTATATAGCTATCTGTAAACAACTCCAGCTCATATTGTTCTCAATTTCCGATAATCAATCCAGTTACAATGAAACCCGACGGGTACACGTATTGGTAAATGAATGGTTGTAATCGGCCCTTCAGCCATATGCTGTGCATCCAGAATCACCACTTTGGATGGGCGTCCATCTAAAGCATGAACATAAGACATCAGCCAGCCATCATTTTCAGCTTGAGCACCTTCCCGTGCGACGAATATCACCTCTCCTGTTACCCAGTTTTCTCCAAAAGAATAGCTTTCTGAATTGCCAGTTTCCACATCATGGCTCAAAAGAGTATTGCTGCTGACATGAGAAGGATCATCAAACTCGCCAAAGGAAATAGTGTAGACATAGCGATAAGGCCGACCTGTATAAGCTTCATTAATCCGTGGGAATTCCTGTTTCATCTCGGATAATATCGTCCGAACCACTTTTCCAGTACCGTGTTCAAAAATGAATCGTTCTAGCCGAATATCCTGATCTTCAATCGGTCCCTGAATCGAACTGACCAACGCTTTGGAGTGCACCACCGCATCCATAACCACATCACCAGAATCCAGCTCATAAGCATTCACGGTATGAAAAATAAAACAGGGATCAATCTCATACCAGCGAATATCTATTGCCTTACCGCCAAAAGGCAATATACCCATGCGTGCCTGCCGTTTTGAATTCCATTGATATGGCAATATTGAACCCTTTAAAGCACTGCGTACAGAAAAGTTCACATTCAGGTCCAGAATCAGCACCTGAGATCTGGTAATGGCACAATCATGAATCATCGGACCATGTTTCACTGGAATGTCGACGTGATGTTTCAATTTTCCTGTGGAATCTATCTGTAGATAAAAAACTTTGTTCTGACTTAAAGCATCATAACAAATCGCATGAATATCGCCCGTTTCAGGATCAACATGCGGATGGGCAGTAAATGGAAAATCCTGATCATCTTCAAACAAATGATGTCGTTTTGACTCCAGTGCAGCATTCAACTCAACTGGATAAGCTCCCGCTTCTACCAGTGCCCAGATTTTTCCGGCAAAGTGGATAACATTGGTATTGACTGCATCCGCGACACCTCGGGTTTTACCTGGAATTTGTGGTCGATGAAGTTTTTTCTGCACACTGGCAGAACCGATATAACTGCTTTTATACCAATGTGCCTCGCCACCCTTCAGTCTGAGCGCATGCAACATACCATCGCCCGTAAACCAGTGATAGTTGCGTGGGTTTTTAACATTAATAGGATTTGGACCAATCCGCATTAATGCGCCATCCAGTTCTGCAGGAATTTGCCCTTCAACCTTTAAATTTGTGGAAAAGTGTTCCTGCCGCTCTGGTGCAAATATACCTTCCAGATAGGGATTATCCGGTGAATATGGAATGCGCTGATGCAGGATTTCTGTACCGTACTGGATAGATTTGCTGAGAGTATTCTTAAGCACGCTGCTCAGCGGTTTTGGCCACGGCATTGTTATTTTCCTTATTATATTTTTTCTTTGGATTATTCTGGCAGAGATGATAATAACAAAAACAGGTTGGGTGGTTTCTGAATCTAGACTAACGGCGCGCCAAGTCAAACGCGCCGCAGCAGAGCATCAATTTTATAATTTTAGACTTTGATATCCAGAAGTTGAATAAACTCAAAAGCTGGCTCTTCATAAGGATGGCTTTCTTTCAGCGCCTTGGCCACTTTGACTGCCTTTTCATCCGGCACCAGAATTTCTACCCGCCATTCTTCCACCTGTTCCAGTTTACCCACTTCACCAATATGAGGATCTGCACCTTCCTGCGGCTTAAACTGTCCGGTTCCTAAAACCTGCCAGGCACAGTCCGTATACTCACCAATGCCGCCTGCCCCTGCTGCAAATATCGCATTCTTGGTGTCTTCCAAATTTTCATCCGGTACGTAATAAATCAGCTTTAACATATATTCCTTCCTGCAATTCAGATACTTGTCGTATTGTTAAGGGCTTGGGTAATCATCTTCAATGCAGGATTTTGGGAATTCTTGTTAAATGTTGCATACAAGCCCAGTTTTGGCAGTACCTGATCAGTCTGGACAATTTTCACATGATCATTCAAAAACCGCAGTAAATATTCAGGCGCAAAACTAAAGCCCATTCCCATATTGGTCAGATTGATGTGTTGCAAGACATTGGTCATCCACAACAGCTGTTCATGCTCAAGCTGATCAATGCAGAGTAGTATATCCAGCTTTTCATAAAATACTGGTGAAGCATTCTGCTCACACATAATTATATTATGGTTTTTTAGTTCCTGTAATTTCAGGATTCGATCTGTAGAATGTAAGTGCTGAGCGGCTATCAGATAAATTTGCTCGGTTAATAAATGAATATTCTCAAAATCTGGATGGTCCAGATGAAAGCGGGTAATACATAAATCCAGTTCAGCATTTTTTAGCCGCTGAATCTGTTCCATACAGGTCAGGCTATGCAGATGGATTTTTAAGTCCGGCATGGTTTTTTTAAGCTGAGCCAGAATCTGTGGCATCACTTTTATTTCTGCGACATTCAGGAAGCCAATGTGAATCTGGTTATTTTTCTGCTGCGCAACCTGACGCGCTGCTGCTACTGCCAGTTTGGCATTTTCCAGTGCTTTTTCGGCATAGATCTGAAAAGCCTGCCCTTCATCGGTGAGTTTGACCTTTCTGGATGAACGATCAAACAGCATGACGCCTACTTCCTGCTCCAGATCCTTAATTTGCTGGCTTAATGACGGCTGAGCGGTAAACAGTTTTTCGGCAGCCTTGGTAAAACTTTGTTGCTGCGCCACAGTAATAAAATAGCGTAAATGTCGAAGTTCCATAGCCTGCCCGGTTTCTGATCAGGTCAGCATCTTAAGATTATGACCCACGTATTGCAAATAAGAATAGGTCGATAGTTTATATGAATATCGCTATATCAGCAGATCCTGTTTTACTAGACTGCCTGATTATATAGATAGCTTGTTCTTCACCTATATACATGGAGTCTTGTATGACACAACACTATGACACTGATGTTCTGATCATTGGTACTGGTCCTGCAGGTTCAACATTAGGTTTGGCTTTGGCGAATTATGGTATCAAGGTACAACTGTTTACCCAGTTTAGCTGGCTGGCCAATAGTCCACGTGCCCATATTACCAATCAGCGTGCCATGGAAGTATTACGTGATTTAGGTATTGAAGAACAGGTTAAAGAGATTGCAACACCATGGGAACAGATGGGTGAAAGCCTGATTACCACCAGTCTGGTCGGCGAAGAAATCGCCCGTTTAAGTGCATGGGGTACCGGTGATGAACGTCATGGTGACTATATCCAAGGCAGTCCATGTCCATTAGTTGATCTGATTCAGCCAAAAATGGAAGCTTTACTGGTGAAAAATGCCGGTGAACGTGGTGCAATTTATAACTTCAATACTGAATACCTGTCACATGTGCAGGACGAAGATGGCGTGACTGCTACTTTCCTGAACCGCATTACCAATACTGAATTTAGCTTAAGAGCAAAATATCTGGTGGGTATGGATGGTGCTAAATCTCGTGTATTGGAACAGCTCGGCTTGCCACTGGAAGGCGTGATGGCACGTGCCGGTACCGTCTATGTGACCTTTAAAGCTGATCTTTCTCAATACGTTCAGCACCGTCCTGCGATTCTGCAATGGATCGTGAATCCTGAAGCCAGCTTTGGCGATCTCGGTATGGGATTGTTACGTGCCATTACGCCATGGAATGAATGGATCATGGGTTGGGGCTTTGACATTTCCAAAGGCGAACCACAAGTTACTGAAGAACAGGTCCGTGCCCGCCTGAATGCTTTTGTTGGTACTGAAGTCGAAGAAGTTGAAATCCAGAAATTATCGTACTGGTATGTGAACCAGACCTGGGCCACTGAATATTCTAAAGGTCGAGTGTTCTGTGGTGGTGATGCAGTACACCGTCATCCACCATCGAGTGGCCTAGGTTCAAATACCTGCATGCAGGATGTCTTTAATCTAGGCTGGAAACTGGCATACGCGGTAAAAGGCTGGGCTGCACCTTCCCTGCTGGATTCCTATACCACCGAGCGTGCACCGGTCGGCAAGCAGATTGTAGCGCGTGCGAACCAGTCACGTTTTGATTATAAATACCTGAAAGAAGTCTTTGGTTTTGATCAAGGTGTGACGACTCAGAAGCAAATGCTGGAACGTATCTTTGCGGAAGATGAGCAAGGTGCTGAAATCCGTCAAAAACTATTTGAAGCTTTGGAAATTAAAAACTTCGAATTTAATGCACAAGGTGTAGAACTGAACCAGCGATATAGCTCCAATACGGTGATTGCAGAATCCGAGCCTGAGATTTTTGAAAAAGATGAGCAGCTTTATTTACAGGCAACCACTCGCCCAGGCGCTAAAGTTCCGCATACTTGGCTGATCAATGCCAAAGGTCAAAAGCAGTCGACACTGGATATTACGGGTAAAGGTCGTTTTACCCTGCTCACAGGTTTATCCGGTAAAGGCTGGAAACAGGCGGCAGAAGCATTGGATTTGCCATATCTGGATGTGACTCAGATTGGTTCACGTGACTATCGTGATGTGTATGGAACCTGGAATGCCAAGTCTGAAATTCATGAATCTGGTGCAGTACTGGTTCGTCCGGATGGTTATGTGGCTTGGCGTTATCAGGACAGTACCAATAAAGCTTTTGATTATGAAAATACGTTAAAGGCGGTATTGAAGCAGGTTCAATTGGTTATTTAAATTATAAAGCCACCTTAATGGTGGCTTTCTTAAAGCTGATGATCAAGAACCCTGCAGCAAGTAACTGCCCACAACGAACAATATTTGTAGTCCTACAACAATACAAAACAACATCCAGCCTTTCTGACGCATTGCCGCCTTATCCATTATTCTAAGTGTTTTAGCCATGTCATCACCTCATCTTTGAGAATTGATACTGAACCGATCTATTCCATCTTTCTTTTATAGTGCAATAAAGTTGTGCATAAAACATACCATAGCACTTTATATACAATATAAAAGCAAAATCTAAACCAAGTCTGTAAGGAGAGGGAAAATTAAAAAAAATCAAAATCCTTAAAAAACAAAAAGCCACCCAAAGGTGGCAATTGATGAAGATAGTCTAAACAAAAGCTGAAAGATTTTCCAGTTTTGCAGCTATTCCAGTAATTTCTACAATAAAAAAAGGGCTGCTTCTGCAACCCTTTTTTCTTCAAGCTAAAACGAATTAGCCAATAAATTTACGTGCATTACGGAACATACGTAACCAAGCACCATCCTGATCCCAATCTTCTGGTTTCCATGAATGTTGGATCGCGCGGAAGTTACGTTCAGGGTGCGGCATCATAATCGTTGCACGACCATCCTGAGACGTTACACCGGTAATACCCTCTGGCGAACCGTTCGGGTTCAATGGATATTGTTCAGTTGCATTGCCATGGCTATCTACATAACGTAGAACCACCTGATTCGATGCATTCAGTGCAGCAAAGTTTTCCGCCGTTGCAACTGCACGACCTTCCCCATGCGCCACAGCGATCGGCAGAATTGAACCTTGCATGTCTTGTAACAATACTGAATTCGATTTTTCCACACGAACGTTCACTGCGCGCGCTTCAAATACTTCAGACGTATTGCGATGGAAACGTGGCCAAGCATCTGCACCCGGGATTAATGGAGCCAATTGCGACAACATTTGACAGCCATTACAGATACCCAGCGAGAAGGTTTCTTGACGGTTAAAGAATTTCTCAAACTGGTCACGCAATTTAGCATTGAACAATACGGATTTCGCCCAGCCGCCGCCAGCGCCCATCACGTCACCATACGAGAAACCACCACAAGTTACCAAGCCTTCAAAATCATCTAGGCTGATACGACCTGCCAGCAAGTCACTCATATGTACGTCAACGGTATTGAAGCCCACTTTATCGAAAGCTGCCGCCATTTCGATATGACCATTCACACCCTGCTCACGCAGAATTGCCATATTTGGACGACGCAAGTTAATGAAAGGTGCTTCAATCGCTTCATTCAAGTCGAATGTTGGTTGGGCGATAATACCTTTGTGCGCTTTATCGGTAATTAAAGCAAATTCCTGATCCGCAGTTTGTACGTTGTCACGCAGGCGCTGGATTTGATGAGAAACTTCAGTCCATGCCACTTGCAGATCAGCACGTTCAAGTACCAGACCATTTACAGACAATTGGTCAGAATTATTTACAGTACCCACCACTGCAATTGCATCTTTAAGCGTAGATGCTGCAACTTCAGCTTGTAGATCTTCCCAGTCTGCTTTGGCAATTTGCAGAACTGCACCGATTTCTTCAGCGAACAATGAAGCAACAGATTGATCTTCAAGTGCGACACCAAGACGTGAAGCGAACATCATTTCTGCAACAGTTGCCAATAAACCACCATCACCGATGTCATGATACGCTTTGATTAAGCCACGGTTGTTCCAGTCTTGAACCAATGCGAAAAATGCTTTGAAGTCATCGAAACTGTCGACATCAGGCGTCACTGAACCGATTGCTTTATACACCTGCGCCAGAATCGAACCACCTAGACGGAACTGACCTTTAGACAGATCAATACGAACCAGTACAGATTCAAGATCTTTTAATTCAGGAGTCAATGTTTGACGTACATTAGTCACTGGTGCAAATGCAGTAATCACGCCTGACATTGGAGAAGTCACAGACTTGTCTTCACCTTCGTCATTCCAGGTAGTACGCATAGACAATGAGTCTTTACCCACTGGAATTGCGATACCGAGTGCAGGACACATTTCCATACCGATGGCTTTCACGCCTTCGAACAATGCCTGGTCTTCGCCCGGTTGACCCGCAGCAGCCATCCAGTTTGCAGACAATTTGATATCACTGATTTTTTCAATCTTCGCAGACATGATGTTCGAGATTGATTCAGCAACTGATAAACGTGCTGATGCAGCAGGATTCAACAAGGCTACTGGAGGACGTTCACCCATTGCCATCGCTTCACCGGTGTAACCGACAAGGCTTGTTGTAGTTACAGCAGCATCCGCGACAGGAATCTGCCAGCGACCTACCATCTGATCACGCGCGACCATACCGGTAATCGAACGGTCACCAATACTGATCAGGAACGATTTAGAAGCAACAGTCGGGTTTTTAAGAACGCGATAAATCGCATCTTTCAGATCTGTGACTTTAGCCGCGTCAAAATCATCGCCTTTGCGTTCAATCGTTTCATAAGTACGGCTCATACGTGGAGTACCACCAAGCATCACCTGCATTGGCATATCCACCGGCTTGTTGCCGAATAATGGATCTTCAACGGTTAAGTGACGTGCTTCAGTCGCCTCACCCAGTACTGCAAACGGACAACGTTCACGTGCACAGATTGACTCAAATAATTCTAAAGAAGATGGACGAATCGCCAATACATAACGCTCTTGCGCTTCGTTTGACCAGATTTCCATTGGAGACATGCCAGGTTCTAAAGATGGAATCTTACGAAGATCCAGCACTGCACCTAACTCATGATCATTCACCAGTTCAGGCATGGCATTTGATACACCACCCGCACCCACGTCATGTACAGACACGATTGGGTTGTGGTCTTCCATGCGCCAGCAAGTATCGATCACTTCTTGGCAACGGCGTTCCATTTCCGGGTTTTCACGTTGTACCGAAGCAAAATCAAGGTTCTCGCCCAATTTACCACTATCTACAGAAGATGCAGCACCACCGCCCAGACCGATCAGCAGGGCTGGACCACCGAGTACGATCAACAAGTCGCCCGGTAAGATCGGATCTTTTTCAACGTGATCTGGACGGATATTTCCGTAACCACCCGCGATCATGATTGGCTTATGGAAACCTTTAACATCGCCATTGACGTTTTGTTCAAAAGTACGGAAGTAACCGTTTAAAGCTGGGCGACCAAATTCATTGTTGAATGCAGCACCACCCAATGGGCCTTCAATCATGATTTGTAACGGCGAGGCCATACGCGATGGCTTGCCGTAGTTTTCTTCCCAAGGCTGTTCAAAGCCTGGAATATTCAGGTTAGATACCGTGAAGCCGGTTAAACCTGCTTTAGGCTTACCACCACGACCGGTTGCACCTTCATCACGGATTTCACCGCCTGAACCTGTCGCTGCACCAGCAAATGGCGCAATCGCAGTTGGGTGGTTATGGGTTTCCACTTTCATCAGGATATGCGCGGCTTGGCTCTTGTATTTATAAACCTGATGGCCGTTGTCTTCTTGAGTTGGATAAAAACGCTGGGTATCCGAACCAACAATCACCGAAGCGTTGTCTTTATAAGCTGACAATACATCTGTTGGTGATTCTTTATAGGTGTTCTTGATCATCTGGAACAAGGATAATGGCTGAACTTCACCATCAATCGTCCATTCTGAACCGAAGATTTTATGACGGCAATGCTCAGAGTTGGCTTGCGCAAACATCATCAGTTCGATGTCATTCGGATTACGACCCAGCTTGATGAAAGCCTCAGTCAGGTAGTCAATTTCGTCCATTGATAATGCAAAACCAAACTCGTTGTTGGCTTTTACCAGTGCTTCTTTACCTTCACCCAGAATATCAATCGAGTTTAGTGGTTTTGGCGCAGTTTCCACAAATAATACTGCAGCATCTTCAATCGCATTGAATACGCTTTCGGTCATACGGTCATGCAGTACTTGCAATGCTTCTTTAGAAAGCTCTTTTACGCCCTTCAAAGTAAATAAAACGCCGCGTTCAAGTCGATGAACCGGCGTATTACAGTTTTTGAAAATGTCCGTCGCTTTAGAGGACCAAGGAGAGATGGTTCCGACGCGCGGTGTGACTAAAATCTGGATTTCATCACTTGCAGCCTGGTGCAATTCAAAAGATTGACCATCGTTGAGAAGCTGTAAAGCTGATTGCTGTTGTTGCTCGCTGAGCGCTTGGTCAAAGAGGTAGACCCATTGACTTTCAATTGATTGAACAGAACTAATTGACGTCAAACGCGATAATAGTTGAGTTTTCTTAAAAGAAGAATGTGCGGGTGCACCGGCAACGATAAACATGCTGATTTTGGCTCCACGGGATGGTATGAACAACCATGCCACAATGTGACTTGAGAGAGCGCATATTCTACTGTGAAATAAGGAAATCGGCTAGATGCCAAATCAGAAAACTACGTCTGAAATATCCTGGACTTTTAAAATATTTCGTTTATTTTCAGTCAGGAAAATTGAATGTAGTCGCACAGGTTAACACATTTTTTTCAAGAAAAATCAAAACCGCTTCAGAATAATTTTCTGCATAAAAATTGTATTATTTTTCAACAACAATCGGGACAAAATCAAATTCAGGTTTTATTGTCATGACCTGCCAAAACTCCTATTTAGGCCAAAATGAAATACTTGATTACAAGATTTAATGAAGTCGTATTTTTTGCAGACTGTTTTTGATTCTTTTGATTGACTCTTAACTTTGACTTCTAAGATTAGAAAACTGGTTAAAGGTCTTCTGCCGTTTTCTGTACTACAAGGAACAGTTCTCCGCTGATCTCCGCCATTACAGTAACAGAGGCAAATTACTCCCCTCTATGAAAGAATAATTAATACTGAGTGGTATTTTAATCTGACATCATCTGCGGGGGAAAAACCGGACATCCATTCTCACCTTCTAAAAGAATAAAAATAAAGTTTCTTATTTGGGCCTTTTATTTTTTTATATTTGATTTTTATCTTCTCAGATCATAATTAAGCGAAATTTACTCATCTAAAAGACCAAAAAATATATCGACAAAATCCCCAACCATATCCAATATTTTGAAATTTCATCATTTATTCATGAGCTATATTATGCGTAAAAAACACAATATAAATAGCAAAATACCACTTATATTTATGAGGAAATTTACCAGGAATTATGAGGCTTATATAAAAAAATAATGAAGAAATGATTAATAATAAAATTTTGTTACCTTTTTTATTTAATCCGTATTCTCAGGTTTTATTTAACTCGAAAAGTTTAAAATAAATATTTGTAATTGCTGAAAAAATATAGAAAATTTTCTTTTTTATTCAACTAACAGAATAACAGGCCCACACGTCTATATCAGCTAAGAATCTTACCAAATAGACACTTCATCAGTAAATTTGATGATTTTATGTTAAGCTCTAGCCGAATTGCTGAGGAATTGTCCAAATTCTGGGCCTGGCAATGGTTTTTCCTTTCTGCTGTAGAGATGAATATAAATTCTATATTCGGACACTAATTTTTTGATGTTCTATAGCTTCACTGCTCTGTCTATTTTAGAGCCTTAATCTGTCACCAATGATTTAATTTTCAAAAACAAAAGGTGACCCGCTTAAGGAGTATGTATGTTTCAATTCACTAGTACAGCAACTGTACTATTGATGGTGCTTTTCTATGGCATCACTTTTTTACTATCGTTACGTATTAAACAGAAAAATGAAAATGTTGATGGCTACATGGTCTCGAATGGCTCCATCGGATTTGGAATGTCTGCGGCCAGTATGACCGCCACCTGGATTTGGGCCGCATCATTTTATGCAGCAGCTTCATCCGGATATACATACGGCGTTTCCGGTGCCCTCCACTATGGTTTATGGGGTGCGCTGATGATTTTATTTATCTATCCCTTTGGCAAGCGCTTTCGTGAACTGGCGCCTAATGCACATACTCTAGCAGAAATCATGCATGCCCGGCATGGCAATCAAAGCCAGATGATTCTGGCGGGTTCCAATATTGTGGGTAGCGTGATCAGCCTGATGGTTAACTTTACCGCCGCTGGAGCACTGGTTGAAATTTTATCTCCTTTAAGCTTTATCCATGGCGTGCTGATTACCGGTATCGGTGTGCTGTCCTATACCCTCTGGTCGGGCTTCCGTTCTTCGGTCTTTACCGATTTTGGTCAGCTGGTGGCGATGATTGTCGCGGCTGTGATCATTATTCCAACCTTATTCTTTACCTTAGGCGGACCTTCCATGTTTCAAAGCGGGATTCATAACCTGCAACCGGAACAGCTGGATTTTTTCTCTAAAACAGCCTTTCTGGAACAAGGTGCGCCGTTTTTTGTTGCCGTATTGGCCTATGCGATTGGTAATCAGACCATTGCCCAGCGCCTGTTTGCAGTCCGTGAAGACCTGATAAAACCGAGTTTTATCACTGCAACCATTGGTTATGCTGCAATTGTCATTGGTCTAGGCATGCTTGGATTACTGGCACTATTTGCAGGTATTCAACCCATTGATGGCAACCTGAATAACCTGATTCCGCAAATGGCAGCGACTTATCTTTCGCCATTTATGGTCGCGCTGTTATTCATCATGGTGATTGGAGCCCTGTCTTCTACCGCTGACTCGGATCTGTCAGCCCTATCTGCGATTGTCATGACGGACATTTATGGCAAACAGATTGCGAAAAACCGTCCTGATCCAAAGAAAATGCTATTTATTGGCCGTATGACCATGATCGTTGCCACCATGCTTGGAATTGTGATTGCCACCTTGAAGTTTGACATTTTATCGATGCTGATTTTTGTGGGTGCGCTTTGGGGCTCTATTGTGTTCCCGGTGATTGTCAGCCTGTATTGGGACAAAGTGAATGCCCGGGCCTTTAACTGGTCAGTGGGCCTCGCATTTTTCAGCTTTCTGATTGTACGTTTTGAATGGCTTCCGATTCAGGGATTGATCGCACTTGGCTTTGAACTCGTTGCGACCCTGGGGATTGGTGTGGTGCTGGGACTGATGACCTTTGGTTTCTTTGGCAAGAAAGTGGGTCTGGTCGTTGGCATATTGGCCAGTATTGGCTTCATGCCATGGACCATCGGCTTCCTGCGTGAATACGGCACCTTGTTAAGCTCACTAACAGCGTATGGCAGTAGTGCGCTGGTATGTACTGTGTTGACGCTGATCTACAGTAAAGAACGATTTGATTTTAAAAAAATCAATAAGATGGTGATTGAATTTCACCAGCTATCTGAGAAAAGTAAATAAGGAGATTTCAGATGACAAGTCAATTATTGACTCTATATGTACTTTTTTGGCCTTTGGTGGCAAGCCTAGTCTTGTTCACGATTTGTCTGAATGTCTATAAAGACACACAACAGGCCAAGAAAAATGGCGAAGAGCTAATTTGATTCTTCATCCTAAACAAAAAGCAGGCCATTGAGCCTGTTTTTTTATTGTTCATTTGATGATTTTGATTTTTAATCTCAGTCTTTTCCAGCTGACTGAAATAACCATATGCAGCATGACAATTCATGTCGCACTACCCTAGTGCAGGAGCTAGTTTTTTGGCATGATGCAAATAGTGGATCACTGAATAATGATAAATGACTCAAATGCGTTGGTTAGAACTTCTTTCAACAGTTCGGATTGGTAGTAAAAAGCAGAGCACTGAACTGGCACGCAGCCCGTTTCATAAAGATTATGACCGTATTATTTTTTCGCAAAGCTTCCGGCAATTAAACCGCAAAACCCAAGTCCATCCACTGACCCAGCATGATGGCATTCATACCCGTTTGACCCATTCGCTGGAAGTCTCCTGTATTGGCCGTTCACTCGGTATGCTGGCTGCCGAGAAAATCAAAGATAATTTACCTGCCTGGATTTCTCCGGCTGATGTCGGTGCCATCATTCAGGCGGCCTGTCTGGCGCATGATATTGGTAACCCGCCTTTTGGTCATGCCGGTGAATACGCCATTCGGGAATGGTTTGACGATGCTTCTCATACCGACTTTTTAAAAGATTTAAGTCCTGAACAGGAAGCCGATGTCCGCCAGTTTGAAGGCAATGCCCAAGGCCTGCGCCTGCTGACCAAGATCGATTATCATCCTTATGATGGCGGCATGCGCCTGACCTATGCCACACTCGGTGCCTATCTTAAATACCCGTGGCTCTCTGAGGCGATTGACCCGACTGGTAACACCCCGGCCAGTCGACGTCCAAAATTTGGTTGTTACCAGTCTGAAAAAGAGATTTTGCAGGAAATTGCTGAACAGCTAGGATTAATCCAGCTTGGTGAATATCATTATTGTCGTCATCCGCTGACCTATCTTTTAGAAGCTGCGGATGACATCTGCTATGCCCTGATTGATCTGGAAGATGGTATTAGCCTGAATATGCTCAGTTATGCCGAAGTCGAGCCAGTTTTCCTAAACTTGCTGGGAGAATATGGCACACCTGAAGAAATCAATCTGCCTAATACCACCTGGCAACAAAAAATTGCCGCCTTACGTGGTCGGGTCATGAAACGTCTGGTAGATGAAGTCACCACAGCTTTTGCGCGACATCAACAGGAAATTTTGATGGGCCAACTGCAAGGTTCATTGCTGGGTTATTGTAGTGCCGACATTGAAATTGGCATTAACCGGGCCAAAGAACTGGCGCGAGACAAGATCTTCGAACATCCGCAAAAAGCCGGTCTGGAAATTATCGCGCATCAAAGTTTACAAACGATTCTGGATGCCTTTATTCCACTGACCACACCGCACAAAACCTTGAGCTTTAAGGAACAGCGTTTGATGGCTATTTTAAAACGCTCGGGTGCGCAGTTTAGCGCTGATCATTATGACAACATTATGCAGGTGCTAGATATTGTCTCCAAGTTTTCTGATCACCAGGCTTATAATCTGGCGCAGGAACTGCATGGCAATAAAGCCGGGTTACTCTAATGTGAACGAGCGCCTGATGATAATCTCAGCAAAATCACTGGATTTGAATGATAGAGTTTTGCCTTTATCGAAGATGCTGACTACTATGCCTGTATTAAATTTGAGTATGTATAAAAAATGATTGGATGCCTAATTGGGGAAGTGCTGGCGCTGGAAGCACCGACTGTTTTATTAAATGTAAACGGCGTAGGTTATGAGATTGACACCCCTTTAACCACTTTCTGTCAGTTGCAAAAAGGCCAGAAAATTACCCTGTGGACCCATCTGGCTGTTCGTGAAGATGCCCAGTTACTTTATGGCTTTATCAATGCGCAGGAAAAAACCATTTTCCGTACCTTATTAAAGGTGAACGGCGTTGGTCCGAAAATGGCGCTTGGTATTCTTTCCACTTTAAGTGTGGAAATGCTGATCCACACCGTTGAACATGAAGATATCAATACTCTGGTCAAAGTTCCGGGGGTGGGTAAAAAGACTGCTGAACGCCTGATGATTGAATTACGTGACCGCTTTAAAGCCATGGCTTCAGGTGCTGCACCAAGCAATTCAACTGCACCACAAATTCAGTTTATGGGTAATTCAGCCGTGGCTGAAGCGGAAGCTGCATTACAGTCCTTGGGCTATAAACCTGCTGAGGCACAAAAACTGGTGAATGCTGCCAAAGGTGAATTTACCGAAGCCAGCGATATTATCCGCGCAGCGTTGAAGTCGATGAATAAATAGAGATGATATCCAAGTTACAGGATAAAATCTGATACGCGTAAAAGTCATTCGCAACTGTTTGAGGCAGGAGACATTTATAGTTAAATGTTTCTGCGATATATTCGATAAGAATCAATATTCGACGAGTTTTGCGAATGACGGTGGTTTTGCTTACTTTTGCCGAAACAAAAGTAAGGCGAACCGCAGGTTAATACTCAGATATAAATCTGATTGGAAAGACTCTGCAAAAATTCAATTCCTCGCCTAGGCGAAAATCTTAGGATTCAGATCCATATTTGAGGCCGTGTCAAAATTACCAGCTCAAAGGATCACCAAAACATTGGTATATAAACGTTATGCAAGACCGTCTCATCAGTGGTTCTGAAAAACCCGAAGATCATTTTGATCGTGCCATCCGCCCGACTTCCCTCGATGACTACATCGGTCAGCCGGTGGTTCGTGAGCAGATGGAAATTTTCATTGGCGCAGCCCGTGGCCGTGAAGAAGCCCTTGATCACACCCTGATTTTTGGCCCGCCAGGTCTGGGTAAAACAACGTTGGCCAATATTATTGCCCGAGAAATGGGTGGCAATCTTAAGTCAACTTCTGGTCCGGTTCTGGAACGTGCCGGCGACTTAGCCGCGATGCTAACCAATCTGGAAGAAGGTGATGTCCTGTTTATTGACGAGATTCACCGTCTTTCACCCGTGATTGAAGAAATCCTGTATCCGGCAATGGAAGATTATCAGCTCGACATCATGATTGGTGAAGGCCCGGCTGCGCGCTCGATTAAACTGGATTTACCGCCATTTACGCTTGTTGCAGCAACCACACGTGCAGGTCTACTCACCTCTCCGCTGCGTGACCGTTTCGGAATCGTGCAACGTTTAGAGTTTTATTCGGTTGAAGATTTAACCCATATTGTCAAACGTTCAGCCAATTTGATGGATGTACCTATGACGGGAGATGGCGCAAAAGAAATTGCCCGTCGCTCACGAGGTACACCACGTATTGCTAACCGTTTATTGCGTCGTGTGCGTGACTATGCTCAGGTCAAAGGGACGGGTGAGATCAATCAGGATATGGCCCAACGTGCTTTGGATATGCTCAAAGTCGATAAAGATGGTTTAGACACACTCGACCGCCGTTATTTATCTATGCTTCTTGAGCGTTTTGATGGTGGTCCTGCCGGTGTTGAAGCACTCGCAGCAGCCATGGCGGAAGATTCAGGCACGTTGGAAGATGTCATTGAGCCATATCTGATTCAGCAAGGTTATGTGATGCGTACTGCACGTGGTCGTATTGCGACTAATATGGCGTATTTGCAGTTTGGGATGACCCCACCTGAACCGAAGGACAAGTGATTTCAAGAAGCAGCTTAGGCTGCTTCTTCATTTAGCATATTAATTAAAAATATGTTTAAACTTGCATTAATATATCCCAACTTATATTCAAGTTCTTCTAGTTGGTCAGTACAATCCTTATCTCCCAAAATACAGCTAATTAACTGCGTTGCCATATCTAATAAGTCAAATAACTCCTTTCTAACTTGTTCATCTAGCACCTCACCTGGTCTGATATATGAAAGCACCTTGGTTATACTATTTTCAAACTGATGGTAATTCATCTTTAAACTTTCATTATCTAAACTGGCTATGTTTTTAGTAATCAAATATCGAAATTTAGCATTACTTAAAAAACCAATTCCATATGATGAAATTTCAGAAATTATAACTCTAAGGTTTTCTGCGCTACGTTGTTTATAGAGCGTTTTTAATTCTTTAACTTTTATTTCATTTTGGGATTTAATCAAGTCCTCATTAGACTTGATCTGTGATTCAGTTGATTTTTTTACAACGTATATAGTAATTAAAAATCCAATAAAGCTGATAATTGCGGACGCTATAACACTGATCACAACAACCCAATCTGTCGAATGTTGCACATCTAAATACACTTTCTGATCTTTAGGCTGCTGTAAAACCATAGTTTGAGTTTGTTGTTCTTGCACGTTTCCCCACATATTTTAATTTGATTATTTATTTCTTATATTCTAAACAGTTTAAGCCGCTTACAAAAGAAAAAGCCAACTGACCATGTCTAAATCAGTTGGCAAAAGCACAAACCTATTTTTCTAAGTTTTATTCAAAAATTATTTCGCGTCTTTCTTAAACTCTTTAAAGTCCGCTTTACGAATCATGGCATGAATACCTTTGGTCTTATCCACCACTTGAGACACTTCAAAGTCAGTGGCAGCACTTAAGTAGGCATAGGCAATTTCTTCAGAAATGCCATATTCATTGACCAGAAAACGGATCGCTTCACGGGTGGATTTACGCATGGCTTCATCTAAGTCTTCATCTAAACCTGGAGTGATCCAGAATTCAGCATTTTCAGCCAGTGGCTGTTTAATGTCTGCACCCGGAATTTTATCTTTTCCTGATTTAAGCAAAGTGAATTTTAAAGTCGCACGTGCTGATCCTTCCAAGGCAGTTAAAGCCACCTCGCCATCGCCTTGTACAAAGTGACTATCGCCTGTATAGAATAAAGCACCTGGCACTTGTACAGGATAATAAGCTGTTGCCCCCGCTCCTAATTCATTGATGTCAATATTCCCGCCATAAAATGATGGTGGCACAGAGTGCACAGGCTCACTGGTATTTGGTGCAACACCCATCGTGCCCATAAACGGATTCAGCGGGAAACGAATTGCTTTACTAGATTCAGTTTTTAAAACGCCTTCCCATACACCATACGCATTTTTCTCAATTGGGGTAAAAATGGACACGTTGCCATAAGCCTCAGGATTGGCTGGAGATGCATGCTCATGTTTCTGACGTTTCGGGAATTCGGGTAAGGTCCCTTTGCCATGACGGTTTGAAATCACACCATAAGGCACACGCGGTTCAACTTTTAGAATCTCCACCTTTAGAATATCGCCCGGCATTGCCCCTTCTACATAGACAGGCCCGGTAATAATGTGTGGTCCATCTTTATAGAAATCATGTTTTAATTTGGAATTCGTGATCAGCTTGGCTTCATCCAATACATGCTCAGGCTTGACACCTTTTGATGTGAAATATTTCTCTGCATTACGGCCCTGATCTTCTAGCAGCCCTTCATGTGAAACTGTATCGAAAGTAACTGTGCTACCTGAAGGGACAGTTAAAACAGGTTTTGCATCTTTATTTGGCAGATAACCCCACGTAATCGTATTCAAGGTACTCGGCACATAATAATGACCTTTATATTCACCACTTTTGAGTAATGTCGGTTTATTTTCCAGCTGTTTCAGTATCTTAAAGTCTTCAGCCCATATGCTTGTCGAAATAAAACTTAAGCTTGAAGCCACTGCCAGAGATAAAGCCAAAGGTTTTAACATGTGTTCAATTTCCATCATAAAAAATATTACGGAAGAGTGAATGCAATCTAAGTGCCAAAATTATTTTAAGAGGTTTAAAAAAATCTTCATTTCATCCAGGCTATAGATATAAATGGAATCATTTTTTTCTTTTTCTTCATCATTTTTCAGGTGGTTATTTTTATAAATCTCATACCTTATAAATATAAAAAATTAATATAGATACATATTTTTACAAAGTAAAAGAGGTAATAAAGCTCTTTTAGAACAGATATTAACACCAACAATACCTTTAAAGTATTAAAAAATACTTAGAGAGTTTTGGTTGAATTTAGATCAGTATGCCATCCTAAAGAATCACTTTAACCATTTCAAATTCTTAAGGTTCTCCCGAAGTATGAATATGTATAAGCAGATATCCCTTTGTCTCCCTCTTCTTTTCTGCAGCCAATTCAGCCTGGCTGACTGGATTGATGATTCTGTACAAGCTGCTGAAGCACACACCATCAAATTACGCCAGCATATCCACCAGCATCCTGAACTGGGCAACATGGAATTCAAAACCTCGGAGCTGGTCCAGAAAGAATTAAAATCCTACGGCGTTGAAGTACGTAAAGGCTATGCCAAAACCGGTGTAATCGGTGTATTGAAAGGTGCAAAACCCGGCCCTGTGATGGCCTTACGTGCAGATATGGATGCCTTGCCAATTAAGGAAACAGCACCGGTGTCTTTTGCCAGCAAACAAAAAGCCATTTATCAAGGCAAAGAATCTTATGTGATGCATGCCTGTGGACATGATGCACATACTGCGATGTTATTGGGTGCAGCCAAAGTTCTGGCCGCCAATAAAGATAAAATTGCGGGGACAGTGGTATTCGTATTCCAGCCGGCTGAAGAAGGCGGTGCAGATATCGATAACTTCACTCATGGCGATCAGATTGGCTCACGCAAAATGATTGCCGACGGTGCCTTGAACAATCCAAAACCTGAAGTGATTTTCGGAATGCATGTAATGGCAGGCATGCCAAGCGGCAATATCTTCTACAAAGATGGTGCAATTTTAAATAGTGCCGATCATTTACGTATTCAGGTTAATGGTAGTCAGGTGCATGGCTCCATGCCTTGGGCAGGTAAAGATCCGATCTATGCTTCTGCCCAGATGGTGACCAATTTACAAAGCCTAATCAGCCGTAAAGCTGACCTGACCAAAGGGATGGGCGTGGTCAGTATTGGCAGCATTCAGGGCGGCACCACCGGTAACGTCATTCCAGATCAGGTCAATATGGTCGGGACTATTCGCTCCAATAGTGAAGATGTACGTCAGGGCATTTTAAAAGACTTGCCGAAAATGCTGGAACACAATGCCGCAGCCAATGACGTTAAGGTGAAAGTCGAAATTGCACCTTATGCGCCAGTGACCACCAATGATAAAACCTTGACTGAATTGATGCGCCCGACATTGGCGAGCGTGCATGGTGAAGATAAATTGCATGTTTTAGACAACAATGCCAGCGCCAGTGAAGATTTTGCTTATTATGGCCAGCTCATGCCATCCTTATTTGTCTTTGTTGGTGCTACACCGGCAGATCAAGATCCGGCAAAAGCCGCACCGAACCATAACCCGAATTTCATTGTCGATGATGCGACCTTGAAAACCGGGGTCGAAAGCCATGTCCGTTTTATTCTGGACTATCCAAAAGTAGCTGAGCAGGTTCAGGCCAACTGGAAACAGAAAAATAAAGGCTAATCTTCTATTACTAAAATGCGCGACTTCATGGACTCGCGCATTTTAGTATCTGCTGCTGTTTTATAAATGAGCTGTTAAGCGCTTAGTACTTCATCTTAGTGACTTCTCTCCAGATTTGACACCTTGTGCCATTGGTCTCAAGACTCACAATGCTAAACTTTGAACCGCTAAATTGCTTGACTGTTGGCAGGAATCCGGCAAACTCTAATCCCTTTCCTGCATCTAAAAACAAGCAAAAATTTCGAAAATCTGCATGGAACAAAACTATGGCGAATCACTTTGAATTCAATATCCGCGTTTATATTGAAGATACTGATGCGGGTGGCATTGTCTATCACGCCAATCATATTCGCTATATGGAACGTACCCGTACCGAATGGTTACGTGCCGCTGGAGTGAGCCATTACTGGCATCAGACAGACTACAATTTTGTGGTGCATAAAATTAATGTCAAATATATGCGTCCGATCCTGATGGATGATTTAATTACTGTTACGGCACGTGTCATTTCATGTAAAGCTTCATCATTTGTATTGCAACAAAATATTTATCGTGGTGAAATCATGCTTGCATCAGGTGAGGTTGAGTTGGCATGTATCAGTGCAGAGATGCGACCACGTCGACTCCCGGATGAAATCCGCGAACTAATTCAAAAAGAATTGGAACAAGACTAAAAAAATTTATTGGCACACGTAACAACTATGGCGACTCAGTTAGAATCATCTCTTCAAGTTTCAGATCTTATTTTACAAGCAAGCCCTGTCGTACAACTGGTGATGCTTTCTCTCCTGTTAGCCTCAATATATAGCTGGTATCTGATTGCCAGGCTCTATATGAGTTATAAAAAAGCCCAGGCCGATGATGAACATTTCCAGAAAATCTTCTGGTCTGGCGCTGAGTTGAACACCCTGTATAACAATGCACAACTCAATTCTAAACGTACCGGCCTTGAAGATATTTTCTATCAGGGTCTGGGCGAGTTCCTGAAACTGAAAAAACGCCATGCGCCAACTGCCCAGTCGATTGAAGGAACAGAGCGTATTCTGCGTGTCGGTTTAAGCCGTGACCAAGGTCATCTGGAACAAGGTCTGGGTGCATTAGCAAGTATTGGCTCGGTTGCGCCTTATGTCGGTCTGTTCGGTACAGTCTGGGGCATCATGAACGCCTTTATTGGCCTGGCAGAGGTTGATCAGGTGACACTGGCGACGGTCGCACCCGGTATTGCAGAAGCACTAATTGCAACAGCGATCGGTCTGTTTGCAGCTATTCCAGCAGTATTGGCCTTTAACCACTTCACGGCCAAAGGTGAAACGGTCTACTCTGACCGTGCACTGTTTGCTGAAGAAATGGTGGCGCTATTGCAACGTCAGTCTGTGGGCGTAACTCAGGACAAAGACTAATGGCGATTCAAGGTTCAGGACGCTTTCAGCGTATTAAAAAGCCACTGAAAAGTGATATGAATGTCGTACCATATATCGATGTCATGCTGGTACTTCTGGTGATCTTTATGGTCACCGCTCCGATGATTACCAGTGGTATCAAGGTTGACTTGCCTCAGGCCAACGGATTACCGATCGAATCCAAGGATGCCCCGACCATTGTCACACTGAAAGAAGATGGTTCATATTATCTAGAATATAAAAATCAGGCGACTGGTCCGGTCACACTGGAAGAATTGACGCGTACTCTGGTTGATGCCCAAACCCAGGCACAAAATGAAAACAAGGTGCTCAATGTCGTGATCAATGGCCATAATACCCGTCCATATGGCGATGTCATGGCCTTGATGTCCAGCCTGCAGGATGCTGGCCTTTCTCAAGTCGGTTTACTGACCAAACCCCTAGAATAAAGTATGAAAAATTATCAGAAACCGCCCTTTCAAAAAAAAGCAATTGCGATTGGATTTACGCTCGGCATCCATGCAGTGGCTTTGGTGGGCTTACTTTATCTGGGCATGAGTAATCCTCCTGAACCGCCAAAACAGATCAAAACCGTTCTGATCAAGCCAGAAGACCTTAAACCGGTGACTCGCGAAGAAACCGAATTTGAGGAAACTGCACATGAAAACGTCGCAGAAGAAATTACCCAAACTGCTGAACCCAGTATAGAACCGGCTCCTGTCATTCCAACTGCTGCCCCTGCTGTACCTGTGACTCCACCTCCGCCAAAAGTCGATACACAAAAAGCGCAGCAGGAGCTAAAAGCGGCAGAGGCAGCACAAGCCAAGGCTGCGCAGCAAGCAGCGGAAGCAGCAAAACGTGCCCAAGCCGCTGAACAGGCCAAACAGGCAGCAGCCAAAGCTAAAGCCGATGCAGCGCAAAAATCCAAGGCGGAAGCCGAAGCTGCACGCCAAGCTGAACTGAATGCACAACGCAAAGCCGATGCTGCTCAAAAAGCCAAACTGGAAGCACAGAAAAAAGCTGACTTAGCTGCCAAGCAAAAAGCGGATGCTGCAACAAAAGCCAAAGCAGAGGCTGATGCCAAACGTAAGGCTGAAGCTGCTGCTAAAGCAAAGGCAGATGCGGCAGCAAAAGCCAATAATGATGCAGCGGCGAAACGTAAAGCAGATGCGGATGCGAAAGCTAAAGCCGATGCAGCGGCTAAAGCCAAAGCAGACGCGGCAGCTAAGGCTAAAAATGATGCAGCGGCAAAACGCAAAGCGGACACTGATGCGAAAGCCAAAGCGGATGCGGCTGCTAAAGCAAAAGCCGACGCTGATGCCAAACGCAAGGCAGATGCCGACGCTAAGGCAAAAGCGGATGCAGACGCCAAGCGCAAAGCAGATGCCGAAGCAAAAGCCAGAGCTGATGCAGAGGCCAAAGCTTCAGCCGCTAAACAGGCCGCTGAAGAAGCTGCACAGAAAAAAGCGGAATCAAAACGGATTGCATCCACTGCGAAGCGCGATTTTGAAAATAAGATCAAACGCGCCTGGGATATACCAGTCGGATCATCAGGCCAGCGTGCGACTGCACGTGTAACCCTGAATGATAATGGCGGTGTGGTCTCAGTCATTGTGAATTCAAGTGATTCAGACATGAAAGCCAGTGTAGAAGCTGCAGTCCGTGCTGCTGCACCTTATCCAATGCCTTCCGATCCAGATGCACGCCGTGAAGCACGAAGCTTTACCTCAACCTTTACTGCACAATAAAAACGGAGCCATCACATAAATAATGTTGTGATGGCTTTTATTTTTTAAGCTAAACTTCACTTCAAATTGATTGAATAATATTCACTTTTCACAGTGTCATAACAGTTTGGTCATAAATTCATGGTTTTATTCTATTAAATCCATGCGATGATGTAGCCCAAGCACCTATACAATAAATCCGTTGATTTGAGTAAATAACGAATGATGGAAAAGACTCGCAAACATCTACTCTGCCTCGCAATCATTAGCACTTTAAGCCCTGTATTGGCAACCCAGTCCTATGCCCAATTGCATCTGGAAATTACCAAGGCACCTGAGGCAGCACCTAAAATTGCCGTTGTACCTTTCAGCCAGGATCAGAGCATTTATCCTATTGTGGAAAATGACCTGAATCGTTCTGGCCGCTTTACCAGTGCTTCAAAAAACCTGCCTGCAACAGCGACATTGAATAATCCGAATGCAGAAGCTTGGGCATCGGCTGGTGTTCCCTATGTGGTCACCGGTTCATCCAAGGCCACAGCCGATGGTTCTTTTGAAATCCAGTATCAGCTCTATGATGTCGAAAAAAAACAATATCTATTAAATGAATTGCTGACTGTTCCAGCCTCACGCACCCGTCAGGCAGCGCATATGATCAGTGATGCCATCTATCAGGCATTGACCGGTATTCCGGGTGACTTTAGCGGACGTATTGCCTATGTGCTGCGTAATCCTGCTACGCCGGAACAACGCTATACCTTGCAGATTGCCGACACCGATGGCGAACAGCCAAAGACTATTTTGACCTCACGTGATCCGATCCTTTCTCCGGCATGGACACCAGACGCCAAAAAAATCGCTTATGTGTCGTTCGAAACCAAACGTCCGGCTATTTATGTACAGGATCTGGCCACAGGTCAACGTGAAAAACTGGCCAGCTTCCGCGGTTTGAATGGCGCGCCGAGCTTCTCTCCAGATGGCAAGAGCATGCTGTTTACTGCCTCTATGCACGGCAATCCAGAAATCTACCAGATGAATCTGGAAACGCGTCAACTACAACGTATGACCAATGACAGTGCCATTGATACTGAAGCACGTTATTCGCCAGATGGAAAATCTTTTATTTTCACTTCTGACCGTGGCGGTTCTCCACAAATTTACCGCCATGATCTTGAATCAAGTAGCAATAAACGCTTGACCTTCCGTGGAGCATTCAACGCACGCGGTACGCTAAGCGCAGATGGTAAAAAACTTGCATTAGTTCATCGTCCAAGCGGCAGTAACTATCGAGTTGCGGTTCAAGATATGAACTCTGGTGTGAATAATATTCTGACGCCAACGACGCTGGACGAATCGCCGAGCTTCTCACCAAATGGCCAGATGGTGGTCTATGCCACACGCGAAGGCAATCGTGGACTTTTATCGATCATGTCGCTGGATGGCCGCTTCCGTATGAATTTACCAAGTGAAACGGGCGAAGTCCGTGAACCGGCTTGGGCACCCAAATAACATTTTTATATTGATAAACCCTTTACCCCATAATCAAACTTCATGGAGATGAAGATGAAGATGAACAAAGTAAAATTATTTGCCTTGCCACTTTTAGCAGCAGCTGTTGTCATGACAGGTTGTGCGAGCCGTAAGCCTGCCGCTGAAGTTCAAACGGGCGGTTTAGATACGACCAGTTCGACTACAGTGAATACTCAAGGCCTGAGTGAAGATGCAGCACTGAATGCACAAAACATGGCAGGCGCTTCTGCAAAAGGCGTTACTGCAGAAAATAAAGCATTCTTGGCAAAACGCGTAGTGCATTTTGACTATGACAGTACTGAACTCAGCAATGAAGATCTAAATACATTGCAAGCCCATGCGCAGTTCCTGATGGCCAATGCCAATTCACGTGTAGCCTTAACTGGTCATACAGATGAACGCGGTACCCGTGAATATAATATGGCACTTGGCGAGCGTCGTGCCAAAGCAGTTGAAAGTTTCCTGGTGACGACGGGTGTTAATCCTGGTCAATTGGAAGCAGTCAGCTATGGTAAGGAAATGCCAATCAATGCGGGCCATGACGAAAATGCCTGGAAAGAAAACCGCCGTGTAGAAATTAATTATGAAGCGGTACCACCATTGTTGAAATAATTTTCATTCATGATGGTTTCATCAAATAAAAAGCACTCAATCATGAGTGCTTTTTATTGGCTTCAATGAAAGAATCGGTCTACTTTGGAAGCTGTTCCTGTTCAGCAGGATGCATCGATTCGATCAGGTCATGTTTATTGAATTGTTTGTACTCTGGTTTTGCTTCATAATCCCGCCAGGCTTCTTTCATCTTGTCTTCAGAGATATCATCTAAAGTAATGCCTTCGCTTGGCGTTGGAGTCGCATCAAACTTCAATGTTGTCATATCTGTGCTCCTATTCTCAATTTTCCTTTGTCTTCAACATAGCACTTTCCGCAGGAGTTGCAAGGGCAAAATCGATACAAATAATCCAGTTTAATTTTTCTTTTAGTACGTTCTCATCTAAAATATAGCCGCATACCGTTTTAATCATTTTTTCCCGATTTAAGTTTTGGAGTTCCCCCTATGTCATACCGCACTTTATCCCAGTTTTTACAACGACAAAGCGGGAATCTCACACCTGAACTTGCACAAGTTATTGAAACGATTGCAAACACTTGCAAAGACATTGATCAATTACTGCAAAAAGGTGCTTTAGCGGATGTATTGGGAAGTGCACAGCATGAAAACGTTCAAGGCGAAGAGCAAAAGAAACTGGATGTCATTTCTAATGACTATTTAATTGATGCCTTGCAGCAACATCCAAATGTGGGTGGTTTGGCCTCAGAAGAACTAGATGAATTCACCCCTGCACAAGAAAATGGTCAATTTCTGGTATTGTTCGATCCATTAGATGGCTCAAGCAATATCGACATCAATATGTGTGTGGGTACCATTTTCTCGATTCTTCCTGCAAAAAATGCCGTGACTCAGGCAGAAGACTTTATGCAAGCCGGTGTTCATCAGGTAGCTGCAGGTTATGTGCTTTATGGTCCATCGACCATGTTGGCATTGACCGTCGGCGCAGGCGTAGTGTTCTTTACCTATGACCCTGAGACTCAAGAATTCCTACTGACTTCTGAAGCAATTCAGGTAGCTGCAGATACTAAAGAATATGCGATCAATGCGTCGAATCAACGTCATTGGGAAGCACCAGTACAGCGTTATATCGATGAATTGTTAGCAGGCAAAACCGGTCCTCGTGAAAAAGACTTCAATATGCGTTGGGTTGCCTGTATGGTGGGCGACATTCACCGTATTCTTTGCCGTAGCGGTATCTTCATGTATCCATACGACCTTAAAGATCCGGCTAAAGCAGGCCGTCTACGTTTAATGTACGAAGCTAACCCAATGAGCATGCTCATGGAACAGGCTGGCGGTGCATCGACTACAGGTCGTGTGCGTATTCTTGAGATCGAACCGACAGATCTACATCAACGTGTGCCAGTGATCATTGGTTCTAAAAACGAAGTTGATCTTGTGACCAGCTACCACAACTAATTTTTATAGCGGCAGTCGATATTGAATCGGCTGCCGTGGATTATATCTCCCATGCCAACTTTTTTTCTTGATTCAAAAGACAATCCAAAGATTAAACACTTACGCGGTTTAATTGAACAAAATACCTATCGTAAAAAACAAGGTCAAACGGTTTTAGAAGGCACGCATCTGTCTCTCGCCTGGTTACATGAAAACCGTAAAATTGATTCTATTTTCACCACTGAACATGCACTTTCACATCCTGATTTCGAGAAAATTCTCGCAAAATACACAGGTATGGTCTTTGTTCTAAGCGAGTCTTTATACAAAGATTTAAGCACCTTAGGAACATCTTTAGCCTGTTTAGCTGTGGTCACTCTACCGACAGCAAATTATGCATTGGATTTTAAAGCAGACACTTTGATTTTGGAAAATGTACAGGATCCGGGTAATGTAGGCACCCTGCTTCGCTCTGCTGCTGCTGCCGGTATTGAGCAGATTGTATGTACCAAAGGTTCTGCATCGCTCTGGTCTCCACGCGTATTACGTGCCGGTATGGGTGCACATTTCACGCTGCAAACCTTTGAAAATATTGCGCTTGAACAAATTCTTGAGCAATTTCAAATCCCTGTCTATGTGACTAGCTCACATCGCGCTGAAAGCCTGTATTCAAAAGACTTACGTAAACCTTGCGTATGGATTCTGGGCAATGAAGGTCAAGGCGTATCTGATTATGCGATGCAACATGCTGAAGCAGTGAGCATTCCGCAACCCGGTGGTCAGGAATCACTGAATGTCGCAATTGCCGGTTCGATCTGTTTCTTTGAAATGGTACGTCAACGTATCTAATTAGGGATTTAGGTTACAGTGTTTTAATACGACCCTGCCCGTGTATAAAATAGATTAAACTACAAAAATAATAAACTTAATTGTCAACCAAACCAGAATTCCCAACGTTATATGATTATGAACTTGGGAATAATGGTGGGTGTCCATTGATAGGATTTTCCATCTCTATGGATTTAGCACCAAAACAGCTGCAAACACATGATGTAAGTATTCTGAAGAGTACGGCTGAAGCACGTCTGAAGAATTTCATGCAGGATGTGACTGGGCGTGCTTTGGTGATGATGGAAAGTGCAACTCAAGGTCATCATGGTATTGCCATGGATCTGGTTCAGGAAGCTTTCATTTCCTTACACAAATCCTATGCAGAAAAAAGCACTGAAGAATGGTATCCCCTATTTTATACCATTCTCAACAACAAGTTACAGGACTGGCGCCGTAAAGAGTCACGGCGTGGTCAAATATTCTCATTTTTCAAAAAAGTCAGTCTCGATGACGACGAAATTGAATTCGATGATGTCGTCGATGAATCAACACCAACGCCTCTGGACTTTCTCGATCAGGCAGTTACTGCTGAAGAAATCCAGGAAGCGATTGCAAAATTGCCTGTGCGTCAGCAGCAGGCATTTATGCTCAGAGCCTGGGAAGGATTTGATACGCATACCACCGCACAAATTATGAACTGCACAGAAGGCAGTGTAAAAACCCATTATCACCGTGCTATTCAAGGCTTACGTGCCTCTTTAGCACATTTAAATCCATATCTGGGAGGGTCATCCGAATGAATCAAGATGATTTCTTAAAACAAGTAACTTCCAAACTTGATGGACTGGCACAACAACATAAAGACAAACCTGTTGTCATGCACCATGTTCTTGAAGAAATTCAGGATTCAAAACATTCACGCTTTGCATTTCTAAAAATGTCAGGTTTTGCTTTGGCAGCTGCGATTGCAGGCGTTGTGGTATTACCGAATCTTTCGGACCATAACGAGCCGCAAACTCAAATGGTGTCAGTCCCAAAACTGTCTCCGCAAATGCTTGAAGATTTAGAAATGTTAATGGTTTTAGGTGAGGACAAAGTTCCACATGGCAGCTAAAAAATTAGCGATTGCTTTTTGTGCATTCAGTTTTCTGCAAACCAGCTTTGCAGGATTTGAACGTTTCTGGCTATTTTCCAAGGATGCGAATACCCAAGTAACTGATACTTGGGATAGTCTTTCTGATTCTGAACAATTGGCACTGATTAAACGTTACCAATCTCTCAAAGAAATCCCCGAACAACAACGTGTTAGCTTGCAGCAGCGCATGGACTGGTTTACCCAACTCCCTGATGCGGAAAAACAGAGAATGCGTGAGACTTGGCAAATGATGAGCAGTCAGGAACGCAAAGAACTGGGCGCACGTATGCAAAAAGCGTCTCCTGAGCAACGCCTTGCCATTCGCGAAGAATACATTCTCAAATATCAGCAAGTGACTCAGCAGCCTAACTCACATTAAATACTTAATATAAAAAAGCCTCCATATGGAGGCTTTTTTGATGTTTCAATCATATTTTATTTTCTTAAGCGACGATAACCTGCAAGCCCTAATAGTCCCAGTAGCCCCCAAATACCGATTCCCCCACCACCACTTGAGGACGTATTCGTATTTTTAACTGTATTACGTAACAAGATTGTTGCTTTTTCTGACATTTTTTCATCAGCATCAAAAATCGCATAATCCATGCTGTAATTTGCCTGGCTTAAATTATTTTTTACACTAAATGTCAGCTGTCCACCATAACAGGTCTGATTTTGATAGGTATCAGGACATGCTCCTTGTCGCTCTGCCTTCAGTGACACTCCTGCAGGTAGCTTAACAATATGAATCGGGATCTCTTTTCCATCTTTATCTTGATAAAAAGCCGACTTTCCTGATGGTAGAGGCCCATCCCCATCATCACTATCATTTTCAAGCGGATTTACCGTCACTGTAAGATTATTCTCTGGACTAAGCCGATATTCATCATCTTTTGCAATTGGTGCAATGTTGTTAAAAGCTGCTCTTAAGAGGCCAGCACTGCTCGCACCTGTAGCCCGGTCTTTAAGGGTATAACTACAGAACTCCATATCAACCGAACTGGTCTGCTTACCATCAGTGCGATACATCATGATTCGGTTTAAATCAGGTTTCCACTCACATTTAAGATTTGGATCATTTGGATTTCCTTCCACAGTGGTCGAATTACCTGTACCAATTAACTTACCAACACCTAAAGTTTTTACACTGACCTCATAATTTTGTGAATTTAAGGCTTTAATTTGAATCTTATCATTGGTTAGAGTTTCTTGAGGCATAGCCAAGATAAAAGGATTAATATAGATTGCACGATATTTCTGATATTGCTTGGTATATTTAAGCAAATCCTGATAACTTTTCAATTCTTCCTTTAAACCAGAAAGCTCATTTTCTGGAGTATTTTTATCAGCAATGATTTCTTCGAGATCATCTATATTCTCCTGATAAAAGTCATTGAGTTCTACCAAACTCTTATTTTGCAAGTCCGTAATATCGGCTGCAGTCAAACGTCGGATTTCAACTGAGCCGATCTCGCAGGTATTTTTTGCACTTGGATCAAATGTTAATGTGGATCCAATCACACGATCAATACCACGCTGGTCTTGTTCAATACAGCCACTCACCCCGATATCTACCAAATCCGTTGCGGTCTGATTATCACGCGGGTAATACAGCCCTAAATAGCGATTATCAATAGCAGGCTCAATATAATTTGTTAATAAACTGCTGATTATATTGTTAGAGACATCAAGATTATTTGAAGTAGTATCTTCGTCTAATTCTGGCAATACGCAACGTGATGGCCCAGTCGTTTGAATTGCATTTCGAATTGTAGAAAATTCAACACGTTGTGCCTTGGTCGGATTTCCCTGATTTAAGGCATATTCACAAGACAGGCCTTGGTTAAAGGCTAAAATATTGAAATTAAAATACCTAAACCCGGTATTGTCATAAAATAAAGTAGATTGGGCTGTATTTTCAACAATAGTATTACTTAATGCAGTTAAACTGGAGAATTTACTAAGCGGACGATTAACTTCATTCGTCATACGCACAATATGTCCTGTGGTACTGGCAGTATTCTTCGCAATAGTAGAGTTAACAATTTCTACTGTGGCATAGCCACAAAAATCAATAATACTGTTAGCAGTGTCTGAACCATTTTTAACAATACTACTGGAATTAATTTTCACATTGGTTTGAGTTGTACCTAAATTTCCCTGACAATCCATCGCCAGAACACTACCATATGAACTCGCCTGATTTTTTTGAATCAAAGAATCCTGAATGACAATATTCCTTTCCGTATTCATTGCTACACTATAAATCGCACCACCTTCTGCAGCTGCTCGGGAATTTACTATTTCACTGGTATTAATACTTAAAGGCCCTGCTACATAAAAAGTACCGCCATTACCTTTATCCAAGGTATTTATTGCTGCATAGCCATCCTTTAAGATCAGATGATGAATTTCCAGACTGGATTGACTGGCCATACTATTAAATAATCTGGTTTTCCCCTGGCCCGAAATAGTACTTTTTAAAGCCTCCCGGGTTGGATATAACAGCGTAATCGGACTACGACTAGCATAGTTAAGCGGAGTTTTCCCATAAATTTTGAGCGCTGACTCTACGATCAGCTCTTTATCTAATTTGTACTCGCCTGCTTCAAGCTGAATCACATCTGCAGCTGAACCATCCAATCGAAGCGTACGTCCTACATTACATCCGCCATAAGATTTATCCAGTTTTGCAGTTTTAATGGCTTCTCGCAAAGAACAGGCATTATTATTCTCGCCATCTTCATCAGCAAAAGTAGTTACATATATCGTTTTATCTTCGGCTGCCATCAAACTCATGGCAGATAAAATCATGGCCGCAAGCAGTCCTTTTTTATAATTTTTCATGATTTTTCCTTAATCTTTTAATCCACGGCGTAAACCTATTAATCCGAGTAAAATCAGTAGCCCACCACCACCCCATGAGCCGCCTGAAGTTTTGACTGCTTTGTCTTCCATTTCATTTTTTGGCTCCTGAACAATTTGAGTAGTAATAGTCAAATAAGGTTTACTTTTATTAAACCGTGTCGATGAGGTCACCACTTGTAGTTCGAAAATATCTGCTCCATGCCAGGTAGAATCCGGGGTATAAACGACATTGCCATGAATATCGATGATTGTTTTACCCTTGGAAGCTGTTTTGGTTTGTACCACTTTCAAACAGCCATCTTGCCAAGGCTCCCCCGTCGGATTCTGACCAACAATGGCATTACACTGTTCTTTTGGAATTAAATCACTATCTCCCAGATAAGATTCAATTGAAAACTTGGCAATTTCACCCTTTAACAGATCTTGTCCCACCAGACTGCCTGAGATTGGTATCGTGATTTCAACAGCACCACGATCACAAAACAGATTATCCATCAAACGGTTGATCCCGCGCTGATCTGCCGCTTCACATGCTACCGTTGGATTTGCTAAACTCAATCCTGTGCCTCTATTCACAATCGGTGATTCACTCACAAGGATATAGTTCAACAAAATTCGTGGGCGCATATAACCGAGAAATTGTCCTTTAGGAACGCTATATGGACAAAGTATGGCATTATTATTTTCTTGTAGGGTCTGACAAATACCTTCACTTTTATCTGAGGATTCAGCAAAAAGTCGTGTACCATTCCAGAACTGGTTCGGCGCGACGGCATCCCCTACACCACACGAGGCTGTCAGCAGATTATTTTGCGACACAGACTTATCACCAGTGATAATTTGGCAATCCTGTGTACCATTTCTTAAAATAATACTATTCGCTACATAAGCTCTTCCATACGGTGCATGGATATTTAAAGCAGTATTTTCATTGTCAACTATGGTGAGATTATTCAATCCCATCCCGTCCAGGACATTAATAAATACACCCTTATTTTTTAGTATCGTACTACTTAATACCTCCCCACTAATACCTTGATCTTTACTGGAGTCAGCAAACTGTCCCGCGCTATAAATATTGGTCGCGGAATTATCCAGTGTCTGATTATTTTTAAGTACACTTTGATAAATGAGGAAAGCAGGTAGCTCGCTATACAGGATCCCGCCTCGTTGGGCTTTATTATTTTCGATCAGACTATTTTTAATTTGTGCACGGCTTGTTAAGCTCTGACCAAACTTGCCAGCATTATAAATTGCCCCACCCAAGTTGGCAGCAGCATTAAATAGACGGTTATATTCTAGAATTAGCTGACCTTTATTATAAATTAGGCCACCTTGTTCAGCACAACTGGTTTTACCACAGCCTTCAAGATCCAGTTCTTTCAAATTTAACTGAACCAATGTATCTGTACTGTTGATCCGGAAAAGGTTATCAGTACCTTTCATTTGAATATGAGCATTATGCAAGCCTAATGCTTTTTCATCCGTACTGAATTCGCCATCACTTTCTGCGACCGCACGGATGGTAAGAGATTTTTTAATCGCGATATGCTGGTTCAACACATAGGTATTTTTTTCTTTTAAAATAATGATACTGGATGAGTTCTCCCCACCACACCCCATAAAACCTGATTTAGCTAAGCCACGGTTAACATACTCAACAGCTTCTCGAAGTGAACATTCCTTGTCATCTTTTTCAATATCTTCTGTAGTGGTTACAATAATATCTGCACTATACGACTGCCCCGCTATACATAGCAAAGCTATGCCTATGCTCTTCTTGAGCATAACCTTCTCCTTAATTTTTATTTCTTTCTTTTTCTTCTAAAGTTGCAGAATCCTTGCAACAGCGAATTATTTTGCCTTACTGTGGCATAGACTGAGTAATTACTCAAGATTTTTTATGATTTACCGATATTCGTCAATCAAGGCATATATCTGCCGCAGATTGGCATTGCTAACTTTCAGCTTTTCTCCTTTAAGCAATTGAATTATCTGCTCTAATCTTTGAAGAAGCACTGAAGTTTGATGTGGTCCATGGCTTAGTAAATAGTCAAAGATTTGAGGGTCTAAATGGATCCCACGACGATCGAGTACCGAGGAAACCAGCGCATAGCGATCAGCATACAAACTACCACTGGGAACACGGGTACTAACAGCCTGCGTGAGACGGGATTGTAAATCTGGCAATTCAAGTTTGAGTTCGATAGGTGCAAAACGTGACGAAAACACCAACTGTCCACCACCTTCATTATTATAATTAATCAAGTGAAAGACGGCGCGTTGCCAATGGGGTACACCACTGATCGCTTCGATATCATCAAGTGCCACCAGATCAAAACGATCTAGAGAAGTAATCGCCTCAGTCGGTGCATCTAAAAGCTCAAGCAAAGATACCTGAATTGCAGATTTACCTACTTCCAGATAAGAGTCACAGATGGCAGACAACAAATGACTTTTACCTGTACCGGCTCCCCCATAGACATAAAATTGGTTGATCAGGCCTGCATGTAATTGACGGACAGCATCAATGACATGCCCCCAACCCGGCCCTGAAAAATCACTGATTCGGGCATCGAGCTGAGGTTCTATATCTAACTGCAATTGACGCATACGATTTTTTGGCCTTATGAGTCTTTACGATGTGGATCGTGAATTTTACTTGAGTTCTCCTCTGCTTGCAGCGGTTTTTTCTGTGGCTTTTTCATTTCAATATCAACATCTAAGTCTGCTGTTTCAATATTGATTGAACCGGTAGATGCATCTTGTATGATAACAGCCCGATCACCATAAAATGGCGTATGTTCATAATACTCACGGATATGCCGCAGCAGTACCACAATCACGGCTGCCACCGGTAAGGCAATCAGCATGCCCAAGAAACCGGCCAGTTGTGCACCTGCCAGAACTGCAAACACTACAGCTACAGGAGAAAGACCGATTTTATCACCTAGCAAGAACGGTTGCAGAATATAGCCTTCGACGGCCTGCCCGACCATAAAGACAATCCCGACCAATACCAGTTGCCACCAGTCAATTCCAAATTGGAAAAACGTTGCAATGACTGCAGCAATAATCCCAACCGCAAAACCAAGATACGGAATGATACTGCACAATCCGGCAATCATCCCGATGATCAAGCCAATCTCCAGGCCAATCAGTTGCAGCCCCACTGCATAAACCACGCCCAGCAGAACCATGACCAGGAACTGACCTTTGACAAAGGCACCTAAGACACTATGACATTCACTCACAATATTTAAGGTGGTTTTTTCATAAGGACGGGGAATTAGACGACGTAAGCTGTCCAGCATCCGATCCCAATCCAGCAAGAAATAAAAGGCAATGATCGGAATCAGGACAATCGTGCCACCAATCTGGATAAAGTTCAGGCCAGATTGTGCCAGTTTCAAAATCATCGCCTGAATACTGTCTGCACTATAATTGGTCTGGACATAGTCCATTACGACTGAGGAAATCTGATCGGTATCAATCTCCATCGGGACCAGATTAAAGCTATCAGAAAGCCAAGGTAAGAACGTGTAATTGATCCAGTGAATCCCGGCTGGAATGCTATCACGCGCATACATCAGCTGCTGCCAGACCAGTGGCACCAGATACCACATCACCAATGTAACCACGACCCCAATCCCGATAAATACGATACTGATCGAGAGCCATCGAGCCAGCCCAATGCGGTGCAAAACATCGACCAGTGGGCTAAATAAATAAGCAATTAGAAAAGCTGCCACAAAAGGAACCACAACTGGTTTAAGCAGATATAAAACCCAAAGTATCAATGCTATACCAGCAAGTATAAGAATGCGCCGTAAAGTACGATCGACCATAGAATCTTGCCTTTTCTCTATTAATCATTCTAAAAATTAAAATATTTTAATAAAGATAGCATTTTAGGCCACAAATACCATAAGAGTTTTACATATTCAGGTTATAATCGCACCCGCGAATGCGGAGACTTCATTATGAGCAACTCAACTTCTACCCCAAACACTGGTTTAAGCTACAAAGATGCAGGTGTCGACATTGAGGCGGGCGACGCGTTAGTCGATCGTATCAAATCTGTCGCTAAGCGTACCTCACGTCCCGAAGTTATGGGCGGTCTAGGTGGCTTTGGTGCACTTTGTAAAATTCCTAAAGGTTATGAAGAACCTGTTCTCGTATCTGGCACAGATGGTGTTGGTACAAAATTACGTCTGGCACTGAATTTGAACCGTCATGACACAATTGGTCAAGACTTGGTTGCAATGTGCGTGAATGACCTTCTTGTCTGTGGTGCTGAACCACTGTTCTTCCTTGATTATTATGCAACTGGTCACTTAAATGTTGATGTTGCTGCAAATGTAGTCACAGGTATTGGCGCTGGTTGTGAACTTGCTGGCTGTGCATTAGTTGGCGGTGAAACTGCCGAAATGCCAGGCATGTATGAAGGCGAAGATTACGATCTTGCAGGTTTCTGTGTCGGTGTTGTTGAGCAAAGCAAAATTATTGATGGCTCTAAAGTCAAAGCGGGTGACGTTTTAATTGGTGTAGCTTCTTCAGGTGCACACTCAAACGGCTACTCACTGCTTCGTAAAATCCTGGACGTGAAAAACGTTGATCTGAATCAAATCGTCGATGGCCGCCCACTTGCAGATGTTGCAATGGAACCAACACGCATTTATGTAAAACCAATTCTTGAACTGTTAAAACACGTTGATGTCCATGCGATGGCACACATCACCGGTGGTGGTTTACCAGGTAACTTACCTCGCGTACTTCCAAACGGTGCTCAAGCGCTGGTAAATGAATCTTCTTGGGAATGGCCTGAACTATTTAAGCTTCTACAACGTGAAGGCGGCGTAGAACAGTTTGAAATGTACCGTACTTTCAACTGTGGCGTCGGTATGGTGCTGGTTGTTGATGCAGCCGATGCAGACAAAACTGTTGAATTACTCAACCAGCTTGGCGAAAAAGCATGGGCAATGGGTCAGATTCAAGACAATGCTGAATCGGTTGCAGGTGCAGACGAAAAAATTCGTGTGATCTTCGCGTAATTTCGCATGATTAAAATTGCTGTACTTGTTTCAGGTAGCGGATCAAATCTGCAAGCCTTGATTGATGCCAATCTTTCAGGGCAAATTGTGGGCGTGATTTCCAACAAACCTGAAGCCTTTGCTTTAACGCGTGCACAACAGGCAGGCATTCAGACTGCAGTTATTGAACACAAGCAATATCCAAGTCGTGAAGCTTTTGATGATGTGATGCATCAACAGCTTTTGGACTGGGATGTAGATCTGGTGGTGCTTGCCGGCTTTATGCGAATTTTAAGTGAAAAATTTGTGAAAGCTTGGGAAGGGAAAATGTTGAATATTCACCCTTCCCTATTGCCTTATTATAAAGGCATGCATACGCATCAGCGTGTACTCAATACCGGTGATATTCTGCACGGCTGCACGGTGCATTATGTTACGGCTGAGCTGGATGCAGGGCAAGCGCTTGCTCAAGGTGTTCTCAAGGTTTCTCACCACGATACGGTAGAAAGTTTGGCAACACGTGTGCATAGCCTCGAGCATGTGATCTATCCACAAGTCGTAGAATGGATTTGTAGCGGTATCATTCAACATACTGAAGACGGGGTGCTGTATCGAAACCAGAAAATGCAAGAGCCTGTTCAATTCTGCAAGTTCTAAAAAAATTTAGATATAAAAAAACGCATCCTCGGATGCGTTTTTTATTTCTAATAAATTCAATGATTCAATGATTCAATGATTCAAGCAGACTGTTGCTGAATCAGCTGTTTGACCAAGCCAGCTACTTGATCGGGTTGTTCCAATGGGAACATATGCCCGCCATCCGCCACGGTAAAAGGAATACCAAATTTCTTTTGCACTTGCTGCGAGAACTTGCGGGCCAGAAATGGGCCTTTCTTGGCAACGACCAGATGCACAGGAATTTTTGGTTTTGCCTGAGGCAACCACCATAGCGACGGATTGGTTCTAAAGACTGCGACCTCATCCCTTTTAGGGATAGTAAGTTCTACTCCACCCCGGATGGGGTCCTCTTGCAAGGCATAATCAATATAAGCTTGGAAGCAATCTGCATGAAAATCCTGATAAAAACCTTTAGGGCGCAGCAATTCAGCGGCTTGTTCACGTGAATCCCAATGGTCACGACGGCGTTTGGACAGACCGGCCGGAGACATTTTATCCAATGCTTTTAAGCGAAAAGTTTTCGCAATATGCAAGGCAAAGGCTTCTTTGCCCATAATCATCGGCGGGTCCAGCATGATCATTTGTGAAAATAGTTCCGGACGCTGCAAAGCCGCTTGCAGAGTTAACACGGACCCCAAAGAATGCCCCAGACCAATGACAGGTCGCCCATGTGACTGGCGCACAATACTGTCAATCACTTGCTGGGTCAGGCTTTTCCAGTGGTTATCAACCGGATAACGTTTATCCGGCCCCAAAAGGGGCACATAGATAATATCGTAATCATCTTGCAATCCATCAAACAGCTTTTGATAGACTTTGGATGGCACGCCATTGGCGTGCGCGAAATGAATCAATGGTTTCATTGCAGTGTTGTACTATTTTCTGACTGAAGCTTCTGTGCAACCGAAGAAGCAATTCCATCCCCAATCGATGAACCCATACGACCCAACACGGATTCAAATGGACTATATTCAATAGTGTAATTCAACGCTTTTTCAGTTTTCAATTCACGTTTTAAAGTATTTAAACCACCGATACGATCCGCAATCCCTAATTTCACTGCCTGATCACCGGTCCAGAACAAGCCAGAGAAAATGGCAGGATCATTGGATTTCAACTTAGCCCCACGTCCCTGTTTCACTGCATTAATAAAGTGACCATGCACATTATCTAGCACACCCTGTACATGAGCTTTTTGCGCAGGATCAACTGGCTGAGTCATCGACAGCAAAGCTTTATTTTCGCCTGAGGTCATGGTGCGATCTTCGACACCTAATTTTTGCAACAGATTAGTCACGCCATAATTCGGCATGATCACCCCAATTGAACCGACCAGACTCGATGGATTAACAATAATTTCGTCCGCAGCTGAAGCAATATAATAAGCACCTGAAGCACCGGTATCACCGATCACAGCATAAAGCTTTTTACCAGGATGCTGTTTTTTAAGATACTGAATTTCCTGCCAGATTTCATCCGACTGTACCGGTGAACCGCCAGGTGAGTTAATATTCAGCACCACTGCTTTACTTTGTTTATTTTCAAAGGCTTTTTTCAATGATTTGATGGTATTGCTACTGTTCACACTCTGCTTGTCGGCTGCAATCGTACCCACAATATCCACGACTGCAATATGAGAACCCGCAGCAGCGCTAGCATCTGAAGAAACTGAACTACAGCTTTTGCCTAATACCAAAATGACAACAAGCAGATAAGCAAAAGTCAGAAATTTAAAGAAAATCCCCCAACGGCGCGCACGGCGCTGTTCTTCAACCGAAGCTAAAACTGCTTTTTCCAGCAGTTTCCATTCCGGACCAGTCGGTTGAACTGGCTGTTGCGTATTTTGTATTTGATTTTCAGGTTTTGGTGGCCAATCGGACATAAATAATCCAATAAATTGATTTATATTGAATCCATTATATACACTGAATCGGGTAATTCTGTCTAAACAAAACGTTTTCGCCTATAATAAATTTTGTTCTCTTTTTTTGTACTTAGACGAAATCAATGACGAAACAGGGCTCACGGAATTCAGCTTACGGATTACTCAAATACATTAGCCGCCAACCGCTTCCGGTTTCTCGCTGGATGGCCCGTATTCTGGCCTTTATTGTGAACAGTTTTAAAGTCACTAAAACTTCGGAAGTCATTCGTCTCAACCTTGAAATCAGTCTTTCAGAATTGTCCGATCAGGAACGTGAACAGATTAACCGTGCTGCGGTTCGCAATGAATTAATGTCATATTTCGAGTTCTTTACTATTTGGGGTTCAAGCAATCAGAAAAATCTTAAACGCGTTCATCGCGTCATTGGCGAAGATCTACTTCATGATGCCCTTGCACAAAATAAAGGTCTGGTTTTAATTGTGCCGCATTTTGGTACCTGGGAAATTATGAATGCCTATATTGCCCAGTTCACTTCAATGACCATTATGTATAAACCTGTGAAAAATCAGGCTGCAGATCAATTTGTACGGGCTGCCCGTAGCCGGGAACAGGCGCATCTGGTACCGACCGATGAATCTGGTGTCCGTCAGATTTTAAGGCCTTAAAACAAGGCGGCACTACGGTCATCCTGCCGGATCATACCCCGAATATCGGTGGTGAATATATTCCATATTTCGGTGTGCCTTTAGCTACGAGTAATTTGAGTGCCAAACTGATTCAAAAGACCAAAGCGCGTGCCCTGTTTTTATATGCCTTGCGTAATACTGATGATGGATTCGATATCTTTATCGAAACCGTTGATGAAAAAATTTATAGTGGCAATGCCAATCAAGGCACGCAAGTCATTATCAATAGTATTGAAAATTTAATTCGTCGCCATCCGGAACATTATCACTGGAGTTATAAACGCTTTAATGCGCATCAAGACTTGGGAAATCTCTATAAGCTTGAACATGAACAAGCCTTGGGCAAAGTAAATGCATTAAGAACTCAAGAACTACATGAAGTTTCGTCCATACTGGAATCAGTCACTTAAGGGCTGACGATACAACCACTGCCATTTATGTCGTTCGGCAGAAAGCACCAGTTTTGAGCCATGTTGCTGAAAGTGCACACTCCCCTGTTCTGCCGTGGTCAATAAGGGAATATTAAGGGCTTTCAACCGTTGCTGCGTCAGTTGGCTCGGGTGGCCATAACGGTTAAATTTCCCAGCCGAGGCAATCGCCAGTTTAGGCTGCAAAAGCTGTAAAAATTGATAGGCTGAACTGTGCTGACTGCCATGATGGCCGAGTACCAGCACATCAACTTTTAATTCAGGATAATCTTTGAGCAACTGGTATTCAGTTTCCCAGCCCGCATCCCCCATCAGTAAAAAGTTTTGATACGGTCCGGCATTTTTGACTTGCAGATACACCACACAAGATCGGTCGTTTTTATTGAAGTTTGGCGTATTTAACTGCTGCTGCCGAGGTGCCAAAATTTTAAAGTTAATCGTCTCAGACCATTGCCATTGCTGTCCTTGATGACAAAACTGAAAGCGTGAAGAAGTCGATGTTTCAGGTATCTGATTGGATGACACTTGCTTGATGTTTAACTGATCTTTAATGCTGTGATACGCACCGCTATGATCCTGATCCAGATGGGTCAAAATCAGTTGATCCAGCTCTCCAACACCTTGCACAGACAAAAATGGCATAATCACTTGCCGACCAATACTGAATTTTTCTTCATTATAATAACCGCCCATATCGATCATCATGCTCTTTTGCCCTTCCCGAATGAAGATGGCCTGTCCCTGCCCGACATCCAGAACAGACAGCTGAAATGCATGCTGATTAAGTTGAGGAATGCACAGTGGTAAACAGGCAAGTGCTGTCCAGCTTTTGGGCACTAAGCCACGCGGCAAAAAGACAATTAATAAGCCCAAAATACATAGAGCAATCATCCAGACATTCATGGCCACAGGAATCAGTTGCGGTGCAAACAGCCGATCAAGCAGATTCAAAAATGCCAGCAGTATATGAATAAAAATATCATTGAGCTGAAACAGCAGACTCGAAAGTGGTTCAGAAATGAAAAATAATAAAGCCGCCAGAATATCTACGGGAACTATCAGCAGGCCAATCCACGGGATAGCCACCAGGTTGCTTAGCGGGGTAATCCAAGCCACCTGCTTAAAAAACAACATCATTAAGGGAAACAGGGCCAGAAAGATTTTCCACTGCGACTCCATCAAAACTTTTATTGCAAAATACAGTCGTTGTAATGCTGTTTGTACTGTTTGATGCGGTTGCTGCTGAATGGTTTGATAGATCCGCAGCAAGACAAAACAGGCCCCATAAGACAGCCAGAATGCGGCCGACAAAATGCTAAAAGGATCAAAGAGCAACAATAAGGCAGCACTTAAAATCAGCAGTTTTAATGGCTGCATACTTTGCCTGAGCAGCAGCGTAAAAGTCACAATCACACAAATCAGTAAAGTGCGTAACGCCGGAATTTCAAAACCGACAAAGGCACAATACAGCAATACACATAACAAAAAAGGCAGACTCAAAAAATACTGCCTTGGCCATTTCAGATAAATCTGCGGTACGTACCTTGAAATCAGATATTGCAACGCTCCACAAACGATAAAGGCAAAGATCAGGACATGCGGTCCGGAAATCGCCAGCAAATGACTCATGCCAAAACGCTGGAATTGCTGTTCCGTCGCTTGATCCAAGAGACTTTCATCACCACTTAATAGAGCCAGTAACAAGCCTTTCTGCTGTACTGGTTGTGTGGCCACAAACTCTCTTAAGGTCAGTCGCTGCTGTTCTACCCAAAGCAAAAATCGCTGATTCAAATTTTTCTGCTGACGTAGATATTTAGCATGACCTAGTGCATAGAGTTGTTGCGGTTGCAACTCTTGGATATGTTTAATCCTAAACCCGGCCATAACATTTTGCTGCAAGGCCCATTTTTCTGCATCAAAAGCACCCGGTGTCGCATAACTATGGTTAGGTCGAATCTGGCCTTGTAATAAATAATAGTGTCCCAGTTCAAGAGTCTGCTGTTTGGTTACATCATTTCCTAAACTGGATATGACAGGATCTGAAACTGGCAGAAAACCCATCCACTTAACTGTAGTGCCATCAGGGTTAAGCACATGCAGGGCTTGCTGGATATTCTGATCGCCCAGTTTATTCAGCTCTTTGATATAGACTACGATTTTTTTTTCAGAGACCTCGTGCTCTCGTTTGGATAAACGTTCAGCCAATTGCAGATTGGCATAAGCATGACCTAAAAAAACTCCCAAAAGCAGGCTTGATCCAGTGATCAACAAGCTTCGCAGCGGTGTATTCGAAATGAACTTTAATTTATGGCAACCCATATACCACAACAGCGCAACGATCAAAACTACCGTCCCGCTCAGTTGAACAGACAGGAAACTTTTCCCCATACAGGCAAGGCCTAAAATCCAGCCGATACACAGCCACTGCAACATTGAATCTTATTCTTTATTATTATTTTGCCCAATAATAAAGCCCACCGGAGTGAGCTTCAATCAAATGCGAATATTCTCGTTATTTATGGTTCAATCCAGAGACCATCCTGCATATGTAAAATCCGGTCTGCAGCATGGGCCAGCTGTTCATCATGCGTCACAATCAGCATCGCCATATTGAACTCACGTTGTAATTCTGTCAGCAGTTCAAAAATCTTTGCTGCAGTCTTGCGATCCAGATTTCCGGTCGGTTCATCGGCCATCATCAGTTTAGGTTTACCCACCACTGCACGCGCCAAAGCTACACGCTGACGCTCACCTCCGGATAATTCACCCGGCTTGTGAGTCAGACGATGCGAAAGACCAACACGTTCCAGCAAATATTCGGCCTGCTGTTTAGCTTCCTTGAATTTCATGTTATCGCGTAACATCAGTGGCATGGCCACATTTTCCAGTGCCGTAAATTCTGGCAACAGGTGATGAAACTGATAAACAAAGCCCAAATGCTCATTCCGCACATAACCGCGTTCTGCTTCAGACAAGGTATCAAAACGGCGGCCATTCACCATGACCTGACCTGACGTCGGGCGATCCAATCCACCCAAAACATGCAATAAGGTACTTTTGCCTGAACCACTTGAACCTACAATCGAAACAAACTCACCTGCTTTCACCTGTAGCGACAAGCCGCGAATCACATCGACAGTGGCTTTACCATCGGTAAAGGACTTGTGAATATTCTGGGCATCTAAAATCAGATTACTCATAACGCAAAGCCTCTGCCGGTTGAATTTTTGCTGCACGTAAAGCGGGGTAAATCGTCGCGACAAAACTAAGGGCCAGTGACAAGCCTACAATCACCAAAACATCTTGCCAGCGCAGATACGAAGGTAAGTAGTTAATAAAATAGGCATCAAACATATTCAGTCCTAAAGTATTGTTGAGCCAGCCAATAAAGCTACTGATACTAGTTGCTGCAATAATCCCGAGGATGGCTCCTGCGCAAGTTCCAATCACCCCAATCACGGTACCTTGCACCATAAAAATTTTGGTAATGGTGGCAGGTGAAGCACCCAAAGTCCGTAAAATGGCAATGTCCGATTTTTTATCCGTCACCACCATCACCAGTGAAGACACAATATTAAATGCCGCCACCAGCACGATCAGGAATAAAAGCAGGCTGACCATGGCTTTTTCCATCTGAATCGCGCTGAACAGATTACCATGGGTATAAGTCCAGTCCGAAGCATAGAAATTCCCCGGCAAATCACGCACGATTTCCTGAGACACTTGTGGTGCCAGGAAAATATCATCCAGTTTCATACGTACCCCCTGCGCACCATCCGGCAGACGCAGCAAGGTCGAGGCGTCATTTAAAGCGATATAACCCATCATCGAGTCAACTTCAGCACCAATACTGAAGATTCCCACCACTTTAAAACGCTTAAAACGCGGGACGACACCGGCTGGTGATGGGGTGGCTTCTGGTAGAACCAGGGTAATATTATCGTTTAAACCCACCCCCATGGCGTCGGTCATTTGCTTGCCTAAAACAATACCGAATTCACCTTTTTTCAGGCTGTCAATACTGCCCTCAACCATATGGTTTTGTATGATCGAAACTTTTTTCTCATACTCGGGTTCGATCCCGCTGACCATAATGCCGGCGACCTGACCCTGTGCGGTCAGCATGCCTTGTAATTGAGTAAAAGGTGCGACTCCCTGGACATGTTCATGCCCTTCAATTTGCTTTGCAAGTTCCGGCCAATTTGTTAAAATTTGTGTTGAGGAAACAGTCGCTTGGGGTATCATTCCTAAGACACGATTCTTTAACTCTCGGTCAAAACCATTCATCACAGACAACACTGTAATGAGGACTGCCACACCGAGTGTGAGGCCGATCATTGAGACCAACGCGATAAAAGAAATGAAGTGGTTACTACGCCGTGCGCGAGTATATTTCAACCCTATATACAGCGAGATTGGTTTGAACATAACCATCTAGTCCGAGGTAATAAATTATGGAAAATGTACAGCATCCAAACGGATTTACGGAAAGACGCGTCATGTCTCGAATCGATGCTGCCTTACGAATTAATTATCAGATTATTTCCGATGATGTTGCCTTGAATGATCCTTACGATCCTAACTTCGTGTTGCCCCGCTATTTTCTACTACTTGCAGAACTAGATCAATTTGATCATGCGGTTAACTACGAATTAGAACAATTATCTGAAAAAGATCAACAAATTGCTCGAATCTTATCCTTATTTAATCAAAAGTTAAACCTTATTACCGGTTCTTTGTATGACGCAATTGTACAAAGCATGTTACCTGTACCAGAGCAGGTGAACTTTTCAGAAACCGGTTTTAGCTTCTTTAATGAGCGCCCTATCGCTGAAGGCACCTATCTGCACGTGACTTTGAGTCATCCGGAAAATTTCTTCCATATTGCAGCAACCGCTCAGGTGGCCTACAGTCGCGAAGAAGAAAATGGCAAATATCGGACTGGTGCTTATTTTATTACCATGCATCCACAAGATCGTGTCAAACTGGGTGAATGCGTCAAGGCTCACTTTGCCTAAATTACTGCTTTAGTCAGTACTGCTGGACGATGAAAGGCGAGCGTTATAGCTCGCTTTAATTTCTCTGGAAAAATATAACAACAAACCAGCCAGCAAGATAATGACGCCAAATACTGCCCCACCCGATAATTTTTCATCATTCAGAATTACCCCGACAAATAAGGCCAGCATCGGCGTCAATACGGTGGTCAATGACAACGTGGTCGCCTTGATTTTCTGCACCAGTTTAAAATAACAGAACATCGCAATCAGGGAAGCCATGATTACAGCATAACTGAGTCCAATCAGCGATTTAGCCTGCGGAATCTGGGTCGGTGCAAATTGCCAGATAAATGGCAACATGGCACAGGCCATGACCGCTGAAACCGCAATAGAACCGGCAGCTTGCGCCATGGGTTCAAGAGGTGCATTAACTTTTTTCACCCAGAACATCGAAACACAGTAAATAAAAACACTGAGCAACATCAGGCCTATGCCGATCGGCTGAATATGCTGATCTTTGCCACCGACACAGATAATGCCCAGACCCAGCAAGGCAATCGCCATACCACCCCACTGCGAAGGATAGAGCTTAAGCTGAAATACAAAACGGCCAATTAAACCGGTAATAATCGGTGCCAGTCCGAACATCAGGGCAATAATGCCTGAACTCAGATAATCCGTGGCCAGATAAGTGAAAATCTGTGAGCCGATAAAACTGCATGCACCAGCCAAATAACTGTGCATGGATAATTTATCTAAGGGAAAACGGGTTTTAAATAGCCACAACAAGGCAAATGCAAAAGGCAAAGCCAGAAAGAAGCGCAATGCCAGGGCCCAGAGCGGATGCAAATCCGTCACACTCCAGACGATAGCCAGCGGTGTCGTCGCCCAGATAAAAACCAATAAAAGATAGATGGCAATCATATTGGTTTGTGTGGGCATGCGAGTCACTCTGAATAAGGCTTAAAGCGCGGAAGTTTTACGTTTTTGTTTTTGGATGGTCTGATCGAGTGCACTGGAAAATTCGCGTTTATCCCGCTCTGAAATCGGTGGCGGACCGCCCGTTTGCACGCCAGCTCCGCGTAGGCTGTCCATAAAATCGCGCAGGTGTAAGCGCGCTTTGACATTGGCCGTAGTATAAATTTCACCACGGGGATGAATCGCAATACCGCCTTTTTCAATCACTTCCGCAGCCAAGGGAATATCTTGGGTCATGACAATATCATGCTCTTTCATGCGCAGAATAATTTCTTTATCTGCCGCATCCGCCCCACTCATCACCTGAATTGAATTAATTCTGACCGAAGGTGTGATTCCGACTGGCTGATTGGCAACAAAAGTGACTTCCAGCTGATAGCGATCCGAAGCACGAATAATCACATCTCGCAGCATACGGGGCAATGCATCGGCATCGACCCAAAGTTTGAATGGCAACACAGGGCTTCCCATTAAGGTATAAATCATGGTTATTCTAGCAAATTGAGACGATCAGGTTGATGATTAAATCACTCCATTTTCATAGCATCTGTCATCAGTATTTTAAAAAGTATGTGCTCGGTAAAAGCGGCGTGATTCACACGAGAAAAAAAATTGACTTCATTTGACTGGCATTTTAATTTTAAAATTCATTCGATTGACTTGAAAAATCGCAATGACCCTCGATTAACTATAAATACATCATCCAAGATCAATTGTGCATATGAAAAATCAGAATAGCCCAGAGATCATCACCATTGATGATCAAAATTTCGGTAGTCATGTCGAACACTGGACCTTGCTCACCGACAACCCTGGCACAGATGTACCACAGTGGTTAGGCAAAGCTCTTGATGAACCAATCATGCCGATGGGCCTTTGTACACAAGAATGTGATATGGATGCAGAGACCTGGCTGATTCAGGGACCGAGCAAAGCTGCGGTACAGTTGAGTCAAGTGATTGCCGTCGAAAACAACAAACCTCAAGCGGTAAAAACTGCATTTCCGTGCTTTGACAGTCCTTATCAGGTGAAAGCCACGATTGACCGGATTATTTCCTGTAAATCCAACACCCAAGCTGTATTGCGCCTGAATCTGGGTGCTAACAATATTATTTACGCTTTCGATAGCCTGTATAGCGTCAATCACCCACATTATGAAAAAGACCAGTCCTATGTGGTGAATCTGAATGGCTGGGCCTATGAACTTGAAGCGGTCGCAGATCATGAGCATCTGGTGGTTGATGATCCGGCTTCGATCAAGCACCACCGTGCCTTGAATGATATTCTGGCTGCCAATAATGGTGTAGCGCCGGATAATCTGCAGGAACAGATTGATGCCTGGCAGCCGCAGTCTGAAGAAGATAAAGAACCTGTCACTGTAGATTTTTCTAAAATGGTGGCTTATCTATACGGCGAAACCATGGGTCAGGAAGATGAAGCTTGGTTTCAGGGCAATATTGTCGGTAAAACCACCATGCAATTTATGGATCAGGACTACACCCTGTATGATGTCACCCTGATTCATGACGAAGGCCAGCCTGCGACCTTGATCCGGATTGCAACGCGGAATGACCAGTACAAAAACTTCCAGATTAGCCAGTATATTCGTGGAAACTTGTGGATTCAGGCCAATATTTATAGAAAAGCAGCTTAAGTTCAAACATATAAAGAAGATATTCATTTTGATGGGTATCTTCTTTTAATCCATCTATATTCTTATTTGTCATTTTATTTTTTGATTATTTTTTATACATATTTTCTGGCTTAATAATCTATTTAAATTCATTAAAAACCGAGTTATCCACATGTTTAAATTCAAATGAATTCATTTTAAATATTTAAAATAACCTTAAAAATCTTCTAAAAATAAGCGCTTGATTTCTCATATAAATAATCTGTTGTCGTGCAAATCTGATATTTAAATAAAATAAAAATTTATGCTCTTTAATTAAAAATGTACTTTATTTAATCAATTTTTTATGATAAAAATACTCACAACAAATTAGTATTAACGATAAATAGATCGGACAATAAATATCTATGAAAATCGTGCAAGAAGAAACATTACAACAGGTCGAGCATCATCTTAGCTCCCGCTATAATATTGATATGATGTCCTGCCTTTTTTTCATGTTGGGGATGCTGATCTGCGGATTCACCCTGCATACTTTTATTTTCTAAAATTATTGCATCTATAAAAAAACCCAGCTTGTGCTGGGTTTTTTCGTTTCAGGAATTAACCATTGCGTTTGGCAAAGTCATCCATAAAGTTCACCAATGCCTGCACACCCTCTAAAGGCACGGCATTATAAATACTTGCGCGCATACCGCCAACCGAACGGTGACCAGCAAGATTCAATAAATGCTGCGCTTCGGCTTCTTTCAGGAACTGTTTCTCAAGATCTGCATTGGCCAAGGTAAATGGTACGTTCATGATCGAACGGTTTGCTTTTGCAATCGGATTCGCATAGAAATCGCTTTGATCGATATAACCATAAAGCAAGTTAGCTTTCTCAAGGTTCACTTTGTGTATAGCATCTACACCGCCATTTTCCAGTAACCACTCGAATACCAGACCAGACAAGTACCATGCATAAGTTGATGGTGTGTTGACCATTGAGCCATTTTTCGCTTGATCTGAATATTTCAAGATGCTTGGAATTTCAGGTTTGGCTTGATCGAGTAAATCTTCACGAATGATCACCAGCGTTAAGCCAGCAGGCCCGATATTCTTTTGCGCGCCCGCATAGATCAAACCAAATTTAGAGACATCTACTGGCGCAGATAAAATGCTAGATGAATAGTCGCACACTAATGGCTTGTCTGTTTCAGGAATTGAAGCAAATTGCAGACCACCAATGGTTTCATTATCAGCATAATGCACATAGGCAGCATCTGCAGACAGATTCCATTCGCTTTGGGCACTGATCGCATATTTGCCATCAATTTGGATACCTGCTTTTACAACATTGATATCGCCATAACGTTGCGCTTCTTTCAAAGCTTTTTCTGACCAGATGCCGGTATCGATATAGTCTGCTTTGTTGTTTTTGCCAAGCAAGTTTAATGGAATTGCCGAGAACTGTAGTGATGCCCCACCCTGCAAGAACAATACTTTGTAGTTCTCAGGAATATTCATGAGTTTGCGCAGGTCTGCTTCCGCTTTTTCAGCCATGGCAACATAGTCGGCACTACGGTGGCTCATTTCCATGATCGAAAGACCTTTGCCGTGCCAGTCAAGCATTTCAGCTTGAGCTTTTTCAAGTACGGCAGTCGGTAATGCAGCAGGACCAGCACAGAAGTTGTACGCGCGCATGATTTTTCCTTTCAGAGTGAAACACAATAAAATGATGGCATTTAACCATATCTGGCAGGGTCTTGCACAAAATTATTTCAATCTATGAGTCAAGATAGAGTCAAAAAATCAATGTAGATTCACAAGATAAATTGACCAGTATTTTAGCCTGCTTGTTTTTATCATCTTTGCACTCACAATTGAAAATATTCAAGATTAAGCCACTTTTTAATTCTGGATACTCTCTCAAAAACAGCCGATAAGTATTTGAAATACAGATGTAAAAGAAACAATACTATAACTTTACACTAGTTCTATCTGCATACCTTTGATTTATACTAGCCGGATATCATTACCGGCTTTAAATCAGTTTAGCGACTTTATGAACTTAAAGAAAAATAAAAGACAGCTTGTCTGGGGTTTAAATCTGCTTGCATCGATGATGTATGGCAGCTTTACTCATGCGCAGAGCATCAGCTTTCAGGACGCTGAACGTCAGTTGTTGCAAAATTCTTATAGCAGCCAAGCCTATCAAAGTCTGGAGCAGGCCTCAAAACTTGAAGCTGAAGCAGTGAAAGGTATAGGTCTGCCACGAGTCGACCTGAATGTTCGTGCGTATGCCTTTCATAATGAACTCGATCTGCCTTTGGGTGCATTAAAAAATAATTTAGAGCAATCCTTAACGGATGGTGTCAATAATAGAATTGATGAACTGAACTTAGGGGGTCTGGCTGACCCACTAAAAAATAGCTTAAGACAACCTATTCAAAATGGGGTGGGCTTAATTCCTGATAGTTCAAATGTTGTACTGGATGATCAGGTGATTCGCCCGACGATTTCAGTCATGATGCCGCTTTATACCGGTGGGCTGACAAGTAGCGCTAAAGAAATCGCCAATATTCAGGTCGGTCGTAGTCAGCTCAGCAACAAACAGCAGCAAGACACGCAGCGTTTTGAACTGATTCAAAGTTATTTTAATGTACAGCTCCAAAAGCAACTGCATGCAGCTGCGCTGTTTAATCTGAATGCCATGCAGCAGCATTATCGCAATGCCTTAAAGATGGAACAGCAAGGTTTTATCAGTAAAGGCCACCGCATGCAGTTTGAAGTAGCACGCAATAATGCCGAGCGCAGCCAGCAAAATACGCAGGCCAATTTGAATGCTGCCCTGTTCCAGCTCAATAATCTGCTTCAGGAAAGCGGCATCACCGAACTTTCGACGCCTTTATTTGTCAATAAAACCGAGCCACAGGCCTTAAATCATCTGCTGAAAACCTTTAGTCAGAACTCTGCGCTGATTCAAAAAATGCAGCTGGATACTCAATTAGCTCAAGCCAATGTCAAAGCCCAGCAAGCAGCTAAAAAACCGAATGTTTTTGCTTTTGGCGAATATAGTCTGGATCAAAATGAAAACTGGATTGTCGGAGTTGCCGCACGCTATAACCTGTTTTCCGGGATCGATAAAAACAAAAATATTCAGGCTGCCGAACTCAAACGCTCTGCTACAGAACTGCTCACTGCACGCACCCAGCAGGAAATTGAAAATCTGATTTATAAATCTTATAGCGAAGCACTCAGCGCACAGCAAAGTGATGCACTTCTGGCACAAAACTTGAAAGCCGCACAGGAAAATTTACGCATCCAAGAATTATCCTTTAAAGAAGATATGGGCACCGCCACACAGGTCATCGATGCACAGAATATGCTGAGCGGACTACGAGCTGAAACTGCCTTGAATGCCTACAAATATGTGATATCACTGGCCACACTATTACAAAGCCATGGCTCGATTGCAGAATTTCCGAACTACATCCAACATACCAATACCCACTATATTCGCTAATGGAGCCGAACATGAACGAAGATCAAAAACCCAATGATCCTGTGAATAAAGCGGCTTCATCCAGCGATACAGAAAAATCTCCTGCGCAACAGGTAGAAACAAAAACTGGAATAGAAAATAACCCAGCAAATTCGACCGAACATGAACAAGCTCCTGAAATTGCTAAAAAGAAAAAATATTTATTGCTCGCCCTGATTCCTGTTCTGCTGGCAGTCATCGCTTTTGGATTATGGAAAAGCTACCAACCGGCTCCGCTGGAATTGCAGGGTCGTGTAGAAGCTGAAACAGTTCAGGTGGCGACCAAAGTGCCAAGCCGTATTGAAGAAATTTATGTAGAAGAAGGTCAGCAGGTCAAAAAAGGCGATGTACTGGTGCGCTTAAACAGCCCGGAAATTCAGGCCAAAAAACAGCAAGCAGTAGCGGCTTTACAATCTGCGCTGGCCTTACAATCGACTGCTGAACGTGGCTCTCAGGAAGAAAATATCGCCAGCCTGTATGCCAACTGGCAATCGCTGAAAGCACAACAGAATTTAGCCAAAGTTTCTTATGAGCGTGGTGCAAATTTATTTAAGGAAGGTGTGATTTCACGTCAGCGCCATGATGAATTGTATGCAGCCAGTCAATCAGCGGCGCAAATGACAGAAGCGGCGTATCAGCAATATGCACGCGCCAAACGTGGCAGCACCTCGCAGCAAAAGAGTTCCGCCGATGCACAGGTAGATATTGCCCAGGCTGCGCTGGATGAAGCCAATGCATTAGAGGCAGAAACCCAATTAGTTGCACCTGTAAACGGAACGGTGTCTAAAACCTATGGCAAAGTCTCGGAGCTGGTAGCCACCGCAGTCCCTGTGGTCAGCCTGATTGAAGATCAAATGTGGGTGAGCCTGAATATTCGTGAAGACCAATATGCCCCATTTCAGAAAATGAGCAGTATTGAAGGTTATATTCCCGCCCTAGATAAAACCGCCACTTTTAAAATCAAGCAGATCAGTGCCGAGGGTGAATTTGCCACCATTAAAACTACACGTCAAACCGGCGGCTATGATGTAAGAAGTTTTAAGCTGCATCTTGTGCCCGCACCAGCCATCCCTGAACTCAAAGTCGGGATGAGCGTGTTATTTAAACTGAAAGAGACCCCATAATGTGGACGGGTATATGGCGCGAACTGCGCTATCTGCTCAGCGAAAAATGGGATCTGTGCCTAGTCACGCTGGCACCTGCACTGGTGATTATTTTATTCAGCAGCATGTTTGCCCAAGGTAAAGCCGGTCATCTACCGATTGCTATTATTGATCAAGACCAGAGTGCGCTGAGTCAAAGCATTTATCAGCATGTGGCGCTGAATCATACTCTTAAAATTGCTACGGTGTCGGAACAAACAGCTGAAATTGAGCGCCTGTTAAATCAAAATAAAATTTGGGGTTATATCCATATTCCAAGCGGTGCCGAGCAACGTCTGGTTCGTGCCCAGGATGCTGATATCAGTATTGCCTTTAACCAGAGTTATTTCAGTATCGGAAATACCATTTCATCTGCCATGCTGGTTAGTACCCTGCAAGCACTCGCTGAATTTAGCGGACAGCAATATCTGGGCAACCGGCTGCCCTCTCTCGAAGCACCGTCACCGCATATCAAAATATCGCCGCTGTATAATCCGCAGCTGAATTATGAATTCTATCTGGAACCCTATGTCATTCCGGCAATTCTGCATTTACTACTATGTTGTTGTGTGGCATTTTCCGTCGGTCAGGAACTGAAGCGACAGACCTTAACAAGCTGGATCAGCAACTCATCCATCTGGATGGCATTGCTGTCTAAGAACCTGGTCTATGTGGCTATTTTTAGTGTGTGGACCTGGGTCTGGATGTTCTGGCTGATTGAAATTCGCGGCTGGTTTGTTGCCGGCTCGCTCGCCCTGATTCTATCGGCACAATTTCTGCTATATAGCGCCTATGCATTTTTAAGCAGTGCAGTGGTTCTGGCGACCAAAGATTTAAGTAAATCTTTTGGCATCATTGCGGTCTATGGCGGTTCATCTTTAAGTTTTGCCGGTGTGACTTTACCTTTAAATAATGCGCCCCTATTCACCCAGTTTTGGTCCAATATTATTCCGTTCACGCCCTATGCCAAATTACAAACTGAACAATGGGTGATTGGTAGTCCATTGCATATTTCACTGCAAGCTGGATTAATGCTGCTGATCTATGCCCTAGTCTACGCTCTGCTGGCTTATCTGTTTCTTAAAAAAATCGCCAAAGGAGCAACACCATGAAATCCCTCTGGTTTTACTATCTGCAAAGCTTCAAGGATATTGTCAGTCACGGCACGATCTTTACCACGCTTATTCTATCCGTCTTATTTTACAGCTTTTTTTATCCAACCGCTTATCAGGCACAGCAGGCTGAAGCCTTACCGATTATTATTGTCGATGAAGAACAAAGTAACTTAAGCACCCGTATTATTGGTCAGGTGGCACAAAGCCCCAATGTGGAAATTGAGGCGATTACCGGAAATTTTGCCGAAGCCAAACAATGGGTTGAATCTCAAAAAGCCGATGGCATTTTACTGCTACCGGACAATTTATCGCAAAGCTTAAGGCATGGGGAAACAGGCGGCATTGGCCTGTATTTAAGCACAGCCAACTTTTTAGTGACCAAACAAATTGGTCTGGGCTTAGCCACATCAGTTGAGCAAACTTTGGCAGACTATACTGAACGCTTTGGCGAGGTCTCGGATTTTTCACCGGCCCTTTCTGTACATCAAATTCCTTTATTTAATCCACTGTCCGGCTATGGCAGTTATGTCTTTCCTGCGGTTGCACCTTTAATTATCCACCAAACCATTCTTTTGGGTTTGAGTATGCTGATTTTGGTATATCGGGAAAGAAAAATAGAATTAAACGCAAATGCATTGATTGGGATGTGTTTAGCGGTCTTTACTATTGGCTGTCTGGGATGTTTCTATTTATTCGGCTTTAGCTTCTGGCTGTTTGATTATCCGCGCGGTGGCAACCTGCTCGGGATGCTACTGGCTGTTGCGGTTTTTATCTACACGATAATTGGCATGACCTACCTATTTGCCAGTTTTCTGGATCTGCCGGAACGTGCGGGGCATGTCATTGTATTCACTTCCATTCCATTGTTCTTTTTATCTGGTGCGGCCTGGCCACATGCTGCCATGCCCATCTGGATGCAAGTCGTTGGCGAAATCCTGCCCTCCACCCAAATTGTGCAGATGTTTATTCAACTCAATCAAATGGGTGTGCCTACAACACTGATCTTGCCTAAATTGCTCTATCTTGGAATGATCGGTAGCTTGTGCTTTTTTTTGGCTTATCGACGTTTAATTTCTGGTCATCAAAGCAGATAGAACATTATAGCAATGCGCCTATTCCACTTATTTATTTGATTCGCCAAAGACCTGAATATTGAAATTACGAATCTTGTTGCTACCATTCGGCTTGTCAAAACTCACATCATACTGAACCAGATTCTCCGGATAGGCAATTTCATAGCTGACCTTATATTGTCCCGGTTGATTGGTTGCTTCTTCAATCTCTTTGGTCATTAAAGTCTTAGACTTGTATTCACCTTGAGGAATTGAACGTGAAAAGCGTTTCATCAGCTTTTCATTATCCTTAAACTGGGTCTGCAACTGCGGTTCTAACTGATCCAGAAATTCCTCATATTTCCCGTCACGCAAATCCTCATAAGCCAGCTGTGCCGCCTTTTCCTGTTCAGGACTCGGATTCGGAATATTGTCCATTGAATTACAGCCAGTCAATGCAACCGCTGCTGCCAACAACATTAATTTGGTTTTCATCGCTTACCCTTATGCAGTCAAGGTTTATAAAAAAGGACGCCGAAGCGCCCTTTTTATCAGTAAAAAACTTATTCTTCTACTGAATTTTCACCATCTTTTGCAACTTGCTCAGTTTCAGCTGCTACATCTGTTTCTGCTACTAAAGATTCTGCACCTTCAATCGCTTCAACAAACTCATCTTCTTCAACCGCTTCGATTGAAACGACACCAACCAGCAATTCCTCATTACCTAGACGGATCAGACGAACACCTTGTGCATTACGACCGGTTTGTGCCACTTCAGATGCACGGGTACGAACCAGCGTACCACCATCAGAGATTAGCATCAGTTCTTTAGAAGCATCGATGGCAACAGCGCCCACCAATTGACCGTTACGTTCAGAGGTCTTGATCGCAATCACGCCCTTACCACCACGTTTTTTGGTCGGGAAGTCGTCTACTGGAGTACGTTTACCATAACCGTTTTCAGATGCACACAGTACTTCGCCAGTTTCAGGTACAACAACCAGTGATACGATTCGGCTAATCAATGCTGAATCTGAACCATCTTCGTCATCAGACTCGATCTCAGTTTCGTCATTTTCTTCTAACTGTGCAGCTGCACCAATGGTCACGCGCATACCGCGTACACCTTTGGCAGAACGGCCCATTGAACGTACATCAGTCTCTGCGAAGCGAATGGCTTTACCTTCGTTCGAGAACAACATGATTTGCTGTTCACCATCGGTAATCGCCACACCAATCAAGGTATCGTCGCCATTCAGCTCAATCGCACGTAAACCGTTTGAACGAACATTCGAGAACTGTTCAAGCTCTACACGTTTAATCGTACCGTATTCAGTCGCCATAAACACATAGAAGTTTTTACGTACCGCTTCAGCCTGCTGAGCAAAATCATTGATGATGTCATCATCAAGGTCTGTTGTAGAAAGCTCCAAGCCTAACTGTTTCAATTGAATACGCAATGCATCAGAAATATCATCTGCACCCTCTTCAGATTCAGTCAGCGCTGCTTCAAGCTCGGCAAAATGAGCATTGATCACTTCATTGCTTTGCAACTGTACTGCATTGGCTTTTACAAATGTCTTGAAGTCAGCCAGACGTTCTTTAAATTTCTTCGGCGCATCAATCACCGGCAAGATCGCGGTAATGGTCTCGTTTTCATCCAGTGGCAACAAATTCACCATTGGGCGACCTTTGGCACCACGTGATGCTTGTGGTACTTCATACACTTTCAGACGATAGACCTTACCAACGTTGGTAAAGCAAAGTACTGTCGCATGACTTGACGTCACAATCAGATGTTGAATGTAATCATCTTCTTTCATGCTGGTCGCAGACTTACCACGGCCACCACGACGCTGTGCAGCGTAGTCAGACAATGGTTGAGTTTTCGCATAACCTGATTTCGATACCGTCAGAACCATTTGCTCTTCAGGAATCAGATCTTCACGAGAGAAATCGATACGTGACTCGACAATCGATGTTTTACGCGCATCGCCATACTGCTGAAGAATCAAGGCCAATTCTTCACGAATCACATTCATCAACAGATTAAAGTCATTCAAAATTGCAGTCAGTTCAGCAATTTGTGACAGAATTTCACTATATTCAGCATGTAACTTGTCTTGTTCCAGACCAGTTAAACGATGCAAGCGAAGTTCCATAATCGCATTCACTTGGGTTGGTGACAGACGATAAATCTCGCCATCCAAACCAAATGGGCGACTTGGATCTTCACCTTCAATCTCATCTGGACGTACAGAAACTGAACCGGCTTTTTCTAGCAAGGCCAAAACACCGCCACCAGCCCACTCACCTGCCTGCAAACGCTCACGCGCTTCAGCTGGATTCGCAGAACTCTTGATGGTTTCGATGATGGCATCAATATTCGCCAGAGCAACGGTTAAACCTTCCAAGATATGACCACGTTCACGCGCTTTGCGTAATTCGAACATGGTACGACGCGTGACTACTTCCTGACGGTGACGGATAAACGCGGCAATGATGTCTTTCAGGTTCATCAATTTTGGTTGGCCATTGTCCAGGCAAACCATATTGATGCTGAAAGAGTTTTCAAGTTGCGTGTTCTGGAACAGGTTGTTCACGATCACTTCAGCGTTTTCACCGCGCTTCAGGTCAATCGCGATACGCATACCGTCTTTGTCAGACTCGTCACGAAGCTCTGAAATGCCTTCCAGTTTTTTCTCTTTGACCAGTTCAGCAATACGCTCAATGGTTTTTGCTTTATTGACCTGATATGGAATTTCAGTAAATACGATGGTGGTACGGCCATTCTTCGGATCTTCTTCGAAATGGTACTTACCACGGATATGCAAACGGCCCTTACCGGTACGGTAAGCATCGACGATGCCTGATTTACCGTAAATGATACCGCCTGTCGGGAAATCCGGACCAGAAATATGTTCCATCAACCCTTCGATACTGATCTGAGGATCATTGGCATAAGCCAGACACGCATTCACGACTTCAGTCATGTTATGCGGCGCCATATTGGTCGCCATACCGACTGCAATACCGGTAACACCATTAATTAACAAGTTCGGAACACGGGTTGGCATGACTTGAGGAATACGCTCAGAGCCATCGTAGTTGTCTTCCCACTCGACGGTATCTTTTTCAAGATCCGCTAACAGTTCGTGGGTCAGTTTACGCATACGCACTTCGGTATAACGCATGGCTGCTGCGCTATCACCATCGACCGAACCGAAGTTACCTTGACCATCAACCAATTGGTAACGCAAGCTGAAATCTTGCGCCATTCGTACAATCGTTTCATATACGGCAGAATCACCATGCGGGTGATATTTACCGATCACGTCACCGACTACACGTGCAGACTTTTTATAAGCTTTGTTATAGTCATTGCCTAATTCGTGCATTGCGAAAAGCACACGACGATGAACAGGTTTTAAACCATCTCGTACATCGGGCAATGCACGTGACACAATCACGCTCATCGCATAATCGAGATATGAGCTTTTAAGTTCATCCTCAATGGCAATCGGTCTAATTTCCGATACGCTCATGCATACTCCTTATTCTACAAGCCAATTTTGACTTGTATTTATATGTCGTAAAACTAGCAAAATCATTAACTCAAACGACTGAGTTAAAAACTAAAATACAGCCCTAAATTATAGCATAAACACTTGTATTTTTGTGTCGAAATATTCAGCTTAACCTTGTTAATTATCTTCATTTTAGTGATCATTTTCTTGTTATTTCAAAACCGAAAATTAGCGCATCCAGACAGGATTTTTCAATACCCAAAATTTTGAGAAATACAGTACTACAAAAACAAAATGCGCCAATCAACTGGCGCATCTTCATCGTTTTTTCTATATTTTTATTGTGCCTGGTTCAGTACTTTACTATAGCTCAGCACGGCCACAATCAATAAAACTGGCAATAACATTTCTACCCCTTCCTCAATGGTCATAATCATGATTTGAGTATGTGGCACCAACTGGATGCCGAATTCTTCTTTCAGGGTTGAAGTCGTGCTATCGAGCACTTTGCTCAGTCCGCCACAGGCAATGGTGAGAAAGATAAAAAAATGTGCAATATTCAAAGAATTCTTCATGCTTCGTATGGTTTGAACCAGCTTTTTCGCCAGTACCAGAAAGACAAAAATAATGCCGAGCAATAAAATAAATCCGAGCAGCTTATCCATGAGCGGAATTTCAGCACTGCGATAGAAATTAGTTTTGATAAAACTCATTTCAAACACCTGCTTATGGAAATCCATTTCCCGTAATCCCAACAATGTCGCTGCTATAGCCGTAAACACTCGGGTATTAGGTTTGATTTCAGCATTAAGCAAACACAGCACTGCCAGCAAGTACCATAACCATGGACTCATGACTTCAAAAGCGCCTGATTCACTAAATAAATACTGAGTTACCGAAGCTGGTGCATTCAGGGCAGTATGAATACAAATACCCAGATAAAGCGCAATCAGCAAAAAACTAATAAACAGGATATGGGCGGCTTTGGAAAAGGACATGATTAAAAACAGGAGAAAAAGCAAACCGGGATTTTATCACTTTTCATGCAAATGAAATACTCTAGTTTCGACTGTAGAGTATTTTTAAAATTTTTGCATAAAAAAAACGCCCTTGGACAAAACAGTAAAACATTGCTTTCACTGCTTGCACAAGAGCGTATTTTGAACCCGATTCAGAAATTAGATTTTAGAAACCAATTCTGGAATTACAGTGTTCAGGTCACCGACTAACCAGTAGTCAGCGACTGCATTGATTGGCGCTTCTTCATCTTTGTTGATCGCAACGATCACTTTAGATTCTTTCATACCAGCCAAATGCTGAATCGCACCAGAGATACCTACAGCGATGTACAGGTCAGGTGCAACGATTTTACCCGTTTGACCCACTTGCATATCGTTTGGTACGAAGCCAGCATCTACCGCAGCACGTGATGCACCTTGAGCAGCACCAAGCTTGTCGGCCAATGGATCAAGGATCTTGTGATAGTTCTCACCAGAACCTACACCACGACCACCAGAAACCACAATACGCGCAGCTGTCAGTTCAGGACGTTCAGATTTTACGATTTCTTCGTTGATAAACTTAGAAATACCCGCATCACCCGTAGACGCAGCAGCTTCAACAGCAGCAGAACCGCCCTCAGCAGCTACAGCATCAAATGCTGTACCACGAACAGTCGCCAATACGATGTTTTCGCCTGATTCTACAGTTGCAATTGCGTTACCTGCATAGATCGGACGTTTGAAAGTCTTAGGACCATCTACCGCAATGATGTCAGTGATCATGCTTACGTCAAGAAGCGCAGCTGCACGTGGTAAAATGTTTTTACCAGTTGTTGTAGAAGCAGCAAGGATATGTGTATAGCCTTTACCTAATTCAGCAACAAGTTTAGCCACGTTTTCAGCCAATTGGTTTGCATAAGCAGCGTCTTCAGCAAGCACTACTTTGCTTACGCCCGCAACTTTAGCCGCTTGGTCAGCAACTACCTGAGCGCCAGAACCAGCAACCAATACAGTGATATCACCACCGATTTTTTGCGCTGCAGCAACAACGTTTAAAGTAGCAGCGTTTAATGCTTTGTTGTCGTGCTCAGCGATAACTAAAATACTCATGATTTTTATCCTTCTGTATTAGATCACTTTCGCTTCGTTTTTCAATTTTTCTACAAGTTCATCTACAGACTTCACTTGTACGCCAGCTTTACGCTCTGCAGGTGATTCAACTTTCACTGTTTTCAGTTTAGTTGCAGGGTTTACACCGAAATCTGCAGGTGACTTGGTATCAAGCGGTTTTTTACGCGCTTTCATAATGTTTGGAAGTGCCGCATAACGAGGCTCGTTCAAACGCAAGTCAGTGGTAATGATTGCTGGAAGTGTCAGTTCAACAGTTTGTAAACCGCCGTCTACTTCACGTGTTACTTGTACTTTGTCGCCATCTACTTTCACTTCAGAAGCGAATGTACCTTGACCTGCACCCATTAGAGCGCCAAGCATCTGACCAACCTGATTCGAGTCATCATCAATTGCTTGCTTACCCAGAAGGATCAATTGTGGTTGTTCAGCGTCAACAACGCCTTTCAGGATTTTAGCGATTTCCAGCGCACCCAGTTGGCTGTCATCAGCTTCAACCAGAATACCGCGGTCAGCACCAAGCGCCATTGCAGAACGGATTTGTTCTTGGGCTTCTTTAGGACCAATAGAAACAACAATGATTTCTGAAACAGTTCCTTTTTCTTTTAAACGAACCGCTTCTTCCACTGCGATTTCACAGAATGGATTAATTGACATTTTAACGTTAGTTAAGTCAACACCACTGTTGTCCGGTTTAACACGAACTTTAACGTTGGCATCAACCACACGTTTTACAGCAACAAGAGCCTTCATGTAATCCTCGGCTGTTTTAGCAAATGTAAATGTTGAGAAAAGTTAGTGTAACTCTTCACTTAAATTTTTTTAGGTGCCCTATCTTGCAATGTGTACGGCATTTCGGTCAAGTCACAATTCAACAAAGAGCTGTAAAAATGCGTAATTTTCCCTGAACGATGCGTTCACAATTAATTGTTATCGTTTTATTACAATGAAATGTATCAATATTTACTTAAAATTTAACCATTGATTTATATTATTTTTTTATCTGATTAATCACATCAGAAGTTTTGATTGATGACATTTAATTTAAACTGATTTAAAGCAGCTTGAAGCAAAACAGCCGGAATATACGTATGTCAGCTTTTGTCATTTTGGACAGAACTCTTTTTGAGAGCGAATTAAACCTAATATAAAGACAAATTGACCAAATAATAAACCAGCGCATTGAATTCTACGCCGACAAAGTGAATATTTAATTTCAAAGCTTCACAATTATAAAAAAAGCATACTGCGAACAGTATGCTTCTTTGCAATCCGATTAATTAATGATTAACCAGCTTGCGGCAAGTGCCAGTAAACCACCAGAAGTTCCATCTACCCATTTTTGTTTACGTTCATCCATTTGGGTTTTTTGGCTGATTTTGCTGAACAAAATACTTAAGCTACAATACACTACAAAAATCAGACTGATAAAAATAAAGGACAGGATCAAACCTTGGCTGACAGTATTGGCTGATTTATCAATAAACTGCGGCAAAATCGCAAAATAAATCAACATGCCTTTCGGATTTAACAGCGCAGTAAAAAAACCTTTTTTAATCGGATTGGCTGAGGTCTTTTTCTCAATGTTCAGCGCGTTTTTACTGAATACCGATTTAAGTAAACTAAATGCCAAATACAGCAGATAAGCAATCCCGAGCCAGCGAATCGTTTCAAACAGCACCGGAAAAGAGACAATAATAGCCGCAATCCCTAGTGCCACAAGGATCGAATGCACCAGATAACCGCAACACACCCCTAAGGTTGCCATCATGCCTGCTTTTGCATCTTTACCCATCACTTGAGACAGGATAAATAACATATCGGGTCCAGGCGTAAAAATCAGGGGAAGCACGGTCAGTGCAAAGAGTACAAATATAGACATTTCCTTTTCCTTTCAAACTCCAGAAAGTGAAATAAGTATCTGCGATTTTTTACAAAATTGGCTTTCAATTTATTTTATAATAAGTATTATTTTTCGAATATTATTCTAATTTATGAAAATATCCACCAAGTCTGTGCGGGTAAAACTTGATCGAATTGATAAAAATATCATTCGACATTTACAAGCCAATGGCCGTATTCAGAATAATGATCTGGCACGTGAAATCGGACTTTCACCTTCGTCCTGTTTACGCCGGGTAAAATTACTGGAAGATGCAGGCGTCATTCAGAATTACACGACTATTGTCGACCAACAAAAAATTGGTTTTCAGCTGATTTTATTTTCGCGCATCTGGCTGGTCGGTCAGGATGCCGAAACCATTGATACCTTTATTGAGGCGATGAAAGAATTGCCGCAAGTGATGGAGTGCTACATTATTTTGGGAGAGAGCGATGCCATGTTGAAAGTTGTGGTGCCTGATCTGGAAAGTTACCGTAAATTTCAGTCGACCCATCTGACCAAAAAAAATGGTATTACCAGTGTCAAAACAGATTTACCGAGTCAGATTATTAAACAGAGTTTCCAGCTGCCTTTAGAAGATTTATAGGCAAACTGATTTTAGACAACGACGCTATGTTCTTAATTTAAGATTTGCATAATCGTATGCTTGCTTAAACCATAACATGTGCTGCAAGCGCATAGATTGAAAGTTCTACTATAAGAAAAGGTTGCCTATAGAAGACAACCTTTTCCTCTTGAGCAAAGCCAAATCACAGGACTGAATCTTATTTTTATGTTATGTGGATGCTTCAGAATTTACTCAGTTTCTTGTGCTAAAAAATCACGATGTACATGGCTTAAATCTACCAGCTCATAGTCTGCCAATTCAAAAATTTGCCAAATTGCAATCGCATCTTCTTTTAAATCGACTGCCTGGGTCGCACGATTCGACAATTGCCATTGCAAATCAGAAATCCATAAATAGTATTGCCTAGTCGCCGCATTAAAGGCCTGAACTTTTCCATCGGCATTAATCCCTTGAATGATGGCGCCTTCAGGTAAGGTCGCTTCAAGATTGGGTAAGCTAATGTCCACAAAATGCTTGATTTGTCGCAAACCATAACCTGCAAACATTTCTTTTTGAGCTTCACTTAACTGTGCATATTTTTGCTCTATATCTGCAATTACCAGTGTGTCCATGTCACCTCCCATCGGTCAAATGCTGAGACTCTACTCAGCAATATTTCATTTTAAATATTAAATACTAGTTATTGTTATACCTGAAATGGCGCATTTAACGAATAAGACAATAGTGAAATGCTTACCCGAACGCCAATGTTCAGTTCAATTCCATTTTAAGGTTTATATATGAAAGTTTTGTGCCAAAAATACAATTTTCATGATTTTTATTCTTTAAAACTGGGCACATGATCAATCTTCTTTATGCTGCGCACGCGGATGGGCCTGATCATAAATCTGGGCCAGATGGTCAAAATCAACATGGGTATAAATTTGCGTGGTGGTTAAATTACTGTGTCCCAGCATTTCCTGCACGGCTCGTAAGTCCCGGCTATTCGATAACATGTGACTCGCAAAACAATGTCTTAACAAATGCGGATGTAAATCTACATTCACGCCTGCGCGCTGCGCCTGAAACTTGACCCGATTTTCAATTTGTCGTGCACCAAGCGGATTGCCTTTCTGGGTAATAAATACATTCGCCTCCGGTACAAAATCGCCATTCCATAAGGGATAGACTTGCAACCAAGCCCTCACGCTGTCTTTGGCCTTGGAACCGAAAGGCACTATCCGGGTTTTATTGCCTTTACCAGTAATGCGTAATAACTGCCGGTTGAAATCAATATCTTTAATTCTCAGGCTTTGCAGTTCTGCCAGACGCAACCCACTCGAATAAAGCAATTCCAAAATCGCTTTGTCCCGGAGCCACATTTGCTGCTGTATTTCATTTTCGGGCGCAGGCTGATCAATAATTTGGTTGACTGTTTCAATATCCACCATGCCCGGCAAAGGACGCGATTGACGTTTTAACTGAAAATCATCCGCCGGATTAAAAGCCATATGCTGAGCCTGCTCGGCCCATTTCATAAACTGGCGAATAGCCGAAAGCATACGTTGCAGGCTGCTAGGACTGAGCTGATGCTGTTCAACTTTTTCAGCCAGAAACTGGCGTAAATCGGTGGCTTCCACATCGTTTAAATTGAGCTGCTCACGCTGGCAAAACTCTAAAAAATCCGAGACATCACGTTCATAGGCTTGCAAGGTATGTTTGGACTGGTTTTGGATTTCACGTTCTTTCAGCCACATATTGAGCAAGAGTTGAGGTGGGACAATCACTGCTTGCTCCATTTAGAGTTGCTCCAAATAATCTTGAATCAGCATTGCAACCTGATCTGCATGCGTATTGGCAAAGAAATGATCTCCACCTTGGATAATATGCAATTTTGCATTTTTAAAAATTCCTGCCAAGTATTGTCCAAGCTGAACAGTACTTAAAGGATCATGATCGCCCCAGATCAGCAAGATCGGAACGTCCAGACTTGCGAGCTGAACGCGGCTAAATTCAGTTTGGTCTTGTTCAAACCAGTCCGGCGCTGTTTTAAACAGTTCACGATAATCTGTTCGCCAGTCTGCACAATGAAAAGTTTTTAAATTCAGACCACCAGATGTCGCCAACAATACCAGCCCTTTGACTTTCTGCGGATGATTGAGTGCCAACCCAACGGCCAAGACACCGCCCATAGACTGGGCAATCAGAATGGAATCATCCTCAATTTTTTCTTTCACGAATTCTTGCAGATCATACAGGTTTTGAATGGCCAAATTTGGTGCTACGCCATCAAAGCCCGGATAGGCAATGACTTGCTGATCTGGATATTTGGTTAATGCTGCCCTTAATGGCTGCCAAAAGTGCTGGCTTCCTGAAGCACCCGGCAGGAAAACAAGCGTATTCATCTCATTCAAATTCTACGGTTTTTCCCATCCTAGCATAAAAAAAGCACCATCGATCAGACAGTGCTTTTTTCTCAAGCGGAACCAAGCTTAACCCTGGAAATAACGTAAATCCAGACGTCCTTCATATACGGTCGCCGTTGGTCCGGTCATCCAGACCACATCACCTTCTTTCCATTCAATTTGCAGCTTGCCGCCTGCCAGTTCAACTTCGACTTTACTCGACAGCAGACCACGACGCATACCTGAAATTGCGGCAGCACAGGCACCTGTACCACAAGCTAAGGTCTCGCCTACACCACGCTCGTACACACGTAAACGTGCATGTTTTTCATCAATAATCTGCATAAAGCCAGCATTGACTCGTGCCGGGAAGCGCGCATGTGATTCAACTTGTGGACCAATACGTGCGACATCGGCAGCAATCACATCCGGTACGATTGTCACCGCATGTGGATTCCCCATATTGACCACATCAATGGTCAGCTTTTCACCGCCAGCAAGATCGATGTCATACAGGCTCTCCGGCGCATCAGCTACAAATGGAATTTCCTGAGGCAAAAATTTTGGATAACCCATATTGACCCGTACCCAACCATTCGCACCCAATTCCGGCTCTACAATACCAGATTTGGTTTGTACCTTGATTTTGGTTTTGGTCGTGAGCTGACGATCATGTACAAATTTGGCAAAACAGCGCACGCCATTGCCACATTGTTCCACTTCTGAACCATCGGCATTAAAAATCCGATATTTAAAGTCTGCACTTGGGACATCGGGTGGCTCAACCACCAAGAGTTGATCAAAACCAATGCCAAAGTTACGATTGGCCAAACGCTGAATGGTCAAAGTATCTAAATAAGCACGCTGGCTGATCAGATCAACCACCATAAAGTCATTGCCCAGACCATGCATCTTGGTAAATTCTAATAACATCCTGATTTATCCTTAAGGCAATAAACGCTCACGTTCCCAAAGTGATTCAATCGTCTCACGTTCACGAATCAAATGCGCCTGATCAGCATCGACCATTACTTCAGCAGCACGACCACGGCTGTTGTAATTTGAACTCATCACGAAACCATACGCACCGGCACCGAGTACTGCCAGCACATCATTTTCCTTGATCGCAAGCTCACGCTCTTTACCCAGAAAATCACCAGTTTCACAAATTGCGCCCACGACATCCCATTCTTTCGTTTCGACATCGGTACGAGGTGTAACAGATTGAATGTCCATCCATGCTTCATATAAAGCAGGACGAATCAGGTCATTCATCGCAGCATCAATAATCGCGAAATTACGGTGATTCGTTGGTTTTAATAGATCCACTTTAGTCAGCAGCACACCTGCATTGGCAGAGATACTACGTCCCGGTTCCATATACACTTTCAAGCCCAATTTTTCTAAAGCTGGACGTAGCGCATTGGCATATTCTTCAACCGACGGCGGGGTTTCATCTTTATACGTCACACCCAGACCACCGCCGATATCGATGTGTTTGAGGTGAATGCCCAGCTCTTTTAACTGGTCGATCATGACAATGACACGATCCAGTGCATCCACAAATGGCTGGGTTTCAGTCAGCTGTGAACCGATATGGCAGTCAATCCCGACCACATCCAGATTTGGCAATGACGCTGCATATTGATAAGTTTCAAACACGCTATCAGAGGGAATACCGAATTTATTTTCTTTTAAGCCGGTTGAAATATAAGGATGGGTTTTGGCATCGACATCCGGATTCACACGCAAGGAAATCGGCGCTTTGACATTTAATTCAGCTGCAACTTTCTGGATACGATCCAGCTCGGCATACGATTCGACGTTAAAGCAGGCAATCCCGACTTCTAGCGCTTTTTTGATATCCGCTTCAGTTTTACCCAGACCGGAAAATACAATTTTCGATGCATCACCACCGGCTTTCAGCACACGCGCCAATTCACCACCGGTCACAATATCAAAACCGGCACCCTGTTTGGCCAATACATTCAATACCGCAAGATTAGAGTTGGACTTTACCGCAAAACAGATTTGATGGTGGATAAAATCAAAAGCACGATCCATATCTAAAAAATGCTTTTCCAAAGTGGCTTTAGAATAAACATAGAGTGGTGTGCCGAATTGCTCCGCGAGCTGTTGTAATGAACATTGCTCAGCGTGCAATACCCCATTAATGCGGGTGAAACTCATGAAGGTATCCTTTCTGTGAAAGCGTTATGGTGTGGTTTTAACGTCTGAATCGGTAGGTGCAGCAAACTGTTGTTGCACAGGTGCCTCGCGTTCTTCATCGGACGCTTTAGGCTCAGTTTCAGTATTTTTGTATAACAGATACTTGGCACGCTTGTCGTAATTCGGATCATTCGGCAAGTGCAAAGCACCTGACTGTCCACAACTTGCAAGAGCAAGACCCGTCGCTAAGATACTGATGTAGCAAATGACTTGGCGCATCTGACCACCTAATGTAATAGTTTCGATGAAGTATAACGCGATCATTCGGCATGACCCAAGCGTTAAACGCTAGAGAGTATCTTTAGACAAAAAAAAACGCCAGCAGATCGCTGACGTTTTTATTGATAAGGTTTATTTATGTTTCTGTTTATAGAAACCAAAATAGCCAATGATCAGCAGGATAAACCAGATCGGACTGATCATCAGTGCCTGGCGAGTATCCTCTTCCAGCGCCAAAACCACGATCATGCTCAGGAAGAAAATAATCACGACCCAACAAGTCAATAAACCACCTGGCAGCTTAAAGGTCGATTTGGCATGCAGCTCTGGACGTGTTTTGTAATACACGATATAGCTCCAGATAATGATGATCCAGACACAAATAAACAGAATCGTGGATAAAGTCGTGGCCAAGGTAAAGGCCCGAACAGTATCCGGAACGAAATACTGCAGTGCTGCACCCAGCAACAAACACACGGCAGAAAAATACAGGGCATTTGCAGGGACAGCACGACGATTCAAGCGACCAAAGGCAACCGGTGCCTGCTCTTCACGCGACAGGCCAAACAGCATACGGCTAGTCGAGAATACGCCACTGTTCATCGATGACATCACCGAGGACAATACCACCAGGTTCATGATGATCGCAGCCGCTGCAATGCCAGCCTGACTGAACAGGTTTACAAAAGGCGAGACATTCGGGTCAATCTGGTTCCATGGAGTTACTGACATCACAATGAGCAGTGCCAATACATAGAAAATAATGATACGGATCGGAATAGAGTTCACCGCTTTTGGCAGGTTCTTTTCCGGATCTTTGGTTTCAGCCGCGGTAGTACCCACCAGCTCTACCCCGACAAAGGCAAAGATTGCAATCTGGAAACCGGCCAGGAAGCCCATGGCACCCGTCGGGAACAAACCGCCATGCTCCCAGATATGACTAAAGGATGCGACCGTACCGACATCATTGGTAAAGCCGGTAAATACCATCCACAGACCAACGGCAATCAGCACCACAATGGCGATAATTTTGACCAGGGCAAACCAGAATTCCATTTCACCAAACAGTTTTACCGTGACTAGATTCAAGCCCATGATAAACACAATCGCGGCAACACTGATCATGACGCCTTCTTCAGGGCTAAAGGGCAAGCCATTATTGAAGAATTGCAGATAGTAAATAATGGCTGACAGATCCGCGATCCCGATGGTAATCCAGCACAACCAGTAGGTCCAGCCAACAAAGTATCCGGCCCAAGGCCCGATCAAATCCGTGGCAAAATCAATAAATGATTTATATTGCAAGTTGGAGAGTAACAGTTCACCCAATGCACGCATCACCAGAAAGACCATAAAACCGATGATCATATAGATCACCAGAATCGAAGGACCTGCGAGACTGATGGTTTTACCCGACCCCATAAACAGGCCAGTTCCGATGGCGCCCCCAATGGCAATTAACTGTAGGTGCCGATTGGACAAACTCCGCTTTAATTCACCGTGCTCTGCCGACGAATTGTTATATTTTTCTGACATTATTAATTACAACTTTGAGTTTTACTCGCGACAAATTAACGTAAAAAATGCTGAATACAAAAATAAAATTTGCATCATTTGTATTTCCTGATTAATTGAAGAAGTTAATTTATTTTTCTTATATCGCTCTACAGTTACATTTCTGCTTTATTTTTGACCTGCGATATTCCAGTAATTTCTTGTCAAATTTTTAAAACTGTGTAAAAAATAGAACACTATTCAGCCAATTTATGCATTCAGGATGAATGCATCTGGCATAGCAATTGCTTTTTAATCAATACCTCGAACTACACAGACATGGATCAATAAGAAGAATTTTATGCAAAATTTACAAAGTTTAATGGAAACTTTAAGCGGCTGGGTGTGGGGCCCTTATATGCTGGTACTGATTGTCGGTACCGGGATCTTCCTCACCTTCCGTTTATTGTTCTGGCAGTTCCGCATGTTGCCCCTAGCCTTCAAACAGGTCTTTGGCAAGCATCCTGACCACTCAGGGGACATTTCCCAATTCGCTTCACTCATGACCGCACTCTCTGCCACGATTGGTACCGGTAACATTGCCGGCGTAGCCACTGCATGTGTCCTCGGGGGTCCGGGCGCCGTGTTCTGGATGTGGATGACCGCCCTGTTTGGTATGGCCACCAAATATGGCGAAGGTGTTCTGGCAGTCAAATACCGAGTCAAAAATGAAAAAGGTGAAATGTCGGGTGGTCCGATGTACTACATCGAGCGTGGTCTGAAATGGAAATGGCTGGCACTGATTTTTGCCTTGTTCGGGACACTGGCTTCTTTTGGAATCGGCAGTTCAGTACAGTCGAATACTGTAGCACTGGCGGTTGAAAACAGCTTGGGCATCGAAACCTGGATGACGGGAATCATTATCACTGCCTTTTCAGCACTGGTGATTTTGGGCGGGATTAAATCGATTTCCAAAGCTTCTTCTGTGATCGTGCCGATTATGGCGGTGGGTTATGTGGCTGGCGGTCTGATTATTATTTTTAATAATCTGGAACTGGTCGTGCCGGCACTAAAAATGATCTTCACCTATGCATTTACCGGTGAAGCTGCAGTGGGCGGTGCGATTGGTGCGGCGATTCGTTATGGTGTGGCACGTGGTGTATTCTCCAACGAAGCCGGCATGGGTTCTGCGCCGATTGCTGCCGCAGCGGCAAAAACCGATCATCCGGCCCGTCAAGGTTTGGTATCTATGACCGGTACCTTTATTGATACGATTATTGTCTGTTCAATTACCGGTATTGTCCTGGTGATGGGTTATATCATGGCCGGTAATTCATTCGGAGATCAAACCGGTGCGGTACTGACTATCGGCGTGTTCGACAAACTGCTGCCGGGTGTCGGTGGTTGGGTGGTCACTTTCGGTATTATTTTCTTCGCCTATTCCACCATTTTAGGCTGGAGCTACTACGGAGAAAAATGTGCCACCTATTTACTCGGTGAAAAATTCGTACTGCCTTACCGTATCATTTACATTGCTACAGTTTTCATTGGCTGTGTGGCCACACTGGATCTGGTCTGGCTATTTGCCGACACCTTCAACGGCCTCATGGCGGTTCCAAACCTGATTGGCTTATTACTTCTGTCTGGTGTTATTGCCAAAGAGTCGAAAGACTTCATTGCAAGACGTAAATCTGGTGAACTTTATTAATTGATAAGTTGTGTAAATATTCAATTCACATATAAAAAAGCCACGTAAATCGTGGCTTTTTTATACTTCAGTTTTCCCATTTTTCATTATGAAATTTTAGCAACGTAAACCACTACAAGCCAGCTTGTCCCACTCAGATTCAAGCTCCAGTGCTAGTCCCAAAGATAAAACAAAAAACTGAATGCCTTTAATTTTCATATTGCCCTGTTCATCTTCCAGATACCTACTCAATTTTTGATAGGTTTTATGATGCAAATCAAAAGGTACATCCAGATAAAGACCACCTAGGTAGATTTCACTATGGACGGTTTGATCCACACCTAAACACGGCATATAGACAATGCCCTGTTGCTCTAGCCAGCCGATCAAAATCTGGCGAACCGAGTTTGTGTCCCGATCTGGATGGACATAATGATCAAAATGCACAAACAGCACATCACGGTTTTTTTCGCGTGCGATCGCATCAATATGTTTCAACAATTGTGACAAGATCTGTTCCATTCCAGCATAACAAGATGGGCATTATAGACGGCGTTGACGCACAGCATTCAAATCAGCATAAATAAAAACGACAAGACTTGTCGTAAAAACCATGATTTTTCAGGTGAAAGACTTGGTTTTCGATGGCATTCACCGCTATGCTGTCACTCAATTTCAATCGCTTCATCTTCAAATATGGCTAAAGCAAAAAGTGTGTATCGTTGTGAACAATGTGGTGCCGATCATCCAAAATGGTCGGGGCAGTGTTCTGAATGCGGGGAATGGAACAGCCTGGTTGAGGTAACCATTGCACCGGCAGTGACGCATCGCGCCCAGCCAAAAATTGGTGGTGGATATGCGGGCCAGGCGTCCAGCATCACGACTTTAAATCAGGTTTCAGTCTCTCATGAAACCCGTCTGCCGACGGGTATCAGCGAATTTGACCGGGTCTTGGGTGGCGGACTGGTGACCGGTTCGGTGGTCCTGATCGGCGGTGATCCCGGAATTGGTAAATCTACCATCTTGCTACAAACAGCCACGCACATGGCATCTGCCAAAAATCCGGCCCTGTATGTGACCGGTGAGGAATCTTTATCTCAGGTGGCTTTACGTGCCCAGCGTCTGGATCTGCCAACTGACCAACTCAAAGTCATGGCAGAAACCTGTGTCGAACGTATTTGTGAAGTACTGGCCCAGCAACGTCCTGCAGTGGCCATTTTGGACTCAATCCAAACCCTGTATACCGAAACCCTGCAATCTGCCCCGGGTGGTGTCTCACAGATTCGTGAATCAGCGGCCCTATTGACCCGTTTTGCCAAAAATAGTGGCACGTCTTTGTTTCTGGTCGGCCATGTAACCAAAGAAGGCGCGCTGGCTGGCCCACGTGTATTGGAACATATGGTCGACTGTGTGCTGTATTTTGAAGGCCAGTCGGATTCACGTTACCGGATGATCCGAGCGGTCAAAAACCGTTTTGGAGCGGTCAATGAACTCGGTGTGTTCGGCATGACCGATAAAGGTCTGCGCGAAGTATCTAATCCTTCAGCCATCTTTTTAAGCCGTTATGATGAAGCGATTCCCGGCTCGATTGTGATGATCAGCCGTGAAGGTACGCGCCCGCTTCTGGTTGAAGTGCAGGCGCTGGTCGATGATGCACATGGCCAACCGAGACGTGTAGCGCTCGGCCTGGATCAGAACCGTTTAAATATGCTCCTTGCAGTCATGCATCGGCATGGCGGTGTGCAAACCTCCGGCCAGGATGTTTATGTCAATATCGTCGGTGGTTTGAAAATCACCGAAACCGGTTCGGATCTGGCGGTACTTCTCGCCTGCGCTTCCAGCATTCGTGGCAAAGCCTTACCGCAACAGCTGGCGGTTTTTGGTGAAGTCGGCCTGTCTGGAGAGATTCGCCCTGTGCCGAACGGTCAGGAACGGCTGAAAGAAGCGATTAAACATGGTTTTAAATACATTATTGTCCCTCGCGGCAATGCACCGCAAAAATCCATCGAGGGCGTGCAAATTATTGCAGTTGCGCGTTTACATGAAGCCTTGAGCGAGGCAATGGCGCTGAGTGATGAACTCAATTAACTGTAAACCGGCTCATTTCGTACAAAGAGCAAAAAAATACAGATTTTTGATTGAAATTCCACACAAAGCCTATATAAATAGACTGTACAAACAGGTTTTATTCTCATAGGAAAAATGAATGGAAGTTCGACAGCGCGGTTTGATCACAGGTATCTTGACAGCAGTTTTATTGGTTGCGCCTTTTGCAGCTGAAGCAAAACGTGCCGGTGGCGGTAAAAGTCACGGCATGCAACGTTCTGCACAACCTACTCAATCTTATCAACAACCTCGTCAAGCTGCGCCTGCTCAACAAGCGCCAGTTGCCGGTGCTGCAACCCAGCAAAAATCCGGTCCGGGTGTCGGCGGCATGGTTGCCGCGGGTGTAGCCGGTGCTGCGATTGGTGCAGTTGCTGCCAATGCCTTGGCGGATGATCAAAGTGTAGCAGCATCTGAAGCTCAGGCTGCTCAAGCCGAAGAGGAAAAAGGTGGTATTCCAGGCTGGATCTGGATCCTTCTTGCTGCTGCTGTTGCCTTCTTCATTTTCCGTAAAATGGGCGCAAAAAAAAAAGTAGCTTCTAACCCTTTTGCACCAAATAGCGGTGCTGGTAATACAGCACCTTTTGGTCAGGCACCGACTGCACCTCGCGGTGGTGACAGTACCAATATTTTTGGTCAGAATGTGGGTGGTCAAACGTCAAGTAACAATGCTCCGTTCGGTTCTGCTCCGGTAAATAACGCGCCTTTTGGTGCAGCTTATACCCAAAGTGGCAGCCAGTTACCGGATGGTACTGAACCTGCAGCATTCTTGCGTGTAGCGCGTCAGCGTTTTAACCATATTCAGTCCATGAATACAGCAAGCAACATTTCTGAAATTCAGCGTTATCTGACTCCTGAACTTTATCAGTCAATGTATAACGACATCATGAGCAATCAGGATCAGGATGTTGCCGAGTTTTCAAATCTGAATGCGATGGTCGTCGACTCATCGACTGACAATGGCCAGTATATTGTCAGCGTACGCTTTACAGGTACGGTAAGCGAAGACTTAAACAGCTTGCCGCAACCGTTCGCAGAAATCTGGCATTTCACCAAACCAGCAGGTTCAAATCAGGACTGGGTGGTTGCAGGTATTCAGCAAGACTAATCGTGAATAAATGAAGTTTAGACAGCGGCCTTCGAGCCGCTGTTTTTATTTGTAAGCCTTACATTTTGATCTTTTTTAATTCCCTTCCCCCCTCTCTTTTTTAACTTAACTTCCAGTTTTACTTATTTTTCATATAAATAGTTCAACAACCCATATTTAAAATCTAAACAATAATTGTTATCATTATCATTAATTACTTCATAAGTTTGTAAATAGAATTTTCGATGATGAATAGTCCGAATATGCAAGCCATAGCGACTGGAACAGTTACTGCACCGAAACCATCAAGCAAAAATAAAGTCAAAGCAAATATGCTGGCTTATCGTGGGATGATTTTATATCGCTTTATTCTGGCGGGTGCTGGCGGTTATCTACTGGCTACACTGGCAACGATCGTGATTGCCCAGCTTTTTATCGACAGTGGAAGCAGTGCAGCCATGTCCGCCACCCTGATTGGCTTTAGCTTGAATGCTGCTGCATTTATCTGGGTATTTATGGTGAATAAGACGCTCAAAGCTACGCTCGGGATCGCGATTCCCGGTGTTTTACTCTATATCGCCTATAAGCTTTTAGGAAATTGAGATGAGAGTAGATGCAAAACCCGAAGGTCCACGCCAGTCGATGTCGTGGTTGCATACCTGGGCCAGTCTGATTTTAGGCTGGCTTTTATATGCGATTTTCTTGACCGGAACCTTAAGCTTTTTCCAGAACGAAATTACCGTCTGGATGAAACCGGAATTTCATCAATCAGTTCCACCAAAGACTCAAATCGAACAAACCCGTGTGGCACTGGCTTATCTGCAACAGCACCATCCGGATGCTGGCAGCTGGGCAATCCAGCTTCCTAACTCACGCCAAAATACTACCACCCTGACTATTCGTAGTGCCGGCGAAGATCCGCGTGCCCGTCGTGGCGGTACCCGCGTGACGATTGACAGCGCCACCGGCGAAGTTTTGCAAGCGCGTGAAACACGCGGTGGTTCATTCTTATACCGTTTCCACTTTGAATTGTATGGTTTGCCAAGAATCTGGGCGCGCTGGATGGTCGGCGTTGCGACCCTGCTCATGCTGGTGGCAATCATCAGCGGTGTCATTACCCATAAGAAAATTTTCAAGGATTTTTTTACTTTTCGTCCCGGCAAAGGTCAGCGTTCCTGGCTAGATGCGCATAATGCTACTGCGGTATGTGCCCTGCCCTTTCATATCATGATTACCTTCAGTGGCTTATTACTGCTGCTCTTTACACTCATGCCTTGGGGCGTAAACCAGATTTATGAAAATCGAGGTGCATTTCTGCAAGATCAACGCAAGAGCTTGATTCAGGACAACAGCATTCAGGCTGAATCCCGTGAAAGCCATAGTGAGAGTAAAGAACGTCGACCGCAAGCTGAGAGAGAAAATCGTGGCGAGCGTGGTGAAATGTCGGCACGGGGTGCAGGACGCCGCTCTCGTGATGAAATGCAAGCTGCACCTCCTGCAGCGTTAACCGATCTGGCTCCGATCTTGGCAACAGCCGAGAAAGAATGGAAAAATAATCCGGTTGGTACAATTAACATTATCCAGCCAAATACCGCTAAAGCCGAAATTGAGCTTCGTGCCTTAAATGGAGTCAGTGTGGCTTATCGTAGTGTTTATCCGAGTCTTGCTTTCAATGGCGTGACAGGTGAATTAAAGCCGGATCAAACCACACTGAAACCGCCTTCAGTCGCAAATGGTATTTATAATGTATTCACCACATTGCATGAAGCACGTGGCGTGGACTTGGCTCTACGCTGGTTATTGTTCATGTCAGGTGTGGTGGGCACCTTGATGATTGCGACCGGTTTGATTCTATGGTGTGTCAAACGTGCCCCGCAACAACAGAAACAAGGTTATAAATCTTTTGGTTATCGTCTTGTGGAAGTGACCAATATCGCTGCCATTATTGGTTTACCTATTGCTTGTGCTGCCTACTTTTATGCCAATCGTATTATTCCGGCAGACATGGAAATGCGTTTAAACTGGGAAATTCGTAGCTTCTTTATCGTCTGGTTACTGACATTGCTGTATGCCATGATTCGCAGGCATCGTCAGGCTTGGCTGGAACTATTACTGCTTGCCACTGCCGCATTTGCCTTGCTCCCAATCGTCAATTTTCTGACCGGCGGCCAGGCAATCTGGAATAGCATCATGCATGGTCAATGCGTCATTGCTTCTTTTGATCTGGCGATGTGGGGGCTTGCGATCTTGTTCTGGTTTTCATTTAAAAAAGTGAAAAACCATAAAGGCTTGTCGCCTAAAAAAGCCAAGGTTGCTCTCAAGGAGAATCAGTCATGATGTTTTTCTTACTGATTTGGGCTTTAACTTCACTGGGTTTCTTTGCGCTTGCCATGTCGATGTCCAAGCATCAAAAACAGATTTTTGACACAGAACCTGCCCCTGCAAAAACACAACTTGCGACTATTCTCGGTTGGGTATTGCTCATAATTGCCCTGACTCTGTGTCTGTTAACAGGAGCTGTCAGCAATATGATCAGTTACTGGCTGGGTAGTCTGACTTTGGCAGCACTGGTGGTCGGTTTAAGTCTGAGCTATCTGGCAAGTAAAATTAAAGTGATCGTAATGTTCTGTGTGTTCATCGCCTTGATCTCAGGGATTCTTTGCTTGATCTAATATCATTGATTGACCAATCTCTTTAAAAAGCTGATCTTCGGATTAGCTTTTTTGATTTAAACCTTTTAGTCTACACATAATACTTTTGAGATGTTGATATGACCCAGCGTGTTTCTCCCTCTGCTGCCCTGACTAATCTTGCCTTAGCTGGCAATGCTGAAGCGCAATTTGAACTGGCTGAACTGTATATGCAAAGCGAGCATGATGATGACATCATTCTTGCTGAAGAATGGGCATTGAAAGCTGCCAACGGCGGGCTGGTTGATGCAATGTACTGGTTAGGTGAAGGTTATACCGTTTATGCCAAAGAATTGGCAGAAGAAGATCCGGAAGAATCGAAAGCTCACTTTGAGTTAGCCTATTACTGGTTAAGCAAGGCCAATATCGAGAAGCACTCTGCTGCGACTTTAGAACTGGCAGGTTTTTACCGTCGCGGTGATGTGATTGAAAAAAATGTAGAGAAATCGATTGCTTTAGTCAAACAGGCTGCGGAATGGGGTGAAGTTCAGGCCATGCGCGATCTTGCTTTTATTTATGCAAATGGTCTTGGTGTTGTAGCTGATGACATACAAACAGAATTCTGGACCCAAAAAGCGGATGCTGCTGAGCAAGATACTAAATAAAGAAAAGAAGCCCTTCAGATGATGGGCTTTTTTAAACGCATAATAATGACGATAAAATTAAATATCGTGCTTACTCCCCTGTTAGGCGGGAGAATCAAAAAAAAAAGAATAAATAGAAAATATTCGATTTTAATGCCTACAGGCTGACAGGCTTTTGATCAGTTAAAAACTCAAAGCTTAGAAAACAATTAATATTATCTTTTTTCAACTTGGCTCATTCATAGAATCCAAGTACAATACGGCGCTAGTCGAGGGATGCTGCGACGTTTTACAGGCACTAAATGTAAAATCGCTAGGCTCGACCATCGGTCAGACATTCGTTCTGATCAACAACGGCATCCGCGAACAGAACGATCCAATCTATTTTTTCCTAGGAGATCCTGATGAACGCGGTTACTGCTTCATTTACAGATTACAAAGTTGCTGATATTTCACTTGCTGATTACGGCCGTAAAGAAATTAAACTTGCTGAAGCTGAAATGCCAGCCCTCATGGGTCTGCGTAAACGCTACTCGGCAGCAAAACCACTTGCAGGCGCGAAAATTCTCGGCTGTATCCACATGACCATTCAAACTGCCGTTTTAATTGAAACACTGGTTGAATTGGGCGCTGAAGTTCGCTGGACTTCATGTAACATCTTCTCAACTCAAGACCATGCTGCTGCTGCTATCGCTGCTGCGGGCATTCCTGTATTTGCTTGGAAAGGCGAAACTGAAGAAGAATACATGTGGTGTCTTGAACAACAAATCAATGTAAATGGCAAACCTTGGGATGCCAACATGATTCTTGACGATGGCGGTGATTTAACGCTACTTGTTCACGAAAAATACCCAGAAGTGATTGCAAAAATTCACGGTGTCACTGAAGAAACAACGACAGGTGTTCAACGCCTGTACGAAATGCTTCGTGATGGCACGTTGAAAGTTCCTGCAATCAACGTAAATGATTCTATTACTAAATCTAAGAACGACAACAAATATGGTTGCCGTCACTCACTCAACGATGCCATCAAACGCGGTACAGATATGCTGTTATCTGGCCGTCGTGCGCTTGTCATCGGTTACGGTGACGTTGGTAAAGGTTCTGCTCAATCACTTCGTCAAGAAGGCATGATTGTACGTGTCACTGAAGTTGACCCAATCTGCGCAATGCAAGCATGTATGGACGGTTACGAAGTTGTATCTCCATACAAAAATGGCGTGCAAACTGGCAAGAAAGAAGACGTAAATCTTGATCTTCTTCAAAATACTGACCTGATCGTAACTACAACAGGTAACTACCACGTATGTGACGCTGCAATGCTTGATTCATTAAAAGCTGGCGCAGTTGTTTGTAACATCGGTCACTTCGATACTGAAATTGATACAGCTTACCTACGTGGCTACAAGTGGGTTGAAGTTAAGCCCCAAGTTCACCAAGTGTATCGTTCAGAAAATGAAAATGATTACCTGATCCTTCTTTCTGAAGGCCGTCTGGTGAACCTTGGTAATGCGACTGGTCACCCATCACGTATTATGGATGGTTCATTTGCCAACCAGGTATTGGGTCAAATGCATTTATTCGCTGAGAAATTTGCTGATCTTCCAGAATCTGAAAAAGCTGCACAAATTCGTGTAGAACTACTTCCTAAGAAATTAGATGAAGAGGTTGCTGCTGCGATGGTTGCTGGTTTCGGTGGTGTTTTGACTCAACTGACTCAAGAACAAGCGGATTACTTAGGCGTTCAAGTTGAAGGTCCATTCAAATCAGATGCTTATAAATACTAATTAAACTCAACCCTCTCCCTAACCCTCTCCCATAGGGAGAGGGAACATTCATTACCAAATGTATGTCATCGAGGGTAAGTCCTCTCCTGAGCGTGCTTAAAGCACTGCTTTGAAGCTCAGCGCAAGAGAGGATTTAGGAGAGGCAAAACTAATTAAAAAGTATTTATAAAAAGGATTTCAACATGTCTAAACAGATTCCAATTTCATTTGAATTCTTCCCAACCAAAACTGATGTAGGTGCGGAAAAACTCAAAGTTGTGCATCAAGAACTGCAACTGTTAAACCCAGAATTCTTCTCTGTGACCTATGGTGCTGGTGGTTCCACTCGTGAACGCACCCTGTCTACTATCAATGACTTTAATGGCAAAGGTGCACCTGTTGCCCCTCACCTGTCTTGTATTGGCGATGACAAAGCGCGTATTGCTGAACTTCTAGACCTGTACAAATCTCAAGGCATTAACCGTATTGTTGCCCTGCGTGGTGACTTGCCTTCTGGTCAGGTCGGTTTGGGTGAATTGCCTTATGCACAGGATCTGGTTCGCTTTATCCGGGAACATTCAGGCGATCATTTCAAGATTGAAGTCGCAGCTTATCCGGAAATGCATCCTCAGGCAGAAAGCTTTGACAAAGACATTCAGCACTTTGTTGAAAAAGTTCAGGCCGGTGCCAATGCCGCTTTAACCCAGTTCTTCTTCAATCCAGATGCTTACTTTTACTTTGTAGATCGTATCCAGAAAGCAGGAATCGATATTCCGGTTGCGCCAGGCATCATGCCAATTACCAATTCCAGCAACCTGATTCGCTTTGCTGATGGTACCGGTGCTGAAATTCCACGCTGGATTCGCAAGCAACTGGCAACTTATGGTGACGATACTGCCAGCATTAAAGCCTTTGGCCATGAAGTTGTGGTTAAATTCTGTGAGCGTCTACTTGCAGGTGGTGCGCCAAGCTTGCATTTCTACACCATGAATACTACTGACCCGACCCGTCAGCTGGTCACCGATCTTGGTTTAGCTTAAGCCCTTTATTTCACCGATTTTTTGAGTAGAACGATCAATGCCACGTTTTTATATAGATGCTGATTTAACTATTGATGTCAGCCTTGAGCTTACGGAAACTGTATTTCATCATTGGGTAAAGGTTTTACGCGCGCAAGTCGGTGAAAGCGCGACCCTGTTCAATGGACAGGGTGGCGAATATGACGTGACTTTAATCGAGGTTAATAAAAAATCAGCCACCGTCTCGGTCAATGCATTTAATCCTGCCAATCGCACACCCAAGTTTAAAGCCTTGCTCGGTCAGGTCATGAGCAAAGGCGACCGTATGGATTATGCGATTCAGAAAGCAGTCGAACTGGGCGTATCCGAGATTCAGCTGCTGACTTCGGATCGTTGTGAAATGCGTTTAAAGTATGATCGCGACCAGAAAAAACTGGATCACTGGCAAGGTGTTGCTATTGCCGCTTGTGAACAGTGTGGTCTAAATATTGTACCTAAAATTTTAGCGCCTATGTCACTTGAAAAATGGCTAGACACTGAACTCCCGAAAACCAAACTGGTTTTAGCACCCAATAAAGATGAAACAGATGTACTGGCAGAGGCGACCTTGGATCTTGCCCTGCTGATTGGCCCCGAAGGTGGTCTGAGTGAGGCAGAAATCAGTACCGCAAACCAGAAAGGTTTTCTCAACTGGTGTATAGGCGAACGTGTACTACGTACCGAAACTGCCCCGGTTGTTGCCCTGTCAATTTTGAATTATGTGCTTTAGTTCATCGGATGGGTAAAAATTTGTCTTTAATTTTGTTGATTTTTATTTTTAAGACATCTAATCTCGACTAAAGAATAATAAATACTTATTAATTGATTTCACACATTTCCTGGGGTTTTTATAATAACAATGCACAAGGACGAAAACCGTTTAGGATGAATACAGGCATTGAATCACATGGTTGATAATCAGGACGACTATATTCAGCAGCATTTACATGATGCTCAAATTGCGAATACGCTTCGCCATAGTCGCTATTTTTTGCTCAGTATAATGGTGATTTGCCTTTATATTTTTTGTATTTATCACATTCAATATAGCCCGTCTAATACGTATTTTAATACCTGGTTTATTCTGACAGAACTTCTGGTCAGCATGTGCTGGCTGGTGAGTACGCTGTATTTCAAACCTGAACAATATAATCAGAAAAGTGCGCACCGCTGGTTACAGATACAGAGCCTAGCTGTTGGGATCAGTATCGCGGCAGGTATTTTTACGATTTACTATTATTTGCCACAGGCCAATCCTGCATTTGAAGATATTGAAGCACTGACCTTGTCTGCCTTATTGCTGATTGTTACCCAAACTTTTGGTTTAACCTACCTGACCCAGAAACTGAGTTATTTCTGTCTGGCATTTCTACCGTCTTTACTGCCCTTTTTATTGTCGCAAATTTATCATATAGGTCATTCCAATCCTTTCTTTGCCCTGGCCTTAAATTTCGCCATGATTGTGATTTTGCTGTGCGCGACGAGTAGTTATCGAATTCACAGCCGTACCTCACGCCTGTATGCGGAAAATGATATTCTGGTGAAAAATGCCGAACAGCAAGTGCATTGGACTCATGAACTGTGCCAGCAACTCAAAACTGAAGTTAATAAATCCAAAAATATTGAACTGCAATTACAGCTCAGCAATCAATTGCTGGAGCAAAAAGTACGGGAACGTACCTATGATATTGAACAGATCAATCATGACCTGAAGAATCAGCAGCAAAACCTAGAACTTGCACATGAAATTGCCGGTATTCGGCCATGGGACTGGAATATTCAAGAGCGCAGCATCACCTTAACCAATCATAAAGACGAAAAGATTCTGCACGACTCCAAAGATCACAATCTGCAATTACAGTATCTGATTCACCCTGAAGATCTAGACTATTTTAAGCACAATATGAAACAGCATCTGCGTGGCCAGATTGAACGCTATGATGCCACTTACCGGATCAAGCTCAGTGAAGGTGGCTGGAGTTGGGTGCATGATATTGGCCGGGTGATCAGTCGTGATCCTAAAAATAAAAAACCCTTGCGCATGGTCGGTATCCGTCGTGATATCCAGCAGGAACGTCTGTCTCAAGAACGTTTAAAGCTGGTGGCCAGTGTACTGGAACAGGCTGCGGAAGGGGTTTTCATTCTGAATCCTGAATTAGATTATATCGATGTCAATCCTCACTACGAATACCTGAGCGGTTTTGAGCGTGACGAGATTATCGGTAAATCCTTATTTGATATTGCGGTGCAAAATAAATCCCAGCAACGTACTTTTCAGGCCAATATTGTCAAACAGATTCAAAAGATTGGCTCTTATGATGGAGAGGTTTATGCCAAATTTCTGTCTGGTAAAGAGTCGACTTTATGGCTGCATATTAATGCCGTGACTGATGATGAAGGCCGGATTACCCATTATATTGGCATTGTCTCAGATCTGACTGAACGTAAATTACAGGAACAGCGCCTGTCCTATTTGGAAAATTACGACACGCTGACCGATTTACCGAACCGCTTCTATTATAATTATCAGTTGCATCAATATCTGGTTTCGCAAAAAGACTCGATTAAAGAGATGGCTGTGATTCGGCTTAACATCGACCGTTTCCGGCCATTGAATGAATACCTGTCTAATAACGGCGGTGATGAACTTTTACGTCAGGTGGCGCAGCGGCTGCGCATGACCAATGCAGAAGCGCTATTTGTGGCACATCTAAATGGTGATGATTTTGCGATTCTCTATGAAATCTCACATATTCGCCCCTCAGTTCAGCACCATTGTGAACGCATTGCTCAGGCCTTTAGCAGACCGTTTAATATTTACGGTCAGGATCATGTGATTACCTTGTCCATGGGTGTGGCATTTTATCCGGATCATGGCCGTCAGCTGGATTATTTAAATAACTGCGCCGAACAGGCATTGAACGAAGCCAAAAATCTCGGTGGCAACACCATTCATTTTTATTCTAGTGAAAATAATGGGTTACAGAATAAAGGGGTTTTTCTGGAACGGGATTTGCGTAAAGCGATCCAGAATAATGAACTGGTGGTGTATTATCAGCCAAAAATCAATTTCAGCAATCAAAGCATTTATGGCTTTGAAGCGCTGATTCGCTGGAACCATCCAGAAAAAGGCATTATCGCACCCGGGCTGTTTATCCCGTTAGCGGAACAGACCAGCCTGATTTCAGACATTGGCCGTCTGGTGATCCAGCAGGCCGCTAAACAGATTCGCCAATGGAATGATCTGGGCTTTAATCATATTTGTGTATCAGTCAATATCGTGGCGCAGCAATTGCGCCGTGGTCAATTACTTGATGATCTGGATCAGGCCATTGCAGACAACCAGATTTCTGGCGCCAGCCTGGAACTGGAAATTACCGAATCTTCTTTAATTGAAAATTCGGAAGCGGTCAAAAACCTGCTGAATGAAATTAAACAGCGACATATTCATATTGCCCTGGATGATTTCGGCACAGGTTATTCTTCCCTCTCCTATCTTGCTGATTTCCCGATTGATACCTTAAAAATTGATCGCAGTTTTGTTTGCAAGATTGGGGAAAACAAGCAAGCAGCGATTGTCAGTGCCATGGTGGCCATGGGTAAAGCCATGGGGATGACCGTGGTCGCGGAAGGAATCGAGACCGAAGAGCAGCTAGAATATCTACGTGATTTAGACTGTGATATTGCCCAAGGTTACTTATTTTCCAAACCGCTTCCTGAGCAGGATGCAACCGCTTATTTAATGCGAGACAAGACGCATCAGACTTATATATCTCAAGTCTAAGTCCATACCCGAGCACAATAAGTTTGTTGGAAAAACGGCCGTCTTTGTCTGTCCGAACTGGTTAACAAATGGTATATTCAGGAACATAAATAAATTCTTTGCCCGCTGACCGGGTAATCTTTACAACGATCGAGAGACTGATGGACGAACAATCTTTAAAGCAACAGGCCCTTTACTATCACGAATTTCCTACCCCGGGGAAAATCAGCGTTACACCAAGCAAACAATTGGTCAACCAACGTGACTTAGCCCTTGCTTACTCGCCTGGCGTAGCTGCACCATGTCTTGAGATTGAACGCGATCCTTCAACTGCTGCATTGTATACAGCTCGTGGCAACCTGGTTGCTGTCGTGACCAACGGTACTGCCGTGCTTGGCTTGGGTAATATTGGTCCTTTGGCCTCTAAACCAGTGATGGAAGGTAAAGGCGTATTATTCAAAAAATTCGCCGGCGTTGATGTATTCGATATCGAAATTGCTGAAAATGATCCAGACAAAATTGTGGATATTGTCGCTGCATTAGAACCGACTTTCGGCGGGATTAACCTTGAAGATATCAAGGCGCCAGAGTGTTTCTATATCGAGCAAAAACTGCGTGAACGCATGAATATTCCAGTATTCCATGATGATCAGCACGGTACTTCAATTATTGTCGGTTCTGCGCTCCTCAACGCGTTGCAAATCAATGGCAAAAAAATTGAAGAGATCAAGATTGTGGCTTCAGGCGCGGGTGCTGCTGCACTGTCTTGTTTGAATCTGCTTTGCGCTCTGGGTGCTAAAAAAGAGAACATCATCGTTGCCGATTCACGCGGTCTGCTGACTACGCATCGTGAAGGCCTGGATGAATCCAAGAAAGCCTATGTACAAGACATCGAAGCTACTCAGCTCGGTGACGTGATTGCGGGTGCAGACATGTTCCTCGGTCTTTCTGCTGCGGGCATTCTGACCAAAGAAATGGTCAAGGTCATGGCTGAAGATCCGATCATCTTTGCCTTGGCAAACCCGGATCCAGAAATTCTGCCTGAACATGCGCATGAAGTACGTGATGACGTGATCATGGCAACTGGCCGTTCTGACTATCCGAACCAGGTGAATAACGCACTGTGCTTCCCGTACATCTTCCGTGGTGCATTGGACGTTGGTGCAACCACCATTAACGAAGAAATGAAAATTGCCTGTGTACACGCGATCGCGCGTATGGCACACGTTGAAGCTGATGCGGCGACTTATGGTGAAAAATCTGCATCATTTGGCCGTGAATACCTGATTCCGGGACCACTGGATCAACGTTTGATTCTAGAAATCGCACCTGCTGTTGCACAAGCAGCCATGGATTCTGGCGTGGCAACACGTCCAATCACGGATTTCTCGCATTATCGTCAACGTTTGTCTGAGTTTGTCTACAACTCTGCATTCATGATGAAACCGATTTTCGAACAAGCCAAATCTGATCCTAAACGTATTGCTTATGCGGAAGGTGAAGACCTGCGTGTACTTCGCGCAGTTCAAATTGCGGTAGATGATGGTTTGGCAATTCCAATTCTGGTGGGTCGCCCAGCTGTAATTGAAGCCAACATTAAAAAATTGGGTCTGCGTCTTGAAGATGGCGTGAATATCACGATTGTTGATCAGGAAAAGAACCCGAACTATGAAATGTTTGCAGACGATTATTACAACATCATGCAGCGTAAGGGTGTAACGCCTGAATATGCACAGCGTGAAGCACGTCGTCGCTCGACCCTGATCGCAGCGATGCTTGTGAAACATGGTATGGCAGACGGTATGCTGTGTGGTACGTATTCAAGCTACGACATTCACCTGGACTTCGTCAGCAACATCATTGGCAAGAAAGATGGTCATAACACTTTCTTTACCCTGAATGCCTTGATGCTTGAAGACCGCAACCTGTTCATTGCCGATACCTATGTCAACACCAATCCAACGGCTGAGCAGCTGGCTGAAATGACCATTCTAGCCGCTGAAGAAGTTCGCCGTTTTGGTATGACACCACGTATTGCCCTGCTGTCTCACTCAAGTTTCGGTTCAGACCAGCATGATGCTAGCGCGCAAAAAATGCGTAAGGTATATGACATCCTGTCTGAAATCGCGCCTGAGCTGGAAGTTGAAGGTGAAATGCACGGTGATGCTGCACTGGATGAAAACATTCGTCAGTTTGCATTCCCGAATTCACGTTTCAAAGGCTCTGCAAACTTGCTGATCATGCCGAATCTGGATGCTGCCAATATCTCGTTTAACCTGTTAAAGGCAACTTCAGGCAACAACGTAACGATTGGTCCAATTCTTCTAGGTGCTGCGAAACCTGTCCACATTTTGACGCCGACTGCGACTACGCGTCGTGTGATCAACATGACTGCACTGACTGTTGCAGAAATCCAGCAAGTGGAACAAGATGCACTTTAAGCCAATGACAAGATAACGACGCATCAGCCTCGTTTCTTAACTTGAGAAAACCTCTATTCTGTAGCATGATGCTTGTAAGAATAGAGGTTTTTTCATGCAAGTTTATTTAGTAGGCGGCGCAGTTCGAGATCATTTGCTCGGACACCCCTATCACGAAAAAGATTATGTGGTCGTTGGTGCAACTCCCGCGCAAATGCTTGACTTAGGCTATCAGCCTGTAGGCAAAGATTTCCCTGTTTTTCTACATCCCCAAACAAAAGAAGAATATGCACTGGCGCGTACCGAACGTAAATCTGGTGCCGGTTATCATGGTTTTGAGTTTCATACCGATGTCAGCGTTACGCTAGAGCAGGATCTGATTCGTCGCGATCTGACCATTAATGCCATGGCCATGGATGATGCCGGCCAGGTTTATGACCCTTATGGCGGTCAACAGGATCTGGAAAACCGGATTCTACGTCATGTTTCCGATGCATTTGTGGAAGATCCATTACGCGTGCTACGTATTGCCCGTTTTGCTGCCCGTTATACCAGTGCAGGCTTTGTGATTGCCGATGAAACCTTAGCATTAATGCAACGCTTGACTGAAACCGGTGAATTAAATGCATTGACACCAGAACGCGTCTGGAAAGAGACTTCCCGTGCATTATCCGAACGTCATGCTGATGTGTATTTTGAAGTATTACGTCAATGTGGTGCTTTAAAGGTGCTATTCCCTGAGATTGATGCCTTATATGGCATTCCACAACGCCCAGAATATCATCCGGAAATTGACTGCGGCATTCACACGATGATGTCCTTGCAGCAGGCGTGTCGTCAAAATTATAGTCTGGATGTACGTTTTGCCGTTTTAGTGCATGACTTAGGAAAAGCTTTAACGCCGGTTGAAGAATTACCGCGACATATCATGCATGAAGAGCGTGGCATCAAGCCAGTGAATGAACTGTGTGACCGTTTAAAAGTGCCGACGTATACCAAGCAGCTGGCTTTGGCGGTGTGCAAAGAGCATCTGAAATGCCATCAGGCCTTCAATCTTAAGCCGGGAACCTTATGGCGATTATTGCAACGTCTGGATGTGTTACGTCGCCCTGAACGTGTCGAAGCTTTCGTCCAGGCGTGTGAATGTGATTCACGTGGCCGTCTAGGTCTGGAAGATCGTGCTTATCCACAAGCACAATATGTCCTCGATGCCATGCAAACCGTACGCGCCATCAAGGCACAAGACCTGCCTGCCGATATTCAGGGTCCGGATATTGGTGAAATGCTGATTGAACGACGGATTCAGGCACTCGGTGAACTCAAAGCACAACAAACCGTAGCGATTGAATAATAAAAAAGCACCCTCGGGTGCTTTTTTAATAGCTTAATTTCTCTTTATCACAAAAGGAATTAAGAAATATTGGATCAGTACCATCAGGAAATATCTGCCGGAAAAGTAATCACTTGCTCCAGTTTCATTTGATTGGTTGCAATCATCAACAAACGGTCAATTCCAAGGGCAATTCCAGAACATTCCGGCATATTCGGTAAAGCTGCCAATAGATATTTATCGATCGGCATGACATGCAAGCCCAGCTTGGCCCGTTCTGCATTATCCGCCTCAAAGCGCGAACGCAATACGTCGGCATCAATCAGCTCATCATAGGCATTGGCCAATTCTAAACCTTCGATATACAATTCAAAACGTGCGGCGACCAGTTCACCATCTTCATCGGTTCGGGTTTTGGCCAGTGATGCCATTTCAGGGGGGAAATCAGTCAGGAATACTGCAGTATCAAAACCCAGACTAGGTTCAACCATATGTGAAAATAACAGGTCGATATAACCGAGACGATCCTCGCCTAAATCCAGATTGAGTCCAACGCGGCGGCAGCAATCTTTCAGTTCCTGTAAAGTGGCTTGAAGTGGATTGAGATCCAGACGATCCATGAAAGCATGTTTATAGCTTAGAATGGTCGGACGGATTTCGCCAAAACGTGCTTTCAAAGTCACATTCAGCAAATCCGATACTTCAAACATCAGATCTTTTAAGCTAAATCCCGGGCGATACCATTCCAGCATGGTGAATTCGCTATTGTGCTTGCATCCATGCTCATCATTGCGGAAGACCTTACAGATTTGGTAAATGGGTCCACTACCACTGGCCAATAAGCGCTTCATAGCAAATTCGGGTGAGGTCTGCAAATAATGCGTATTCAGTTTACCCAGCACATGGCGCTGTGCCTGTACCGAGGCTAAATGCACATCGGTCACAGCGGCTTGAGACAAAATCGGTGTTTCCACCTCTAATACATCCCGCTCAGCGAAAAATTGACGGATTTGACGATATAAGGTCGCCCGTGCACGCATGGCTTGAAGGTCACAAGTGGGTTGATACGTCATCGTCATGCCTTCGGCCCACCATGTGCTGCCCACTCACGACGCAGCGGATAGGTTTTACGTAAATGATCAAATGCCTGCTGATCGATTTTGCCTTCTTTGAGACAGGCACGTAGATTGGCATCATCACGAGCAATGTCATAAATTTGGGATAAATGCTGTTGCAATGCCATTTTTAAATCCTGCCCCTGAAAAAACTGCTCACAGATAGGCAGCTGGGATTCAAACTGTTTATTGGCTGCAAAACCGAAAGTTTGACAAAAAGCTTCGTAAATCATCTGGGTACCACGTGCCTTGCCTTCCAGGCTATAGCCGGCAATATGCGGAGTCACCAAAGTCACCAGATCCAGAAGTTCTGCTGAAATCAGCGGTTCGTGTTCAAAAACATCCAAAATTACGGGGCGTTGTGTCGCTTTAATATCTTGAATTAAGGCAGTTTCTTCAATCACTGGCCCACGCGCTGAGTTAATCAGGATCGCGTCAGGCTGCATTTTTGCCAACGCAGTAGCATTAAATAAATGATAGGTTGGATATATGCCTGTTTTGGTTAAAGGGACATGAATTGAAACGGCGTCCACCTGCTGCAGCAGTTCATGAAATTCGACTTGATCAACCTGCTCTCTTTGCACAAAAGGATCGCAACCGATCACGCGCCAGCCCAAGAGCTTCGCCATATAAGCCAGTCGGGTTCCGACATTACCCAAACCGACAATACCCAGGGTAAATGTCGTATTGGCATCGAGTAATTCAGGACGTACCTGCAATAATGCGGTAATGACATATTCAGCCACTGCTTGCGCATTACAGCCGGCTGCATTACTCCACTGAATCCCATGTTGTTCTAATGCAGCAATATCCAAATGATCTGTACCAATGGTGGCACTGCCCACAAATTTGATCGAACTATTCTGTAGCAGTACTTCATTGACCTGAGTCACTGAACGTACCAGCAAGCTATCGGCATCTTTGACATCATCTGCGCTTAAGGTTCGCCCTGCACAATGTTGAATGTCACCAAATTCGGAAAAGAAATAATCGGTAAATGCCAGATTTTCATCTGCGACAATTTTCATAATGAAATCCATATGATGCTTGGGCGTATGATAGCGCGTTGGCGCCTCTGACTCTATATTTGGCCGATACGCCCATTTTTCAAGATTTTATGCCTTGAGTTCAGGACTGAGGAATTGAGTATTCAATATCTGCAGCCTAAAAAGAAAAACCCCAATCTTTCGACTGGGGTTTTAAAAATTTGGCGGAAGCGGTGAGATTCGAACTCACGGAGGACTCACACCCTCGTCGGTTTTCAAGACCGGTGCATTAAACCGCTCTGCCACGCTTCCTTGGCCGCCATCATATAAATAAATTAGATTTTTGGCAATAAAATTTAGCGAAACTTCTATAAAAAGCGGCTTATTCAGCTAAAAATCATCCGAAATCAAAGCCAACCTGGGCATTTTCATTCAAAGATTTGAATCTTGAAATGATCTTGAGTTGTATTTAACTCAGTAGAAAATGATGAGAGAAATAACCGCATTCAGCATCAAGTGGATCAACAATCAAAAAAATTGAGACATAAAAAAACCCAATCAAATTGACTGGGTTTTTAAAATTTGGCGGAAGCGGTGAGATTCGAACTCACGGAGGACTCACACCCTCGTCGGTTTTCAAGACCGGTGCATTAAACCGCTCTGCCACGCTTCCATGGCCGACATGATATAAACAAAAATCACGCTTGGCAAATATTTTTATGCTTTCGCTGCATCAACTGCACAAAATAAAATCAATTATATTAATCTGCTGAATTTTCTGGCTTTTCATAACGAATTGAATTGATGAACCAGAGTTTCTTGCCGGAGGGAGTCACTACTTCGGCTTCATCATCGACCTGCTTGCCTAATAACGCGCGTGCCATCGGCGAACTGATCGAAATATGCTGCGGATGATGATCATAAATTTCATCTACACCGACAATGCGTAAAGTTTTTTGTTCACCTTCTTCATTTTCAATGTCCACCCAAGCACCAAAATAAACTTTTCCTTCCTGCTCCGGGGAAAAATCGATGATTTTCAGTTCTTCGAGGCGCTTGCCGAGATACCTGACCCGTCGATCAATTTTACGCAAAATTTGCTTGTTATATTGGTAGTCTGCGTTTTCAGAACGGTCGCCGAGACTGGCTGCCCAGTTCACTTTTTTGGTAATTTCAGGACGTTCTTCATGCCAGAGATTCTTAAGTTCTGCCACCAATTTATCGTGTCCAGCACGGGTGATTAAGTTGGATTTCATACGTCTTGCTGATCAAATTTTCAGTGTTTTAACTTACAAACAGCTTATTTTATTTACCACTTTAACACAATGGTAAAATTCCAAAAAAATTAACTTTATATTTCAATATCTTAAAATTATTTTTAAAAATAATTTGTGTACAAAATTTGACAATCGTTTTTCAGATCATTAATATGCCACCAACTTCCGGAAATGCTTATTTTTTAATCTATGTAGTTTTTCTACATAATTATCTTTAAATCTCTTGTCATTTTGAATGACGTCATGACTGCCCAACCCTTATTGAATTTATCAAACTGTTAAAATTTCTGGCTTTGTTGGCTGTGATTTTTAGGGCATAAATTACTTGTAGCGGAGACAACATGCACAGTAGTTCATCCACTGGGTCGAGGCTTTGCCTAAGATCTGTAATTTCTTCTCTCCCTTTGAAAGCACTTGTACTGAGCACTGCATTTATTCCCCTACACAGTATCAATGCAAGTAAGACCACACTTCAGTTTGATCATGTGGTCAATAGCAATAAGTTGACCGTGGTTGCGGTTGAAAATCCGACTACCGTATTCCAGGATGGACAACATCTGCATGGCTTCGGTTATGATCTGGTTCGTAACTATGCTAACAATCTGAATGTAAAACTCGATTTTAAAATCGTTCCTGATAACAATACGGCACTGCAATGGGTTGCTCAGGGTAAAGCCAATCTGGCCATGACAACTACCGATATACGCACCATTGAAAATAAGCGTTTGACGTCATTCTCAGCCACTTGTGGCGATGAATCGATTCTGTCAAGTAATGGCTTGAATACCAATTTAAATCTAGTGTTTAAATCTGCTACAGATCCTTTGAGCCAGACGGCCAGTGCTTTTGTCTGCAAAGGCAAACAAAGTGGTGCCATCAAGCAGCTTGCTTCATTTTATAATCAGAATGTGGTGAAAGAGGAATCTTGGACCACCATTCAACGTGATTTGAACAACCGTCTGCCGATCTATGAAGCGAGCTTTAAACAGACAGCTCAGCAGTATGATCTGGATTGGCATTTACTGGCGGCCATTGGTTATCAGGAATCTTATCTGAAACCGAATTCAGTTTCTCCGACGGGTGTGCGTGGTTTGATGATGCTGACCAACAGTACAGCCAAAGCCATGGGTGTGAGTAACCGTACCGATCCGGCTCAAAGCATTCAGGGTGGCGCCAAGTATTATGATCAAATGCTTAGTCGCTATGAGCATATTCCTTTTCCAGATCGAAACTGGTTTGCACTAGTAGCTTATAATATGGGCCCAGGTGCAGTGAATCAGTTGCAAAAGCGCATTCAGTCGCAAGGCAAGAACCCGAATAACTGGGTGAACTTATATGCCTATCTGGATCAGAATAAAGCCAATAATGGTCGTTACCGTCAAGCGGTGCAATATGTGACCCGTATTCGTGCTTATCTGGAGCATATCAAGACCACACCGCAATTGGTGAATATCTAAGCTGAAACCTTAGCGTTAATCAAAATGCCATAAAAAAAGCTTACCTCAGGGTAAGCTTTTTTGGTCTTCATTCAGGCTAATGTCTTAGCAGAATTAAGCCGTAGTATTTTCAAGCACTTTCTTGAACAAATCTTTTTGTTCCTGACTTGGCTTTGCAGTTTGAAGTGCCATCAATTGTGACATATCACCCTGTACTTTGATTTTGCCGGTCATGAAGGCCTGCATCGCAGCAGCCATATCAAATTCCAGGAAAACTTTACGTAGAGTTTCGCCATCCATATTCAGCGTGGTTTTGGCATTTGAAGACAAACCTTTCTTGATTGCCCCACCATCTAAAGATAGTTCAGTATTACCTGTAGTGTCCGCTACAACCAAATTAATCGCAAGGTTCGCCAAAGCTGGTGGCAAATTCAAATCGCCAGCTTGCGCAGTTAGAGTTTCTACAGTTGAAAACCAATCATCAGTTAAAAAAGCAGGCATGATCTTTCCTCAAATTATTTGTTCATTTGTGTCGACTATCCAGACGACATCATGTTGAAGCTATTATGCTTGTGCTTTGTTATATCATGATCATTAGCGCAAAGGCTAACGAATTTTGTACGCGCCGTTCAATTTTTGTAGTTCTATTTTTATTTATGTTTATAAGCAGACATCAACCCGCGGGCTGATGTCTACACGTTCTAAAATTAGTCTGCAGCAAAGCCCAGATTAACCATATTGATCCGGCGGTTCTCGCCTTCCACCGCTTCTTCAGTTGAATCACCACCTTTGAAGTCGAATTCACGCTGGCTATCCAGAACTTCAAAATCAAATAATTCACGATCGACTAACTGTGATGGCGAAACATTTTGCAATGCGCCAAAAATGCTGTGCAGACGTTTTGGATGTGCTTTATCCCAATCACGTAACATGTCATTGATAATTGCGCGCTGCAGGTTGTCCTGAGAGCCACATAAATTACATGGAATAATTGGAAATTGACGCATTTCTGCATATTTAATGATGTCTTTTTCTTCCACATAGGCCAGTGGACGAATCAGAATGTTCTTTTTGTCTGAAGACAACAGTTTTGGTGGCATAGCTTTCAAGCTGCCGCCATGGAACAGGTTCAGGAAGAAAGTCGCCAGGATATCATCACGATGATGGCCTAAGGCAACCTTGGTCGCACCAATTTCCTGCGCAAAACCGTATAAAGAACCACGACGCAAACGCGAACAGACTGCACAGTAGGTTTTACCTTCAGGCGTCAACTTTTTGGTGATGCTGTAGGTATCTTTTTCCAAAATGTAATACGGAATGTTATTTTCTTCTAAATAACGCGGTAATACATCTTCCGGGAAGCCTGGCTGTTTCTGGTCCAGATTCACAGCCACTACATCGAAATTGATCGGTGCGATGCGCTTGAACTGTAGCAGGATATCCAACAGGGTATAACTGTCTTTACCACCAGAAATACACACCATGACCTTATCGCCTTCTTCAATCATCTTGAAGTCACGAATGGCATGTCCGACCTGGCGGCGAAGCTTCTTCAACAAACGGTAGTAGGCTGAGCTTGTTGGCAGTTCAGGTTTGAAATTAAATCCTTGTTCGGACTCAACTGGCGAGTACATAGACGAGATTAACCCATAAAAAAAATACCGCGCAATTTTAGCCGATTCGGACCGCTATCGCATCAAAAGAATTTATTTTCATGAAAATGTCTTATTAGTTTCATTTTCATGTTTTATTTAGATTGATATATTGAACGATTGCGTTCATTTTTTAGTCAAGATGCTTATCTTTTGGACTTTTCCACAGTTGTCCACAAAAGCTGTGGATAACTTTGTGGATTGAAACAGACTTGACAACTTGTCCGGCTCAAAAGATAAGGCTTTTCTTTGAATTGATCATTTTTTGATCAATTTAATTATTAATAAAAATCAAATAGTTAACCCTGTCAAGCCTAAGGTTTTAAATTAAATCATATTTTTTTTTCTATCGCTAAAATGTAAAAAATGACTTGCATTTACAAACTCGTTTATAAATGCAGCGCACAAGTCTTTTCATTCCGTAATTTTTTGTTAAACTCTTTATTAAATTTTTCTCGCTTGTGTTTACTTAATATAAACAATGAAAATAAATGTGCATGTTTTGGGGCGTTATGGGATCAGTGGTTTGCTATTGGCAAGCTGTTGTCATTTTGCTTATGCTGGTCAAACGATCTATCAATTACGCGACAGTAATGGCAGTACTTTATTGACTAATAAGAAAAGTCGCTATAATCATCTACAGGTAGAAAAGAAAACCTATTATCCAGACAGCAATATTCACAGTTATAGCAACTGGGGCTCGAGTGAAGCCTCGGTATTGCCTAGCTATAGTAGAAATAAAAATGCCTATGACTCGATCATCCGTCAGGCAGCACAAACCTATGGTGTATCTGAAGGCTTGATTAAAGCTGTGATGCATACCGAATCCGGTTTTAATGTACAGGCACGCTCTCCAGTCGGTGCACAGGGCTTAATGCAACTCATGCCGACGACTGCCCGTCGTTTTAATGTCAGCAATGCTTATGACCCGCAGCAGAATATTATGGCAGGTGCCAAATATCTGGCCTGGTTATTAAAACGCTTTAATGGCAATACCACCTTGGCACTGGCAGGCTATAATGCTGGTGAAGGTAATGTCGCTAAATATAAGGGCGTACCACCGTTTCGTGAAACTCAGGACTATGTCCGTCGTGTCAGCAGCCGTTATCAGAACCTATATGCTCAAGGTCTAGGTAATCATAGTGCTGCCTATACAGCATCTTCTGATACTGGCCGTGTGATTGCCAGTTCTGACAATTATTCGACTGGAACCACCACAGCTTCCAATATTCAGGCTGCCAAGTATCAGCGTCAGATCATTGCTCAAGCGGATGGCAGTTTCACCGATGCACCGGCAGGCTCTTATGCCACCGCCAATGCGTCAGCATCTGCAAAAATATATTTAAGTGAATAATTCCTAAACAGCTTTGTTTTTAAAGACCTATGTTTTTATTTGTACAAAAAATATCCTGTGTTTTTTGTAGCCAAATGCTATTTTTTCCTTGAATTCTTCTCGATTTCACCGCATATTGATTTCAATGATTTACATTTAATAATCAGATTATTTTTCTGTAATAAGAGGATTTCTCAATGATGCGGATTGGTTTGTTCTTGCTAACCAACCTCGCGGTACTGGTTGTAGCTGGCATTATCTTGTCACTCTTCGGTGTCGGTAGTTACCATGGCGCAGGTGGCTTGAATCTAGGCAACCTGTTGGTCATCTGTTTTGTGTTCGGTATGGTCGGCTCAATGATTTCCCTGTTCATGTCTAAATGGATGGCGAAAAAGACCACGGGTACTGAACTGATTGACCCGAATGCACCTCGTAACCAAGCTGAAGCCTGGTTGCTCCAAGAAGTTGCACAACTTTCTCAGCGTGCAGGCATTAAAATGCCGGAAGTGGGTATTTTCCCCTCTTACCAGTCGAATGCCTTTGCCACCGGCTGGAACAAAAATGATGCTCTCGTTGCGGTATCAACTGGCTTGCTTGAGCGTATGAACAAAGACGAACTTCGTGCAGTATTGGCGCATGAGATTGGTCATGTCGCCAATGGTGACATGGTCACTCTGGCACTAATCCAAGGTGTTGTGAACGCCTTCGTGATGTTCTTCGCACGTGTCGCAGGTGATTTTATTGACCGCAATGTCTTTGGTCGTGAAGAAGGTGAAGCCCCGGGTATTGCCTATTTCGTGATTACTATTGTGCTGGATATCGTGTTCGGTATCTTGGCATCGTCGATTGTGATGTGGTTCTCTCGTCACCGTGAATACCGTGCTGATGAAGCAGGTGCACGTCTGGCAGGTAAACAAGCCATGATTTCAGCATTACTGCGCTTACAGGCAGAATCTGAAATGCCAGATGCCATGCCGAAAGAAATGAAAGCATTTGCGATTTCTGCGGGTAAAGAAGAAGGCTTTAGCCTTGCTGCATTGTTCCAGACGCATCCAAGCATCGAACAACGTGTCGCTGCATTGCAACAACTTGATTGTGCTTAAGTAAAACTTTATTTTTGATTCAAAAAAAGCCTGCAATTGCAGGCTTTTTTTATTGGATTCAATTATTCTTTAGCTGACCTATCATTGGCTGAACCATTGATACAGCGCCATAGCACCCCACCCGATCGCGAAGACAAATACAATCAGGAATAAAGTACCTAAAATATCGGGGATGTGAATCCAGATCCAGGCCACCACGGGATTGCGCCAGAATGCTGATTGCTGTTGTTTGCGTTCCAGACTTTCATGCAAAAATGGATGCACCACATGTCGATCGCTATTAATCTGATATTCCTCGCGAATATGCAGGTGCACGACATCGAGCGCTTTGCGACTGGGCCGAATAAAAATATCAAAGGCCGTGCCTGCCACCGGAATAAATCCTACTACCGCATCGATCGCCGCCATTTTCATCACTGGATTGAGTTTGGCACTCGGCACCCCAATCTGTTTGGCCTTATGAATGGCATAACAGGTCAGTACAAAACCGGCAATATCTCCAGCAACCGGAATCGTACTCAAAGCCGCGTCTGCCCCCACCCCTTGCTTGGTAAACGGAATACGCACCACGGAATCCATCATATTGGCAAACTTGGCCAGATCACGTTCCAGACGTATCACCTCTTGTTGGCTTAGTTTTGGTTTTTGTCCAGACTCAGGCATAGGTTATTCCAGAAATAATGCTGATTTTCTTGAGCATAAAGTATTTTTTATACGTTGATGTATCAATCTGTGAATTAAAACAATAATTTGGAAGCCACAAATAAATACAGAATCACACCAGTAGCATCGCAGATGGAAGTCACCAACGGCGCCGAAGCACTGGCAGGATCAAGTTTGAGTTTATTTAAAATAAAAGGCAGACTCATGCCGATCAGGCAGCCCATCAACACAATCCCGAGCATGCTGATGGCCAGCACCACAGCTACCATAATATCTCCCCGAATATAACCCAGAATGGATACCGCAATCGCCATAGTGCCGCCTAAGCATAGCGCCACCAGAGATTCACGACTGAGCAGGTTAAACCAGTCCTTAAACTCGACATCGCCTGTGGCCAAGGCACGTACCATCAAGGTGGCTGATTGCGAACCGGCATTCCCGCCACTGCCCACCAAAAGCGGTAAGAAAAATACCAGCACGATATGTGCGGCAATGATCTCTTCAAAGTGTGCAATGCCGATTCCAGACAATAGACTCCCAAAAACCAGTATCACTAGCCAAAAGACCCGCTTCTGATACAGGGTCAAAATCGGGGCAGTTTTCAGACTCAGCTCAGTCAACGGCGTCACTGCACCCGACTTTAAAATATCTTCGGTGGTTTCGGCTTCGACAATGTCCATAGCATCGTCATAAGTAACAATTCCTAAGAGTTTTTGCTGTGCATCAACCACAGGCAGAGCAATAAAATCATAGTAGGCCAAGGCTCGAGCTACAATTTCCTGATCATCTGTTACCTGGGCAGAAATCACTTCGCGTTGCATCACCTCGGCAATGCTCAGCTCAGGTAAGGCCTGAATGATCTGCCTTAGGGAAATCACACCGATCAGCCGTTCTTCTGCATCGACAATATAAATCAGATATAGGGTTTCCTGCCCGGCGGCCACCACACGTAAAGCCTGTATTGCTTCATCCATGGTTAAATCGGGTGAGAGCGTCACAAAACTTGAGCTCATCATGGCCCCAGCCGTGCCTTCCGGATAGATGGCCAGATCTGTGAGTGTCTGCTGGGATTCTTCAGACAAGGCGCTCATCAATTGCAGCTGTAGCGGCGGCGAAAACTGCTTATAAATATCGACAAAATCATCAGAAGGCATTGCGTCCAGAATGGGAACAAGTTCTGAAATAGATAGGTGCTTGGTCACGTTTAACTGCTGCCCTAGGGGCATAAAAGCATAGACCAAGCTTGATTCATTCAGTTCCCTTAAAATTTGGGCCTGTTGCCGAGCATCTAAACGACTTAAAATGCGCGCCTGATCGGCGACATTCAGCTGACTAAGTAAGCCTACAGCGATGTCGTGATTTTCAGAATGTAATTGTTGTTGGATATGCTGGATTTTTTCTGAAATTGTCGGCATAAGCAGCTCATTATAAAAGTCTGGCATTCAAGAGAGGTTTGTCCTGATCCCTATGTATCCTAATTTTTCATGTGAATAATTTTAATGATCATGCTGCAATATGACGATATTTTTTGTATAAATCAATTCCTCGATATTTAGCCAGAAAAAAGCCTGACTGAGTCAGGCTTGTTCACTTTCTAAAGATGGATGATCTATCACCACTGATTGAGAAACTGTTTTTTTAATCATCAGACCACGGATCAATACATACATAAAGGGAATAAACAGCAGTACCAGGACAGTGGCAAATAGCACCCCACCAAAAACACTACTGCCAATCTCCTGCCGGCTGATTGCACTGACGCCGGTGGCAAACATCAAAGGCAGTACGCCCGCTGCAAATGCAATGGAGGTCATGAGAATAGGACGCAAGCGTAAGCCCGCGGCCAGTATCGCGGCCTGAACCGGAGTATGACCTGCCCGCTCTGCTTGTGCGGCAAACTCTACAATCAAAATTGCATTTTTACAGGACAGACCGATGGTCGTCAGCAGGGCGATATGGAAGTAAATATCGTTTGCAAAACCGAACCAGGCACAGAACAGAATACTCCCTCCTACGCCCAGAGGAATCGCGGTCAACACCACAGCAGGAATCGTCCAGCTTTCATAAAGTGCCGTTAAACATAAGAAAATAAAGGCAATCGAAATTAGATACAAGAAAATAGCTTGCCCACTGCTGCGTTTTTCTTCTAGTGCAGCTCCACTCCAGGCCAAATTTACTCCGTCTTGTTCATCGACTAAAGCTTCGACATCTTGCATGGTTTGACTCGAAAATTGATCTTTGGGAATACCTGCATATACAGGCACGGCGTTATAGCCCATATAACGATTGATACTATTCGGTCCACCTTGCCAATTCAGCGTAGTGAATTGATTAAACGATAACATTTCGCCTGTGCTATTGCGGACATGCCAATGTGCCAAATCTTCAGGTTTAGAACGGAACTCCGCTTCGCCTTGCATGATGACCCGTTTGATTTGTCCACGATCAATAAAGTCATTGATATAGGTACCACTCCAAGCCGCAGCCAACGTACTGTTAAAACTTTGCTGAGGTACGGCATATTTGAGTAAACGTTCTATATCCAGTTTAATATTCAGCTCGGCACTTTCTTTGGGTACATCAAGTTGTAAATATTCAATCGATGATTTTGCTTTGGCACGGGTTTCAATCTCAGAGAAGGATTGCTGTAAAAACTCGCTGCCCCGTGAATCTAAATCTTGTAACCAAAAGTCGACCACACGTCCATTACTAGACATAGAAGGCGCCATAAAGAAAATCTGGGCATTGGCATGATTGGCAAAGTGCTTTTGTGCACGATCTACAATGGCAAAGACGGTATCTTCAGGATTTTTACGCGCTGCCCAGTCCTTTAATACGACAAAAAGCTGACCACGATAAGGCCCAACTCCAACATTGTTTCCACTATACCAAATCCCAATGCTTTGGATGCGCTCAGATTCATGCTGCATTAAATAGTCTTGAACTTCACGCCCGACTTTTTCTATCTCAGAACGTGGTGCATTACCCGGCATCACAATTTGACCCATGACAAAGCCCATATCTTCCGTTGGCATCAAGCCTTCGGGCAAGGTTTTATAAAGCCAGCCAAAGCCTAAAACACATATACTAAATACAGCCAACATCGTCATTTTAAACTGCATGCTACGTGCAGAAAGCTTTTGGTAACGCATGGTGAGCTTATCCATGCCACGATTAAAACGCTTTGCCCATTTTGGTTGATGTGGTTGACGCTTTAGCAGTTGCGCTGCAAATGTAGGGGTGATGATAAGTGCTACCAATAAAGAAAGTAGCATTGCCACGACCAACGTGATGGAAAACTGACAATAGATGACCCCTGTCATACTGCCAAAAAATGCCATGGGAATAAATACAGCAGTTAAGACCAAAGTAATCCCGATCAATGCACCGCTAATTTCCTTCATTGACTTTAAAGCTGCAGCCTGAGCATCCAAATGTTCTTCATGCATCAAACGTTCAATGTTTTCCACTACTACAATGGCATCATCGACCAACAGACCAATCGCCAAAATCAGGGCAAACAAGGTAAAACTGTTTAAGCTCATTCCCAGTACATACAGCACCGCAAATGTGGCTAAAACTACAATCGGAATGGTGACTGCAGGAATAATAGTGGCGCGCCAGTTTTGCAGGAAGATAAACATTACCAAAACCACCAGTACCATCGCTTCAACCAGAGTTTTCGCGACTTGTTCAATTGAACTGGTAATGAATGGGGTTCTGTCCATGGTCATACGCAATTGATAATGTGCAGGCAAATTGGCTTGGGCATTTTTCAACACCGTTTGCATCTGCTCTGAAACCGCAATCGCATTACTCCGTGGCGCCAATTGAATCGATAATGCAGCGGATAAATGACCGTTGGTATAATTTAAATGGTTATAACTTTCTGCCCCCAACTCAACACGTGCGACATCTTTCAAGTACAGGACCGAACCTGAATCTGTTGTCTTCACAATAATTTTTTCAAATTCATGAATACTACTTAAACGTGATCCCGCACTAACCTTGGCATTCATGTATTGATCTTGTGCTGTTGGTAATCCACCAATAGAACCAGATACAAGAGGTGCATTTTGTGCCTCGACTGCATTGCGAATATCACTCGGCATCAGATTAAATTGGCGTAGTTTATGTGGATTGAGCCAAATGCGCATCGCATAGCCTGCGCCATAAAGCTCCACTTCACCCATTCCGTCAATACGGGAAAAACGCGGTTCGACATGCACCATTAAATAGTCAGCAAGCTCTATAGGTGTCGCTTTCCCTGATTCATCATATAAACTCAGTAATGCAAATTGATCATAACCTTGTTTATAAACAGCCACTCCATTTTGCTGGGTTTCTTCAGGCAATCGACTTAGCACACCATTGACTGCATTTTGCACTTGCAACAGTGCCTGATCGAGATCCACGCCTTGCTCAAACGACAGGGTCAGATTTGCACGTCCCACGCTACTGTTGGACTGAAAGCTTTCCAAACCTTCAATGCCTTTTACCGCTTGTTCTAAAATTTGCGTGACCGATTGCTCAACGGTTTCCGCAGATGCACCACGATACCCCGCAGAAACCCCTAACGCAGGTGCGTCCATATTCGGCATATGCTCAATCGGAATTTTTTGCAGTGCAAAAATTCCTAATACCATCATGATAATGGCGATGACGGCTGCAAATTTAGGTCGATAAATAAAAAAGTGTGACAACATGAATAAAAATCCCCATCAGATGCATTCTCACGACACATTCTTGTATGAATAGATGATTTTTATAGCAATTTTCACACCATGCTGAAAACGCAACCAGTCATTGGACGAGTTTTGGCGATAAAAAAATCCCCGTATAAACGGGGATTTTTCAGCTCTAGAGTTTTCCTTTATTTTAAGCACGCGATTTTTTGATGATGAGTCGACGAATTAAAACATACATAAATGGAATAAAAATCAGCACCAGCAATGTTCCAAAAATGACACCACCAAATACACTCACGCCAATTTCCTGACGACTCACCGCACCAGCGCCTGTAGCAAAGACCAGCGGTAAAATCCCTGCGCCAAAGGCCAAAGAAGTCATCAAAATTGGACGTAGACGTAAAGACGCACCTTCTAGTGCGGCTTCTACTACCGATTTACCTTGCTGCTGCGCTAATGAAGCAAATTCTACAATCAGAATGGCATTCTTACAGGACAGACCAATGGTGGTCAACAAGGCAATCTGGAAATAGATATCATTCGGGAAACCAGCCAGATAACTGAAAATAATATTGCCGCCAATCCCGAGTGGAATAGCCGACATCACTGCGGTTGGAATGCTCCAGCTTTCATATAAAGCCGCCAGACAGAGAAAAATGAAGCCAATTGAAATCAGATACAGCCAGATCGCCTGATTATTGGACTGTTTTTCCTCGAAAGAAAGACCGCTCCAAACTACATCGACTCCCTCCTGCTTGGCAATCAAAGCTTCTACATCCTGCATGGCCTGACCGGAACTGCTGTCTTTAGCCCGATCCGCTTCCATTTGCAATGCGGTATAACCCATGAAACGGTTGACCACTTCAGGGCCACCACTCCAGCCCACTTGCGAGAAGTTGCTGAAAGGCACCATCTGATTCTGGTCATTTCGTACATGCCACTGCGCCAGATTTTCTGGCTTGGAACGGAATTCAGCATCACCCTGCATGATCACCCGTTTAATCCGGCCGCGATCAATAAAGTCATTAATATAACTGCCGCCCCAGGCGCTGGATAAGGTACTGTTGATTGCCGATTGGGTCAGGCCATTGGCCATGGCCTGTTTCTGGTCAATATTGACACGTAGTTCTGCTTTGTCAGGATTAGAACGCTTGCCCAGATTTTCAAAGCTCGTATAGTTGCCCACCCTAGCTTCCAGTGCTTTAAACTGTTGTTCCAGATATTGCCGGCCATTGCCATTGATATCTCGAATCCAGAAATCCAGACCATCGGTTTGTCCCAAACCATTGACTGAAGCTGGCATGGACACGTTAATTTGTGCATTGCGATTACTCTGGAAATGCTTCAAAGCCCGTTCACGAATCGCTTGTGCAGTATTGTCCTGACCGGAACGCGCATCCCAATGTTTTAATGCCACAAAACCGGTCGCCAGATTCTGACCAGTTCCAGAGAAATTTCGCCCATAACGGATCATCACCAGATTGACGTTGGCTTGTTCCTGATCCAGAAAATACTTACGGACTTCTTCACCGATCTGAATGGTATTTTTCATCGGGGCGCCTTCCTGCAATTTGATTTGCAGGCTTAAAATCCCCTGATCCTCACTCGGTAAGAAACTGGTTGGCAAGGCACGATAGAACAACGCAAACACACCGATCAATCCAGCAAACAATAGTAGACAAATCGCCTGACGCTGAATCGTGAATTTAGACAAATTCAGATAACGATGTTTTAAATGATCCAGTTTCTGGTTAAACCAGGACGCCCATTTTGCCGGTTTAGGATTCGGTTTTAGAATAAGCGCGCACAATGCTGGCGTTAGAATCAATGCCACCATTAAGGACAGCGACATGGCCGCAACCAAAGTGATAGAAAATTGGCGATAGATCACGCCAGTCGAACCACCAAAGAAAGCCATCGGAATAAAGACTGCGGTCAAAACCAGAGTAATCCCGATCAGTGCTCCACTAATTTCCTGCATGGATTCCAGGGCCGCGTCCTTGGCGGACAGTTGCTTTTCATGCATCAGCCGTTCGACGTTTTCCACCACAACAATCGCATCATCCACCAACAGACCAATCGCCAGAACCAGCGCAAATAAGGTTAAGGTGTTAATACTCATACCCAGTGCATACAGCACCGCCATGGTACCCAAAATCACTACCGGAACAGTCACGGTAGGAATCAAGGTGGCACGCCAGTTCTGCAAGAAAATGAACATCACAATGATGACCAAGATCACGGCTTCGATCAGGGTTTTGACCACTTCTTTAATTGATTCTTGAACAAAAGGCGTATTGTCACGTGGATAAGCAATTTTATAGCCTTCAGGCAATTGCTGGGAAATACGGGCAATTTCAGCTTTAATCAGATTAGAGGTGGCAATGGCATTGGCACCTGACGCCAGCGAAATACCCAGACCTGCCGATGGATAACCATTATTGGTACTATAAGACTGATAATTTTCAGCACCCAGTTCTACCCGGGCAATATCTTTCAAATAAATAAAGCTGCCGGCACGATCCGATTTGACAATAATATTCTGGAATTCTTCTACAGTTTTTAGCCGTGAACCCGAAGTAACTTTGGCATTCAGGTATTGCTCGTCTATGGCGGGAAGATCACCAATCGCACCAGCAGCGACCTGAGTATTTTGGGCTTCAATCGCAGCACGCACATCGCTTGGCATCAGGTTATATTGTTTTAATTTTGCCGGATTCAGCCAGATCCGCATCGCATATTGTGAACCAAAAACATCCACCTCACCAATGCCTTCAATCCGGGAAATGTCCTGTTCCAGATGGGTCATCAGATAGTCGGAAAGTTCAATATTGTTGCTGCGCCCCGACTCATCATACAGGCTAATTACCATATGGGTATCACCGAGCGATTTAAAGACATTGACACCTTGGCGTTGTACATCTTCCGGTAATCGGTTTAGTACCCCATTAATCGCATTTTGTACCTGCACCTGTGCAGTATCCGGATCGGTACCATTCTCAAAGCTAATGCTGACCCGGCTGCGTCCTGAAGAATCACTACTCGAACTGAAATACAGCAGATGATCAATGCCTTTGATTTGCTGTTCCAGCACTTGAGTCACGCTTTCTTCCACAGTTTCCGCAGAAGCACCGCTATAAGTTGCTGCCACCGTTATCCTTGGCGGGGCAATGTCCGGATAACGTTCCACTGGCAGGTTCATCACTGCGAACAGGCCGATTGCCATGACAACAATCGCCAGTACCCCAGCAAAGATCGGGCGGTGGATAAAAAATTTAGACAGCATAAGTCCGGGTCACTTTTAATTAAATAGGGGTAAATTGATGCAGAACATAAGCATGCTATATCCAAATATTCAGTGACATAGCACTAGAATGCAAGAATTAAACACATAAAATCTGCGATAAAAACCAATCATGGAGAAATTATGGATAATCCCTCTTGAGCACGTTCTTGAGATTGCTCTTCCCTATTTATTAATAGCATTTTTCCAAACAAAAAACCCTGCATCTGCAGGGTTTTTTGGTGAATCAATTAAGCGGATTAAGCGCTGAACTGGTTCATTGTGTTTTTAGAATCATCACCAGCTTTCAATGCATTGTCACCAGCGAAGATTTCTTTGTGGTCATCACCGATGTCAGAACCAGCCATTGCTTGGTGTTTAACACATGCGATACCGCCGCGGATTTCTTTACGTTGTACGCCAGCAACATAAGCCAACATACCTTCAGTACCGAAGTAACCTTGAGCAAGCTCATGAGTAGAAAGCGCAGCTGTGTGGTAAGTCGGAAGTGTGATCAAGTGATGGAACACACCCGCTTCACGAGCAGCATCTGCCTGGAATGTACGAACTTTTTCGTCAGCTTCAGCAGCCAATTCAGTTGCATCGTACTCAGCGCTCATTAACTTAGCACGGTCGTAAGCAGAAACGTCTTTACCTTCAGCAACCCAACGGTCATACGCTTGTTGACGGAAGTTTAAAGTCCAGTTGAACGAAGGCGAGTTGTTATAAACAAGTTTCGCATTTGGAACTGTTTCACGTACACGGTTAACCATGTGAGCGATTTCAGCAACGTTTGGAGTCGCAGTTTCGATCCAAAGCAGGTCAGCACCGTTTTGTAAGCTAGTTACACAGTCAAGTACAACGCGGTCGATTTGAGTGCCTTCACGGAACTGGTATAGACCAGAAGCAAGACGTTTAGGACGGTGAAGTTTACCATCACGCTTGATCAGGATTTCGTCTTCTTGCGCTTCTGAAATGTCGATTTCAGTCGTGTCTAAGTAGCTGATGTATTGAGATGCGATGTCGCCTGGCTCTTTAACCACTGGGATTTTTTGAGTCAAGTCAGCGCCTTCAGAGTCAGTACGCGCAACGATGATACCGTCATCAAGACCCATTTCAAGGAATGCATAACGTAATGCATGGATTTTCGCGATGAAGTCTTCGTGTGGAACAGTTACTTTACCGGCCTGGTGACCACATTGTTTCGCATCAGACACCTGGTTTTCGATTTGTAGTGCACAAGCACCCGCTTCGATCATTTTCTTAGCAAGAAGGTAAGTCGCTTCTTCGTTACCGAAACCAGCGTCGATGTCCGCAATAATTGGCACAACGTGAGTTTGGAAGTTATCGATTTGTGAAGTGATTTCAGCTGCTTTAGCAGTGTCGCCCGCTTCTTGTGCTTTTTTAAGGGCACGGAACAAGTCGTTTAATTCTTTCGCGTCAGCTTGACGTAAAAAAGTGTAGATTTCTTCGATCAATGCAGGAACAGAAGTTTTTTCGTGCATAGATTGGTCAGGAAGTGGACCGAATTCTGAACGAAGCGCTGCAACCATCCAACCAGAAAGGTAAATGTAGCGACGTTCAGTCGTACCGAAGTATTTTTTGTTCGCAATCATTTTTTGTTGCGCGATGAAACCGTGCCAGCAACCTAATGATTGAGTGTATTTGCTAGAGTCTGCATCATAAGCAGCCATATCACGACGCATAATTGCCGCTGTATATTTCGCAATGTCCAAACCAGTTTTGAAACGGTTTTGAAGTTGCATACGCGCAGCATCTTCAGGACTGATGTCTGCCCAAGTGTTACCGAATTTCGCTTTTAATTCGCGGATTGCATCAATCGCTGTTTGGTATGTAGTCATGATATATTCCTGTAATAATATTAGGATTTTTCTGCAACGAACCGCTCAAATCACACCCTCAATGACTTGTTCAGATTTTCGACGATCCGTTGGGATAGCTAAAGATTAGTGGGCTTATGAAAATTAATCCAATAGTCTGCAAGAATCTTCAGTATTTATTTAAAAAATGAGTAGATCAAAGTCTTAGTACAATCTTGATGAATTAAACTAATATACTGTTTTATATATATTTATTTAAAAATAAAGATGGATAAAATCTCCCCATGTTGCTTAAAAATAATTCATTAGACTTAAGTCTGGCTATGGGTTTTATGTCCTTTTATTTTTAAAAAATGCTGATCTTTGATGATTTATTCAACTTAAGGAATTCTTGAGTTAGTTTACTTTTCACTCAAATCTTAAATGCAAGAACAGCTTTGATGATTTTCTTTTAAAGCGAAAAGATGGATTTCAATCCAATTTATAAAAAAGGCTAAATGATGATCCATTTAACGTGCATCTTTTCTTTTATGTACACTGTAAATAATAGCCCTTAAGCCTGTGTTAATTCTGTAAACTTTATCAGTGAGCACATGGCTTTTTTTCATCGGCGCTTTACACAAGGCCCGGCAATTATGGCATAATCATCATAATTTCTTGTATTTATTCTCGGTATTTCTTTTATGAATCTGGAGCGGGTCGATCTCAATCTATTAATTTATCTTGATGTACTTCTTCGCGAAAAAAATGTCACACGTGCAGCAGAACAATTGGGCGTTACCCAGCCTGCCATGAGTAACATCTTACGCCGATTACGCAATTTATTTAATGATCCCCTCCTGATCCGCTCTTCTGAAGGCATGACCCCGACCGAACGTGCTTTAGAATTACAGCCCCGTATTCGGGATGCACTGGCTGACTTGTCCATGATTCTGGAACCGCGTACCGAGTTCCGTCCATATACCTCAAATCGTGTCTTCCGGATCATGACCTCGGATTATGCCGAAGCCACTTTAGTACCGCGCTTAGTCAAAGCCTTGCGTTCAGAAGCTCCAAATGTTGTTCTCGACTTCCTGACGCCAAGTGACGTGTCTTATCGTGATATGGAACAGGGCAAGGTCGATCTGGCAATCAACCGCTTTAATGAGATTCCGCAAAGTTTTCATCAGGTATTGGTCTGGCGTGACAGCTTTTCTTGTCTTTTAAATAACAAGCATCCTGCCGCAAGCAACTTAAACCTTAAAAGTTACCTGGATGCACAGCATATCTGGGTTTCTAAAACCGGTATGGGTGTTGGTTTCGGGGTGAATCCTGAAAAACAGGCCGGTTTAGGCTGGATTGATCAGGCTTTGGAACGTATTGGCCAGAAACGTAAGATTTCGGTATTTACCCGTCATTATCAAATGCCAGGCTTATTAGCATCCAATGTAGATCTGATTGCAACACTGCCTTCACGTATTGCGCGCTTACAAGCCAAAAATCACAATCTGATTTTAAAAGATCCGCCGTTTTATATTCCGGAATTTGAATTAAAAATGGCATGGTGCCCATTATTGCATCATCATCCGGCACATCGCTGGTTACGTCAGCTGATTTTATATGTTGCACGGCAAATGATTGAAGAGGAAAACCGTGAATTCCTGAGCAATAATTCTCAATTTTCAAACTATTAACCTTACAATCTTCTAAATTCTTATTTTTTAAGATTATACTTTGAGGACTTGAGCTGTCATTGTTACACCTCAAGTCTTTTTTTATGCTAAAAATATCCTAAGATATTATTTATCCACAGGTGGATTTGTGAGCCTCTTACAAAATATCGTGATTATCTTAATACTCATCGCGGGGGCCGGTTTTTTATCTTTAACTGAAATCGCCCTCGCAGGTGCCCGTAAAGTCAAACTGAAAATTCTGGCTGAATCGGGTGAACATCGCGCTCAAAAAGTTTTAGATCTACAAGAAAATTCTGCGGACTTCTTTGCAGCCTCTCAAATCGGTTTAAATGCAGTCGCTATTCTCGGCGGTATTTTAGGTGAAGGCGCTTTCCGTCCTTATATTTATAATTTTGTTTCCCGCTTTTACCAAGGACCTTGGGCTGAAAATATCAGCTTTGTGCTTTCCTTCACGGTCGTCACTTCATTATTTATTTTATTTGCAGACCTGATGCCGAAGCGTCTGGCCATGATTGCGCCAGAAAAGATCGCAGTCTCGGTCATTGAGCCTATTCAGATTTTCATTAAAGTCTGCAAACCTTTGGCCTGGTTTATTAACGCGATTGCCAACATGCTGTTCCGTCTGTTTAAAGTGAATACCATCCGTGATGACAATATTACTTTTGATGATATTTCTGCAGTGATGGATGCCGGTGCACAGGCCGGTGTACTCCAGAAGCAGGAACACCATTTCATTGAAAACGTATTCGAGCTTGAAGAGCGTAACGTTCCTTCCAGTATGACTACCCGTGAAAATGTGGTGTTCTTTACCTTAAATGAACCGGAAGTAAGTATTCGGCAAAAGCTGGCGGAATATCCCTATTCCAAGTTTCTGGTGTGTAGTAATGACATCGACAGTGTGATTGGCTATGTCGATGCCAAAGATATTCTGGTGCGTATTTTGAATAACCAGTCGCTGCTGCAGCTCAATGAAAATACCATCCGTAATGTGTTGACCATTCCGGATACTTTGACCTTATCGGAAGTTCTGGACCGTTTCCGCTCTACCAAGGAAAAGTTTGCCGTTGTCATTAATGAATATGCGCTGGTAGTCGGAGTGATTACCCTTTCCGATATTATGATTACCGTGATGGGTGACTGGGTGACGCCTATTGAAGCCGATCAACAAATTATTAAACGTGACAATAATTCCTGGCTGATTGAAGGCAGCACGCCGATTGAAGACATCAAGCATGCGCTTGAAATTGATGAAATGCCTGATGATGAAAACTATGAAACCATCGCTGGCTTCATGATGTATAAATTACGCAAGATTCCTCGTCCTGCAGATGCAGTGATATTTGGTGCTTATAAGTTTGAAGTGGTGGACGTCGATCATTTTAAAATTGACCAGTTGCTGGTGACACGCCTACTCGAAACCAATTCAGTCCTTCAAGAAGAATCAGATTAATCTGGTTCTTCTTTTTAGGGATAGATTAAAAAAATTATTCTAAGAAAAAAATCATAAGGTGAATGATGAATATTTCTGCATTATTGGCATGTCTGTTTTTTTATTCAGCCCTGTATTTGTTTTACTTCTTTTTTGCCAAACAGCAGAATCCCCTGCTTATACTTGCAGCCATTATTCTGATGATTTTAACGGTTTTCATTATTCCCTACCCGCATGAACGTCGCCGTCAAGGATTCGACTCCACCTTGAGATTAGGAGAGTATTTTTATTGGCCCTTGATTATTTGGTGGCGTTTATTTATTCTGCCCATCAGTTGGCTGATTGCACTGATATATCGTGATTAAAAAAGCACCCGAAGGCGCTTTTATTTAGATCTAGTTATAGCTTAGATTTTTGCTAATAAAGCCTCAAGAACGGCTTGATAGTGAATCTGGATATCATCTTCTAAAATCTTGTAGGCATTATCGAATTGCACCATTGGCCAGCCTTCTTTCCAGAATGGGAAAATATTGTGCAGGTCATGGGTGACAATGGCATCTTCACGCACAATTGCTTGGGCAATTTGTGACAGCACTTGCGCAGTTTCAGCACCATCAATCGCCATATAATCAATACCGCGCGCTTTTAAAATACGGATTCGGTCTTTTTTATAACGGATTTTTTTGATTTGTGCTGCATTCAGACCAAAAGCCAAAGATACGGCTTCGACAAATTTGTCTTCAAATGACTGATTCAATGCTACTAAGGCTGCTTTATGCGCTTCCTGACGACCAGCTTTACCACCCTGACGAATTGCTGCTTGCGCCTCAGTATTTAGCTCATCCTTTTTCATACTTTGCAGGATGTCTAAAATTTCGATGTCGCTTAACGCCTGAGGAGATTGATCAGTCATAAACTGTCCTTAAAAAAATATATCTTGAATGGGTTATTTTCGCATAATTCGACGCTAAAAAATCAAAATCTTCATGATTAAAACAGCGCTATGACCTGAAACTGCATTTCTTCTGCGATATTGCGCAAAATCGACTATAGTGCTTCATCTATATATTAAATTAATCTCTGGATGATCCCCACTACGCAAGTGACTTTGTTGCTGCAGCAACTTAAGCGCCAATATCCGACTGCATTTAAAGGGAATTACCTGTTTTACAGTCAGATTGAAATCCGTGGAATCTGGGATAAAGCCAAGCTCTTAATTCCTTGGGCCTTGGCCGCCATGATTTTTGTTCCCATCAGTTTGATGTTACGAGATCTAGTACAGCAATCTTTTGTGCAAATCAGCGAATTTCAGGCGCAAAGTTATGCCATTTTGGCCATTCTGTTGTTCCTGATGTTGAGTCTCACCTTGATTCTGTACCAGATTCAGCATTCTTCTTATTCGCTGTATCAGTTATTGCGTCATACTCCGATCAAGATGGCTATTGTGATTCTATTGCAAGCCTTAAATCTGGTCTTTATACAAAGCAGTTTGCTGATGTGGAGCTTATTCTTCTTTGGCGTGAGCTTTGGTTTTGTGCGCTTTTATCGGGAAAATTTATTCAAGGAAAATAGTAAAAATACTGAGCACTATCAGCTACAACAATTACGTAAAATCTGTTTTTGGGCTTATAAACAAACCTGTCTGATCCGACTAAAATTACGTTTTTATTCAAGCCATGATCCTCGGCATGCCGAACTAAAACAGCAATTAAATCACTTTGCCGGGTTATATACGCGGCTGCTGAAATATGAGCATCAATATTGTAAAACGATCAAGCACCTGGATGTCGACAGCTATCTGGATGAGAATTCATAGTTCCCTCTATCATTTTTCATTGGTCGTCTTAAAGATCTGCAAATATTGACTTTTAAAAAACGTTGATTTGCTGGTTTTTAGAATAGAAGCTACGGAATTGCTTGAAAAGAAAGCAATCATTTAGAAATTTGCTTGCCAAGCTTTATTTCGTCCTCTATTATTGCGCACATGCCCGAGTGGTGAAATCGGTAGACACAGGGGATTTAAAATCCCCCGCCCACAAAGCGTGCCAGTTCGAGTCTGGCCTCGGGCACCATTTTAATATTTATTAAAATGGTGCAATAAAAAATCCAGCATTAGGCTGGTTTTTTTGTGCCTGAATTTTATTCTTTTAGCGCGAAATCCCCATGTCAGAATTAAAACACTTTGATCTCGCTACATTACAATTACGTCATCCAGACGCTTTTTTCCTTAAGCTGCGTTATAGCCGCTTTAAATTTAATGCCTTGCAAAATATCCAGTTTGTTATCGCGATTAATTTACTGTCCCTTCTGGTCTGTGTAGCCTGTAGTCTCAGCTCCGTATTTCTGGAATATTATTTTTTCAAGAATGCCACGATTGCCTTTAATGTCACCTTAATTGTGCTGATGGCACTGCTTTATCCTTATATCTGGCATGCACAATATCAGGCGCAATTTAGTTCCAAAGCCTATAGTCAGCGTTTGCAAAACTGTCTCTATCTGCAAATTCCAATTTTTCTGAGCTTATTGCTCAACCTTTATCTGATTCATTCGGATGTACTGGTCATCATTAGTATGATCATTTTAGCGATTTCTTCCTTTGGGGTGGTCATCCTGGAACCTTTATTTAAAAGTTCCTGTAGTGCGATTGACCAGATCAGGTTGCAGAAACTCCGACAACTGGCTTTTTGGGCTTATCAACAATCCAAATCAAAAACACCACAACAGATTCAAGGTCAATCGAATCTGCAGGCTTATTACCAAAACCTTTATCAGCAATGCATGAATGAAGAGCAACAATTACTCGGCTCAATTCGCTTTAATAGCTTTAAAGATTATTTGAACAGACAATAAAAAACCCTGCATCTGCAGGGTTTTCTTAAATCACCATTCACGATTGGTAATCAGGTCTTCCATTTCAATCTCGAACAGGCCGTGCTCTTGCACCACCATCATCATGGCTTCGGCAATATAATCCGCGGCAGTATCATCCAGAGACGAATCCAGATCTTCGAACTGAGGTTTCATGATATTGATATCAGCCACAGTCAGATTGGCAAGCTGGTAAATTTCTTGATCTGACAAACCTGATTTAGCGACTTTTTGGGCAAAACGTTCGATGTGCTGCTTGATTTCAGCAACCAGAATATCGGGATAATATTCATCATCGAACATGGGGAGAAGTAAATCTGCAAACATTACAGGCACTCTAAAGGATGACTATCTAATCTAAGCGTGCCTATATAGCATATTGTTGCTCAAAAGCCAAACAACATTGCCAAGTGGTTGATTTGCTGCTTTCAATTTCTAAGCCGTTTGCATGGCTTGCCAGACTTTAATCGCATCGGCTGTGACTTTAACATCATGTGCCCGTACCATACATGCACCCTGCTGAATACTCAGTAAATGTGCTGTTGCCGAACCTACCGCACGCTCTTGCGGTGCTTCACCATTTAGAACTGCTCCGATAAAGCGTTTACGAGATAAAGCAGACAAAATCGGATAGCCCATTTCTGTCAATTTATAAAACTCTTGCAACAGCTTTAAATTTTGCTGGGCATTTTTAGCGAAACCAAAACCTGGATCGATCATGATATTTTCCGCTTTTACTCCCACATCCAAGGCATCCTGAACACGTTGAGATAACTCGCGAATCACATCAACAGTAACATCCTCATATTGATCCAGATTGTTCATGGTGGTCGGTTCACCACGCATATGCATGATGATCACTGGAATATTGAGTTCTGCTGCGGTCTGCAATGCATTCGGCCGAGTCAAAGCACGGACATCATTCCAGATATGTGCTCCGGCCCCAACCGCTGCGCGTATGACTTCAGGTTGCGACGTATCAATCGAGAGAATGACCTTATGTTTAGCCAGTTCTTCCACCACAGGCACTACGCGGCGAATTTCTTCTTCCACTTCTACCACTGCGGCACCTGGACGGGTCGATTCACCGCCAATATCAATCACGGTCGCGCCTTCGGCCATCATTTCAAGCGCACGTGCGACTGCATCTTCTTTGTGATTATGCCGACCACCATCACTAAAAGAGTCTGGGGTGACATTGAGAATCCCCATCACATGCGGCTGGGATAAGTCCAATTTTAAATCACCAAATGTCCATACATGTGGTAACAAAGGCATCAGCTGCATGATTCAATACTCACTCAAAATAACCCCGATATTGTCTTATGGATCGCTGAATAAAGCAAAGTGGAATAAGGCTAGGACCTAGATTTCGAAGTAATTGTTTTGGGAATATTGCATCAGTTTAGTTTGTAATAATGCTTTCACATCTGCCCATTCACTTTCTAAAATACTATAGATATAGCTATCTCGAATAGTCTGTCCATCTTTACGTAGCATATGACACCTGATAATGCCATCTCGTTTGGCACCTAATGCCTCAATCGCTTTTTGGCTGGGAAGATTCAAATGATCAGTTCGAAAGCCGACCACCTGAGCATTTAAATTTTCAAAAGCATGTCTTAACAAAAGATATTTACAAACGCGATTTACATAAGCTCTGTGATAGCGCTTGGCATACCAGGTATAACCAATTTCAAAACGTGGAATTTCCGCTTTAATATCATGATAACTGGTGGTTCCAATTGCTTGGCCGGAGTTTAAATCAATCACAGCAAAAGCCATCCTTTCACCTTGAGCTTGCTGTTCAAAAGCCTGAGTAAAATATTTTTTTAAGTTAGGCAGATAAGGCACTGAGTTATATAAAACCTCACCTAAATTTTCTTCAGCGCATACGATAGCTAAATCAGAAAAATGCTCCCAGCTCAACGGTTCAAGACGAAGCTGGTAAACACTGGATTCCAGAACAGGCATATTCATTTTTATTTTCTTATTCATTTTTAATAGCTCAATATAACACTCAAAAAGATATGACAAAAATGACAAGCATAAAAAAACCACCCGAAGGTGGTTTTTTTTATTGAGCTTAGTTCGCTGGCAATGGCGGAGGAGTCAGCGGACCATCATCTGGCGTTACATCAATCACAGGATTATCTGCAACATAGACTTTTGGTGGCTGAGGCTCACGACCTTCCATGATGTCACGGATTTGATCACGATCAATGGTTTCCCATTCCATCAAGGCTTTCACCATCGCATGGGCAATATCTTTTTTGCTTTCCAGGATATCGCGTGCGATTTTATATTGCTCATCCAGAATTCGACGAATTTCACGATCGACTTCTAGTTGTGTAGTTTCCGAAATACTGCGGCTACCAATACTGCCCATGAAAGATTGCTGTGCATCTTCTTCATAGACCATGACACCGAGTTTGTCAGACATACCATATTTGGTCACCATCGCACGTGCCATTTTAGTTGCACGCTCAAAGTCATTTGAAGCGCCAGTCGACATCTGGTTAATGAAGACTTCTTCAGCAATACGGCCACCAAACAAAATCGAAAGTTCATTCAACATTTTGTCTTTATAATGGCTAGTCTGGTCAAATTCAGGCAGCTGCCAGGTGACACCTAAAGCCCAGCCACGCGGCATGATCGTCACTTTATGCACAGGATCTGTACCTGGCAAGCTTTCAGCAACAATTGCATGACCTGCTTCATGATAAGCTGTCGCGCGACGCTCTTCATCACGAAGTACCATCGATTTACGCTCAGGACCCATATACAGCTTGTCTTTTGCATCTTCGAAGTCATGCATATCGACGGTGTTCTTGTTACGGCGTGCAGCAAACAGAGCAGCTTCATTCACTAGGTTTGCCAATTGCGCACCCGAGAAGCCAGGTGTACCACGTGCAAGAACCTTAACATCCACACCTGTCACTGAAGGTAATTTTTTCAAATGTACATTCAGGATTTGTTCACGACCTTTGATGTCTGGCAAACCAACTACAACTTGACGGTCAAAACGGCCTGGACGAAGAAGTGCTTTATCCAGTACATCTGCACGGTTGGTTGCAGCAATCACGATAATGCCTTCATTACCTTCAAAGCCGTCCATTTCAACTAGCATCTGGTTCAGTGTCTGTTCACGTTCATCGTGACCACCACCGGTACCTGAACCACGGTGACGACCGACTGCATCAATCTCATCAATAAAGATGATACATGGTGCATGACGTTTCGCCTGTTCGAACATGTCACGAACACGGGATGCACCAACACCGACAAACATCTCAACGAAGTCAGAACCTGAAATACTAAAGAATGGAACTTTCGCTTCACCGGCAATGGCTTTGGCAAGTAAGGTTTTACCCGTACCTGGAGGACCGACCATTAACACACCGCGTGGAATACTCGCACCCAGACGTTTAAATTTGGTTGGATCTTTCAGGAAATCTACGATTTCAACGACTTCTTGCTTGGCTTCGTCACAACCAGCAACATCAGTGAAAGTGACTTTAATCTGGTCTTCAGACAGCATTTTGGCTTTAGATTTACCAAAACTCATTGGGCCGTTTTTACCACCTGCACCGCCACCCATGTTGCGCATAAAGAACATGAATAACAAAATGATTAAAAGTACAGGGAAACTTGCAATAAGCAACTGCATGAGCAAGCCTTGACGTTGTGGTGCTTCACCTTCAACCACAACATTATTTTTAATCAGGCTTGGCATCAGTTCAGGATCCTGAACTGCCGGACGGATACTTTCAAACTCTGAACCGTTCGATTTTTCGCCACGGATTCTTTCGCCGTCAATCACAACTTGTTTAATTTGGCCAGCATTGACCGCGGCAACAAACTCTGAGTAGTTCATTGTAGTCGGTTGATTGCGGTCACTGACGTTGCTGAAGATTAACACCAGCACACCCAGTATCACGAGCCACAATACGGCATTCTTAAAAAGATCGCTCAAAGCTTTATTCCCATTCCAATCTAATTTGATCATGCCCTGTTCAGGGTGACCTTAATACTTAAGCTGTAAATCAACTTACAATTATCTGAAAACGTACAAAATGCACAATTTTTAACGACTTGGCAAGTAGACTTATTTTAAAGCCTTCTTACGTCCCTGCCCGATCAGGAAAACTTCCTTGGAGCGAGCACGTGATGCCAAAGGTTTAGATGTTTTCAGAACATCAAAACTATCAACCACTTGCTTACGGAATTCGTCAAAACCTGAACCTTGGAAAACTTTTACCACAAATTGACCTTTAGGGCCTAGCACCTTGTTGGCAAAATCCAGTGCAAGTTCACACAAGTAAATCTGACGCGGTTGATCTACAGCCTTATTACCTGATGTATTGGGGGCCATATCTGAAATTACAACGTCTACAGTACGACCATCTAAAATTTCTAACAATTGCTGGAAGACTTCTTCTTCGCGAAAGTCGCCTTGCAAGAAAGTCACATCAGGTAATGCATCCATTGGTAAAATGTCAGATGCAATCAATAAACCTTTGTCGCCGACCAACTTACCTGCAATTTGTGACCAACTCCCGGGAGCTGCACCCAAGTCGACCACGGTCATGCCGGGTTTGATGATTTTGTACTTTTCTTGCATCTCTAAGAGCTTATATGCTGCACGCGCACGATAGCCGTCCTTTTGTGCCTTTTTCACATAAGGATCGTCTAAATGCTCTCTCATCCAATCACGACTACTTTTAGATAACTTTTGGTTGGTAATGCGTGTAGCCATAACTCTCTAAATAAAAAAACGTCCAATTATTAATTGTACGTGAAAAAGACATATTTTGCAGTATACATGTGTATCTAAATCGAGGAGTTTTGCTCGTTATGAAGAGATATTGGAAATGATTATTTCCTGATAATTTAAAGCGTTTGTTTTTTGCTTTTGCTATACTAAGCCGTTTTAAAATTCAGGTTATCTCTCATGGCGTCTTTATCTATTCAGGAACGTAAGCGTTTACGTCAAATCGGACATGCTTTAAACCCGGTCGTTATGCTGGGTGACAAAGGCCTGACTGAAAATGTCATCGAAGAATTGGCGCGTGCTTTAAACGATCACGAACTGATTAAAGTGAAAATCGTAGCTGAAGATCGTGAAGCGCGTGCAGCATTGATTGCTGAAATTTCAGAAGCGACTGGTGCCGAAGTAGTTCAAACTATTGGTAAAATTGCGCTGCTTTACAAGAAAGCTGCGAAACAAAACCAAAAATTGTCCAACCTTGTCCGTTTCGCTCATCTGTCTAACTAAGTACAGGACTTATGGCAAGTTACGAACTTAGCGCATTTGATCGCCGTTTTCAGGCCATCTCTCTGGTTGCCGCCATTGAACAGCAAGGCCCATGCAATTTAAATGTGGGCTTCTGGATCCGTGATCCCAATCAGTACATCTTGTGGCCCGACATGGTGACGGCACATCCCCGTCAGGATTTCCTGTGGGAACAGACCTGCTTTGAAATTTTTATTGGGGTTCAGGGCGAAGATTTTTATCGTGAGATTAATCTTTCCCCCTCTCAGGCCTGGCAGGCTTATCAATTTGAAGAATACCGTTATCCTGAAGATATGCCACCGCAAGCTGCGGATGATATTGAGCTGAATCAGCTCAAACGTACGCATTATGGTCTTAATGTCAGTGTGGATCTGACTGATTTTATGGCAACACATAAACTGAAATGGGAAAACTTGTTCCTGGGTTTATCTGCTGTTTTAAAAACCTCACAAGGTGATCAATACTATGCCATGCAGCATAGTAGTCCTCAGGCAGATTTTCATAATAAACGTGACTGGTTGCATGTGTTTTAAATAGATTGACGCTGTGCATCAACTATTTAAATGTGTGGCAGGCGAATACAACGTGAGACTTAAAGTCTCACGTTTTTGTTTGTCGCTCAACAATGATTGATCCTCTATGTAATTATTTTAGATTTTTTATTGTTTTCAACGTTCATATTTTAATGATGTAGATGATGCTGCTCCTGAATAGATTTCACAGCAGCATAAAGAATAAAAGCAAAAGTAATGATCATCAGAAGAATGGTCCCAAACACCAGTCCCAGCACTCCCAAACATAATACGATTACACCCAGATAAAGTATGCGCCCCAATCCGCTTTCCAGATTCAGTAGCATGATCAATATCAGTAAAATAAGTACACCTACAAAATGCTGTTGCATCGTGACCCCCCTTTAATTGTTATTGTGAGTCCGTTTTGCTGCATAAAGACAAAGGAGAACATTTGATTGTTCTCCTTTTTAAATAGCGGCCTTTCAGCGCAGCCTAACTTTTCAGCTCAGGACTTTTGTCCGAGCTCTCTGTTTTCACCACGGGTTTGACTTTTTTCAGTACTTCAATGGTACTGTCCTTAGAACGTTTAAAAGTATCGGTCAGATGTTCCTTATGCTTGGTCGAAATCTGACTGACATCCTCTTTCAACTCTTTACCCAGATTAGATAAGTCTTCGAAGACAGCGTTGAATTCTGTCTTGATAAAGCTTTTCAGTTCAGTTAATTCTTTCTGCGAACCGAAAATCTGCTCCTTCAAAGTATCAATACGCTGTAACACCTCCTGCTTAAATTGACGCAATTGTTCCTGCACAGTGTCGCTTAACTGCTTGGCCTCAACTTCAAGCTTTTCCTTACTTTCCTCGATGGTTCCAATTGCCTGATCTTTAGCCTCGACTGCTACTTTTTCAAGCTTCTCGGCAGTTTCAGTTACCACGCTCGGAGTGATTTTTTTAGATGTAGTAGATTTAGGTGGTGTAGCCATTTGTCTTGTTCCTATTGTTATATCGACTAAGCTATATTAGTAGATTTGATAAAAATTAAGATTTGATTTGTCTGACAATTATTAATTGCTTACATTTTTTCACATTGCTTACAAAACAGACTTCCATGCAAAAAGCAAGCCATTTATCTCATACTTTCGCTGCAAAGCCGTTGGACTTTAGGGGTCATTCTGCGTATAATGCCGTGTTAAGTTCAAGCGAGCAGACATAGGAGGGTAGGTTTAAAAAATAGCCTTCCTTTTTTTTCGTCTTCTCGCTTTTTTACAGCCTAAATTTCAGGAGCTTTGGTTTGAGCACCCCAGCAATTTTAGCCCTTGCCGACGGAACTATCTTTAAAGGTACTTCGATTGGCGCATCGGGTAGTACGACTGGTGAAGTCGTTTTCAACACTGCCATGACTGGCTATCAAGAAATTTTGACTGACCCGAGTTATGCACAGCAACTTGTGACACTGACTTACCCACATATCGGTAACACAGGCTGTAATGAAGAAGACGCTGAATCAGGTCGTATTCATAAGGTTTGGGCGAACGGATTGATCATTCGTGACCTGCCTTTACTGCACAGTAACTTCCGTTCAACCCAATCATTAGCTGAATATTTGGTACAACACAATGTTGTGGCAATTGCGGATATCGACACGCGTAAATTGACACGTATCTTACGTGACAAAGGTGCGCAAAATGGCTGTATCCTTGCTGGCGAAAATATCACTGAAGTTGAAGCGCTTGAAAAAGCACGTGCATTTGGTGGTTTAAACGGTTTAGACCTGGCAAAAGAATGTTGCGACCCTGAAGGTTTTGAATGGACTGAAGGCTCTTGGACATTAGGCAAAGGTTTCTCTCAACCAGAAGCTAAATTCCATGTTGTTGCATACGATTACGGTGTCAAAACCAACATCTTACGTATGCTCGCAGACCGCGGTTGTAAACTGACTGTTGTGCCGGCGCAAACTCCTGCTGCTGATGTACTTGCACTGAATCCAGATGGCGTGTTCCTTTCGAACGGTCCTGGTGATCCGGCTGCATGTGACTACGCAATTGAAGCTGTAAAAACAATTGTAGAAACCACTGAAATTCCAGTATTTGGTATCTGCCTGGGTCACCAGATCCTTGCGCTTGCAAGTGGTGCTAAAACCTTAAAAATGCCTCACGGCCACCACGGTGCGAACCATCCTGTACAAAATCTTGATAACGGTACAGTGATGATTACTTCTCAAAACCATGGCTTCGCAGTCGATGAAAGCAATCTGCCTGATGTGTTGCGTGTAACGCATCGCTCACTGTTTGATGGCACCAACCAAGGTATCCATCGTACAGACAAACCTGCGTTCAGCTTCCAGGGTCACCCTGAAGCAAGCCCGGGTCCACATGACTGCGCACCATTGTTCGATCATTTCATCGAACTTATCGAAGCATCTAAGAAGTAATTAAGGAAGCATCATGGCTAAACGTACTGACATTAAAAGCATCTTGATTATTGGTGCTGGTCCGATTGTCATCGGTCAAGCATGTGAGTTTGACTACTCAGGTGCTCAAGCATGTAAAGCCCTTCGTGAAGAAGGTTACCGCGTTATTTTGGTCAACTCGAACCCAGCGACCATCATGACCGACCCAACCATGGCGGATGCAACTTACATTGAGCCAATTACTTGGCAAACTGTTGCAGCGATCATTGAGAAAGAACGTCCAGATGCTGTTCTTCCAACCATGGGTGGTCAAACGGCATTGAACTGTGCCCTTGCCCTCGATGAGCACGGCATTTTAGAGAAATTCAATGTTGAATTGATCGGTGCAACCAAAGAAGCGATTGAAAAAGCTGAAGACCGTAAACTGTTCGACCAGGCAATGCGTAAAATTGGTCTTGAATGTCCAAAAGCTGACGTTGCTGAGTCAATGGAACATGCTTTAGAAATTCAAGCACGTTTCGGCTTCCCAGTAATTATCCGTCCATCATTCACCATGGGTGGTTCTGGTGGCGGTATCGCATACAACAAAGAAGAATTTATCGAGATTTGTGAACGTGGTTTCGATCTTTCTCCGACTAAACAATTATTGATTGATGAATCTTTAATTGGCTGGAAAGAATACGAGATGGAAGTTGTTCGTGACAAAAACGACAACTGTATCATTGTATGTACCATTGAAAACTTTGATCCAATGGGCGTACACACTGGTGACTCAATCACTGTTGCCCCTGCTCAAACGCTTACAGATAAAGAATTCCAGTTACTACGTAACGCTTCTCTAGCAGTTCTTCGTGAAATTGGTGTTGAAACAGGTGGTTCTAACGTACAGTTCGGTATTTGTCCAAATACTGGTCGTATGGTCGTGATCGAGATGAACCCACGTGTATCACGTTCATCTGCACTTGCTTCTAAAGCAACTGGTTTCCCGATTGCAAAAATCGCAGCGAAACTGGCTGTAGGTTATACCCTTGATGAGTTGAAAAACGACATTACTGGCGGTACAACGCCTGCATCGTTCGAACCTGCAATCGACTACGTTGTAACCAAGATTCCTCGTTTCAACTTCGAAAAATTCCCACAAGCTGATGCGACACTGACGACTCAGATGAAATCTGTCGGTGAAGTGATGGCGATTGGCCGTAACTTCCAGGAATCTGTACAAAAAGCCCTTCGTGGTCTTGAAGTGGGCGCTTCTGGTTTTGACGAAAAGGTTGAAGTGGGTGCTGAAGGCGCGCGCGACAAAATCTTGCAAGAACTTAAAGTGCCAGGTCCAGAGCGTATTTGGTACGTGGGCGATGCATTCCGTCACGGCTTTACTTTAGACGAAGTATTCGCTGCAACGAACATTGACCGCTGGTTCTTGATTCAAATCGAAGACATCATCAAAACTGAAAACCAAATCAAAACTTTAGGTTTTGGCGACTTGAATGCGGACAACATCCGTGCATTCAAACGTAAAGGTTTATCAGATCTTCGCATTGCAGACTTGATGGGCATTTCTCAAAAGCAATTCCGTAAACATCGTTGGAACCTGGGCGTAACTCCAGTTTACAAACGTGTCGATACATGTGCTGCAGAATTCGAATCTGATACAGCTTACATGTACTCAACTTACGATGAAGAATGTGAAGCAAATCCATCGAACAAAGACAAGATCATGGTGATCGGCGGTGGCCCTAACCGTATCGGTCAAGGTATCGAGTTCGATTACTGCTGTGTACACGCTGCCCTGGCTATGCGTGAAGACGGCTATGAAACGATCATGGTAAACTGTAACCCTGAAACAGTTTCTACGGATTATGACACTTCAGATCGTTTGTACTTCGAACCGATTACACTTGAAGATGTACTTGAAATCGTACGTATCGAGAAGCCTAAAGGAATTATCGTACAGTACGGTGGTCAAACTCCGCTTAAATTGGCTCGTGCTTTAGAAGAAGCAGGTGCTCCAATCATTGGTACATCGCCTGACGCGATTGACCGTGCAGAAGACCGTGAACGTTTCCAGCAAATGATTCAACGTCTGCAACTTCGTCAACCAAACAACAGCATTGTAAAATCTGCTGAAGAAGGTATGGCTGAAGCCTCTAAAGTCGGCTATCCACTTGTAGTACGTCCTTCTTACGTCCTTGGTGGTCGTGCGATGGAAATCGTGTACAACGACGAAGAACTCAAACGCTACTTACGTGATGCGGTTCAAGCATCTAACGAAGCGCCTGTACTTCTTGACCGCTTCCTGGATGACGCGATCGAAGTTGACGTAGACTGCGTATCTGACGGTAAAGACGTTGTGATCGGCGGCATCATGCAGCACATTGAACAAGCAGGTATTCACTCAGGTGACTCGGCATGTTCGATTCCTCCTTACTCTCTATCTAAAGAGATTCAGGACGAAATGCGTCGTCAAACTGTGGCTATGGCAAAAGAGCTTGGCGTAATCGGTTTGATGAACGTTCAGTTTGCGGTTAAAGGTGAAGACGTTTACATCCTGGAAGTGAACCCACGTGCGTCTCGTACTGTGCCATTCGTTTCTAAGTGTATCGGTGAATCGCTTGCAAAAGTTGCTGCACGTTGTATGGCGGGTCAATCTCTTGAGTCGCAAGGCTTTACGACTGAGATTATTCCTCAGCACTTCTCTGTCAAAGAAGCAGTGTTCCCATTCAACAAATTCCCTGGTGTTGACCCAATCCTTGGCCCTGAGATGAAATCGACTGGTGAAGTGATGGGCGTTGGTAAAACATTTGGTGAAGCGTTCTATAAAGCTGTTTTAGGTGCAAATGAGCGTTTACCAGGTCTTCCAACTGAAGGCGAAGTGAAACACGCATTTATCTCTGTACGTGACTCAGACAAACCACGTGCGGCGGGTATCGCAAAACAATTGATTGACCTAGGCTTCAAGATTCTTGCAACTGATGGTACATTTAAAGTGATTAGCGATGCTGGTCTTGAATGTGAACGTGTCAATAAAGTGACTGAAGGTCGTCCTAACATTGTGGACCGTATCAAAAACGGCGAAATCCACCTTGTGATTAACACGACTGAAGGCAAAAAGGCACAAGAAGACTCATTCTCGATCCGTCGTTCAGCCCTTCAAGGTAAAGTGTATAACACAACTACATTGAATGGTGCGGATGCAGTATGCCAAGCTTTAGCAATTAAATTGCCGATGGATGTATATCGTTTGCAAGACCTAACTAAAGGTTAATTCTCTTCCAAGAAGTCCCGCCACCTTCTTGGTGGCGGGCTTTTTTTTATTTATAGATTTTATATCTTTCAACTGACTTTTGAGGGACAACATGCAACGTTATCCTATGACACCTGAAGGCAAAATTGCCTTAGAGAAAGAATTACACCAACTGAAAACAGTGGATCGTCCACGTATTACAGCTTCAATTGCTGAAGCGCGTGAACATGGTGACTTAAAAGAAAATGCAGAATACCATGCAGCACGTGAACAGCAAGGCTTCTGTGAAGGTCGTATTCAGGACATCGAAGGCAAACTGGGTGCAGCTCAGGTGATTGATGTCAAAGAACTTGAACACAATGGTCGTGTGGTCTTTGGTGTAACGGTCACGATTGAAAACCTAGATACTGAAGAGCAGAAAACCTATAAAATTGTAGGCGATGATGAAGCAGACTTTAAGATTAACAAGATCTCTGTGAATTCACCGATTGCACGTGGTCTTTTGGGTAAGAACGAAGGCGACGATGTGAAAATCAATACACCAAACGGTGAAGTTGAATACGAAATTGTAAAAGTTGAATATATCTAAATTTTAGATATTTAAGCTTGCATGAACCCCTCGATTGAGGGGTTTTTTACCTTTATCCGCCTCCTACAAACGGATTAGCTCTGTGCTTCTTTTAAAAACCCTGATGCAAATAAATTAAATGCATGTAAGGCCTCAGGCAGTACCCGCTCAGGATCTTCACTAGAAGCCACCCAGAGTGCTGCATTCATTGCAGCACCATTTAAAAATACCGCAGCAGCTTCCGGATCAACTGTTTGAATTCGGTCTACTACCAATAATTGTTCAACACATTCACGCGTGGACTGCAAACACCTGTTTTGGCTTGGCCAATGTGCAGGATCACCCAGCACAGCCGGCCCGTCACGCAACACAATGCGCTGGAATTCCGGATTCAAGGCGTTTTGAATATAGGTCTGCCCTTCCAGCATCAATCCTTCCCACAGATCATCAGGCTGCTCCAGATGCTGCTGGGCAGATGAAGCCATTTCCGAATCGATTTGGTCGACCACTGCAGCAAATAAGCCTTTTTTATCACCAAAATGATGATACAGCGCACCACGAGTCAGCCCTGCTTCTGCCGTGAGCTTATCCATTGAAGTGCCAGCATAACCATATTCCGCAAACGCACGACGTGCCACTTCAATCAGTTTCTTGCGGGTTTCCGCCATTTTTTGTTCACGAACAGACATGAATTACTTTACCTCATCATCATAAAAATTTTAATTGACATACGCCTCGTATGTCAATTATGTTTACATACGAGACGTATGTGAAAGTTAAGTTGCTTTCACTCACTTATAAATTAGAAATTGAATGAGGATGGATAGATATGACTAGAACTGCAATATTTCCCCAAGACCGCCACGCCCTGTATGAACAGCATGGTTATTCTGCTGCGATCAAATCGGAAGATTTACTGTTTGTTTCTGGGCAGGTTGGTAGTCGTGAAGATGGCTCTCCTGAACCAGATTTCGAGAAACAGGTAGAACGGGCTTTTGAAAATTTAGCTGCGACATTGGCAGCGGCTAGTTGTACTTTCGATGATATCGTCGATGTCACCACATTTCACACTGACCCAGAGCAGCAATTTGAAAGCATTATAAAAGTTAAGCAGCAAGTGTTTAAGCAAAAGCCTTATCCTAATTGGACAGCTGTTGGCGTGACTTGGCTGGCAGGTTTTGATTTTGAGATTAAAGTGATTGCCCGTATTCCTACAGCGTCTACACCAGTCTAATCATTTACGTTATTCACAGTCGCTTGAGCGTCTTGTAGATATTATTCAGCAAGTTTAAACGCCGATTAGGTATAATTTCTTATTCACTATTTTTTGTATCTCCCTTATGTCTGAAAAGTTAATTAATTCTCCTGTAAATCACTGGTGTGAATTTGAGTTCATCTCAAAAACGGTGAAGAACCCGAATATTCATATTAAAGGGAATTATTCTTACTACTCAGCGTATTGGGATCAAGGTTTTGAGCGCTGTGTGGTGCGCTATCTGCATGATAAGCCTGCCACGCCTGAGAAGCCCATAGACCAGCTCTATATCGGAAATTTCGTCTGTTTTGGCGCTGAATGCGTGATTATGATGGGTAGTAACCAGTTACACCGTACCGATTGGATTTCAGCGTTTCCGTTCGATACACGGGGTTTTGAGCTTGCGGCTGACACGATCATTAGTGATGGCTGTTGGATCGGCTCGCGTGCCATGATTATGCCAGGTGTAAAGCTTGGTGAAGGTGCGGTGGTCGCCACAGGTGCTGTGGTAACTGAAGATGTTCCACCTTATGCAGTCGTTGGTGGTGTTCCTGCAAAAATTATTAAATACCGCTTCCCACAAGAAGATATCGAAAAACTGCTTTCCCTTAAAATTTATGATATCGATGAAAAGCAGTTTTTAAAGATGCGTGAGCAGTTGCAGACGGCTGAAATTAAGGAGTTATCCGATTTTTTAACTTTAGATTATTAGCTATTCATTCTTTTTTAAACTGTATGGTTTAAAGCTTGGCTTTGACTAAGTATTTTTAGGTTTGGTTGTAAATAAACCTGGCCTGTTTCGTCATCAATATAGGTAATTACATCACAAGCAATATAATTCTCGTATTGCTTGCCATATATATCTTGATATCTAATTCTAAATGTTCTTGTTAAATCCTCTATTCCATCATTTAGTTCCTGGGCCATTTGACCGTCAACATCAAATAATATAGTCATGATTTCTGCGTGTTCCAATTTATATTGTGTTTGTTGAAGATATGGTTGGTCCTTACGATGTTTTATAAATAAATTTCTAGAAGTTCCACCTATATTTTTAATATTCAAAGTAAACTTGATAACTCTATCTTTATAATGATCGATTACATTTCTATCGTCATCACAAATAGGTTCATCATGAAGAAAGTTATCTGTTAACTGAAAACTGAAAACTGTATTCAAAGTATGGTTGAACCTGAAAATGCTTCTGCTGAAGCTCCTCTTCATACACCCTAGCTAATCTTGACTGTTGCTCAACTGAAGCTTTCATTTCTTGCACCTGCAATTCCAAAGCTTCAGTTGTTTTCTTTAGCTCTATTGCTTGCATATTTAGAGCCTCAGAATTTTGCTCAAGTCCTTTACCCTGTTGATAAAATCCTCTTACCAACCAAAAAAATGCCAAAGGTGCAAAAGCTCCCGCAATAAAATCACCGAATTCATTTAAGTTTGTAGGCAATATCCCATTATGAATTTTAAAATAAATAAAAATAAGCCATGCAAAAGTTATTGCCCACGAAAGACAACTCCCTATATTCTTTTTAAACCATTTACCAATTTCATCATGTTTAGGCATTTTTTTAGAATTCATTCTCTTACATTTCAATTATTATAATCACACTCATTATTTTAAACATAAAAAAACCCACTCAATCGGAGTGGGTTTTTTCAGAATATGGTGGCTATGACGAGACTTGAACTTGTGACCCCCGCATTATGAGTGCGGTGCTCTAACCAACTGAGCTACATAGCCTTAAACTGTGCGCGCATTATGGGATTTTCTGTAAATCACGTCAACCCCATATTGTGCTGTTTGATCAAAATTTGTTGAAGTGAGCCGATAAGCCGGGTTCTGTCGTGAACGATCATTCCTCTAGGCGCACAATCACTCATGCGCTCAAGCGACCTACCCGAATCCAGCATGGGCCATGCCTAATGGATTCCTATTTGGTCTTGCTTCCGGTGGGGTTTACCTCGCCATGAACTGTTACCAGCCATGCGGTGCGCTCTTACCGCACCCTTTCACCCTTACCTCCGATTCCGATTGCTCGAAAACATAATGAAGGCGGTCTTCTCTCTGCTGCACTTGCCGTCGGTTTGCACCGCCCAGGCGTTACCTGGCACCTTGCCCTATGAAGCCCGGACTTTCCTCCCCTGCTTCAATCACGGAGATCTCCACAGCAGCGATCGTCTGGCTCACTTCGAGCGGCATAGTATCAAATATCGAGACTAATTGCTTGATGTTTTTTGAGCAGTCAGTTTTTCATACTTGGCTTGCAGCTGTTCCTGCGTTTCGACATGATTCGGATCCAGTGGAATACAATCCACCGGACAGAATAACTGGCACTGCGGTTGATCATGATGTCCGACGCACTCTGTACATAAATCTGGATGAATCTCATAAATGAGTTCACCCATATAGATGGCCTCATTCGGGCATACAGGTTCACAGACATCACAGTTAATACATTCATCGGTGATATATAAAGACACGCTACCAACCTTGTTGAAGTTTACGCTCGAAGGCAGCAACCACGTTTGGTGGTACAAACTTGGTTACATCACCTCTTAGTCGAGCAATTTCACGCACCAAAGTGGATGAAATAAAAGAATATTGCTCTGAAGGGGTTAAAAACACCGCTTCAAAGTGGGAGTCCAGCTGACGGTTCATATTGGCCAGCTGAAATTCGTACTCAAAATCAGACACTGCACGCAAACCACGCAATACAGCAGTCGCCTTTTGCTCACGGAAAAAATTGACGAGCAAACCATCAAAACCTACAAATTCAACATTGTCCAAATGACTCAATGACTCTTTCGCCAATGCGACACGCTCTTCCAGACTAAATACCGGATTTTTATGATGACCGATAGCAATGGCTACCACAACTTCATCAAACATTCGCGCTGCGCGGGTTACCAAATCAATATGTCCATTGGTAATTGGATCAAAAGTCCCCGGATAAATCACACGAGTTTTAGACATCCATTTGTACTCTGTTTGTTATGTAGAATCTTATTTTAGCAAAAACTTGTTTTTTTGGTGAATAATCCTCATTAATTTAAAAAACTTCACCTTATTTCTAGTTGCGGTACAATAGCAGCACGTTTGGAAGTATCAGATTATGGCGAAAGCATCTATTGTAGTAAAAAAAAATAATGGCGGTACCATTGCACTGAATAAACGTGCTCGCCACGATTATTTTATTGAAGAGAAATTTGAAGCGGGGCTTTCATTAAAAGGCTGGGAAGTCAAATCAATGCGTGCTGGTCGCATGACCATCGTAGAAAGTTATATTACCTTTAAAAATGGTGAAGCTTTTCTGTTTGGTGCTCAGGTTCAACCTTTGTTAAGCGCCTCGACCCATGTAGTGCCTGAAGCAACCCGTACCCGCAAGCTATTGCTGAATCGCCGTGAAATTGAAAAGTTGATGGGTGCAATTAACCAGAAAGGTTATTCCTGCGTACCACTGGCGTGTTACTGGAAAGGTCCACATGCCAAGCTGGAAATTGCCTTGGTGAAAGGTAAGCAGCTCCATGACAAACGTGCCACCGAAAAAGACCGTGACTGGCAACGTGATAAAGCACGAATTTTCCATAAATAATGGATTAAAAATTGAATATAAAAAAACCTCCGCATTTGGAGGTTTTTTTATAACTTTAAGCTTTGCCGCCCAGTCTTGCCAGAGTCAGGGCAATATATTCCCCAAACCAGAGCGCGGTTTTTAAATCCCCTTCCGGTGGGGTTACTTCTACCGGCGCATTATCTGACTGGGTCATAAGCCCCAAGAAGCTCGACATCCGATTCAGATCCGTCACTGCACGACCTGTCGGCATCAATGGCAATCCACTCCATAGCATACCGTGCTGCATGGCAAACAGATTGATTTGCTGCAAGACCGCCAGCTTGTCGCCACTGAGTCCACCACCATTGGTAAAGGCTGCTGCCAGCTTACCCTGCCAGCTACGTGCCAGCCAGCGCTTGGAAGACTGTTCCATAAACAGCTTCATGGCAGAAGTCAGGCTACCCATATAGGTCGGACAGCCAAAGATAATTGCATCGGCGGCATCCAGTACATCCCAGTCTATATGTTCGACATTCATCATATGCACCTGAACACCGGTTTCCCGTGCACCATCGGCAATAAAATTTGCCACTTTAGCCGTGTGTCCATAAGGACTGTGATAAACAATCGCAACAGATTTGGAAGATAGGGACATAACGCTCAAAAGCCAAAAAATTCAGTTAAGTTTAACATTTTCATGCCATAAACACGAATGTCGCCATACGCCCTGTTTTAGCTTCGCGGCGATAAGAAAAATATTCCTCTGGCTGGCGATAAGAACACTGATCCCCGCCCAATACGGTATTTATGCCGTGTTGCTGCAAGATATAACGCGCAATCGCATACAGGTCGGCATAATATTTACCTGCCTGTACACCGGGCTGAAATGCACTGTCCAGTTCAGGATATTTACTACAAAAAGCAGCTTTTACTTCAGCGCCAATTTCAAAACATGGCTGACTAATGGCCGCCCCGAGCCAGGCCCAGGTCGGCGGAGTTTGCATGGCTGCGATGGTATTTTCGATAATACCTCCTGCGAGTCCCCGCCAACCGGCATGCAGATTGGCAACTTCTGTGCCATCAGCATTTCCCAGTACTACAGGCAAGCAATCTGCAGTCATCATCATTAAAGCATGTGCCTTGCTCTGCGTCACCAGACCATCTCCGACCAGTGCGGTAAATGGCATCTGCTCATTAATCGTATGACAGATGGTGCTATGCGTCTGCGTCATCCAGGTAATTTTATCTACGCCAAACGCAGCGAAATCCTGCAATAAAGCCATACGATGCTGTTGTACCCGTTGCGCATCATCCTTCACATGCAAGGCCAGATTAAAACCTGCAAGTTCAGGCTGTGCTGATGGCTGTACTTTCGCATGGTGAACGCGAGTCTGGCCCACATACACACCTTGTGGAAGTCCTGGTACAAATTGCATCTCGATTCCTTGCGCTGACATTGACTCAGTTAAAAATTAATAGGCTTTGTTTTCGGTACGCAGCACTTCCACCAGATTGGCAAAGTCTTCCGGCCACGGCGCTTCAAAGATCATTTCTTCTTTGGTACGCGGATGGGTCAGACCAAGTTTCGCTGCATGCAAGGCCTGACGCTTGAAGCCACGCAAAGTATCATCTAATAATTGTGATGCACCTGCAGGCATACGTACACGCGGCATATACACCTGATCGCCCACCAGGCCAAAGCCGACATAGCTAAAATGTACACGAATCTGATGGGTACGGCCGGTTTCCAGACGGGCCTGGACACGAGTGAAATGCTGGAAACGCTCTTTGACGTTGTAATGCGTTACGGCATCTTTACCACCCGGAAGCACAGTCATTTTCACACGATCCACCGGATGGCGCTTGATCGGCTCATCAATTGTACCGCCAGCAATAATATTGCCGTAAACCACCAGATCATACAGACGATACACGGATTTCTTCTCAAGCTGTTTGCTTAGAGAAAACTGTGATTCAAGATTTTTGGCAACGACCAATAAACCGCTGGTGTCTTTATCGATACGATGCACCAGACCGGCACGCGCCAGTTCAGCCGATTTCGGGTAGTGATGCAATAAAGCATTCACCAAGGTGCCAGAACTATTGCCAGCACCCGGATGTACCACCATACCGACTGGTTTGTTGATGACTATAATGTCATCATCTTCATAGATGATGTCCAGTGGAATGTCTTCAGGCAGACTGCGCGTTTGCGCTTCAAGCTCAACATTTAAAGTCAGGGTTTCAAAACCATCACTTTTAAATTTAGGCTTAACCGGTTGACCATTCACCAACAAATTGCCATCTTTAATCCATTGCTTTAATTTTTCTCGAGAAAAATCGCTCCAGACCATTGCGGCAATCTGGTCGATCCGTTGCCCGATATAAGTTTCATCCAGTTGAAATTGCAACGATAAACGTGTTGCAGTTGCTTCTGAAGTATGGTTATCTGCATCCTCAGAATCTTCAAGTAAATTGAAATCAGTATCAGGGATATTAGAATTGGAAGATTGTGCTTGACTCATTTGCTCATTCAGACAAAAGTGGTTTAATAGTGCAATTGTAGCTCATTGCCCGTATTAACAGAGGAATTTTTATGTCGCTACCACATTATAAAATGACAATGCTTGCTGTGACATTAGGCATTGCATCGGCAATGGTAGGCTGTAGCAGTAATCCAAAAAAAGAAGTCGTGGATAAAGGTCCGGAATCTAGCGAACAGGTTTATATTCAAAAAGCACAGAAAGCGCTAGATCGTAATCAATATACCGATGCAGCAAAACAGTTAGAAGCGCTGGAAACTTATTTCCCGACCAGTCAGTATGCCCCTCAGGCGCAGCTTGAACTGTTGTATGTAAAATTCCAGCAAAAAGATTATGAAGGTGCGGTTGCACTGGCAGAGCGTTTTATCCGTCTGAACCCGCAACATCCAAATGTCGATTATGCTTACTATGTACGCGGTGTCGCCAATATGGAACAGAACTATAACGGCCTGCTGCGTTATACCTCACTGAAACAATCGCATCGTGATGTCAGCTACCTGAAAGTAGCTTACCAGAATTTTGTTGATTTCATTCGCCGCTATCCGTCGAGTACCTATGCAGTCGATGCCGCACAGCGTATGCAGTTTATCAGTCAGGAACTGGCTGAGCATGAAATGAATGCAGCACGTTTTAACATCAAGCGTAAGGCGTATCTGGCAGCAGTTGAACGTGGCTTGTGGGTGATTGAGCATTATCCACAAACTCCGCAGATTCCAGAAGCACTGGCAACGGTTGCTTATGGCTATGCTCAGCTAGGTGATAAAGCGACTTCTCAGCAATATGTGGATGTGTTAAAGCTGAATTATCCGAATCTGGTGAAATCAGATGGTACGGTGAATCTGCGTGCAGCGCGTAGCGAAAGCAGTTTCTTTAACCGCGCGACACTGGGTATTTTTGGTAAAGAAGCCAAGACTGTAACCGACACCGATGCACAGTCAGATGCGCCAGAAACTGAAAAGCGCAGCATCACCAATCGCATTTCATTTGGTTTGCTTGATCGTCCTAAAACGGCTGAATAAAGCTGAATAAGTCCGGCAGCATCAGCAAATAAGACAGCGCTTTACAGGTGCATTTTCCTCAAGGGCAAGGTATCATACTTGCCCTTTTGCGTTGTCCGGCCAAGGCTTGAACAAAACGTGCAAAAGGTATACAAAGGAACTTGAAATATTCAATGTTCAGCCAGACTATTTTCATTTTTTCAGTGATTTAGACCTTAGATTCCAGCACGAGAAGCTCAGCAGACCATGGCCATTCCTCAACATACGATTGATCAGATTCTCGATCGCACCGATATTGTCGATGTGATTGGTCAATTCGTAAAACTGAAAAAAACGGGCCGTACCTATTCAGGCTGCTGCCCTTTTCATCAGGAAAAATCACCATCTTTCCACGTCTATCGTGACAAACAGTATTTTCACTGTTTTGGCTGTCAGGCTAATGGCAATGCCATCCGTTTTTTAATGGATATTGGCAGCCGTAATTTCGTCGAAGTGATGAAAGACCTGTCCAGTCAGACCGGTATCGAACTGCCTAAAGACAACACCGATTCCAATAAATTAAAATATAAACGTGAAGCAGCCAAGCTCAAAATTGCGCCTGCTCAAGCGGCACCACAAGCTCAGCCGCAACAAAATAATGCAGTAACAGAAAATAATAGTGCTGCATCTACGGCGAGTTTTGACCCATTTGCAGAGTTTCAGGCAGTCGAACAGGATTTTTATGGTGACCCTTTTGCTTCTTTTGAACACCTGCCCATGGCAGAAGTTCAGCAAGACGGTAATCTCTACGACCTGCTGGAAAATATTGCACAGTTCTATGAACGCCAGTTACCCAACAGCCCGAGTGCCCAGCAATACTTTAAACAGCGTGGTCTGACTGCAGAAACCATTGCCTATTGGCGCTTAGGCTATGCGCCCGAAGACTGGCAACATCTGGAAAAAGCCTTTCCTCAGGATATTGAAGGCTTAAAACTTTTAGGTCTGATTCGTACCAGCGACAGTGGCCGTGATTTTGATCTGCTGCGTGAACGGGTGATTTTCCCGATCCGTGATACCAAGGGTCGTGTAGTTGGTTTTGGCGGCCGTGCCCTGAATGACGAGATCAAGCCGAAATACATCAACTCGCCAGATTCTGAGGTCTTCCATAAAAACCAGTTGCTGTATGGCCTCTATGAGGGCCGCAAACAGAAAGCCCAAGAATGGCTGATGGTCGAAGGCTATATGGATGTGATTGCGCTTCAGCAATATGGCATTCATGGCGCAGTAGCAACTTTAGGTACAGCGAGTAATACCGACCACCTGAATATTCTGTTCAAGCAGAGCAACCGGCTGACCATTGCCTTTGATGGGGATGCTGCCGGTCAAAAAGCAGCGCGCCGTACCTTGGACATTGCCCTGCCCCTGCTGAATGATGGCCGAGAGCTGAAGTTCTTTGTTTTGCCCGCTGACCATGACCCAGATTCATTGATCCGCCGTGAAGGGATAGAAAACTTCAGACGCTTGCTGGATCAGGCACCGTTGATGTCGGACTTCGTGTTTGCCCATCTGACCCAAAATCAGGACATCACCACACCTGAAGGCAAGAGTCAGGTTATGGGTGAACTAAAAAATCTGACCGAATTACTGCCCAAACACGGCTCCTTCCGTTATCTGCTGCAGCAATTTTTCCGCGAAAAACTGGGCTTTAATCGTAAATGGCAACCTAAGGTCAATACAGATGCATCTTTAAGCTTTAGTACCAAAATTGATGCTGAAGAATATGTGATTGCGATCTTGATGAATCATCCTTATCTGTATATTCATTTTGAACCACTGCGCGCGCTAGTAGCGGAAGATCAGTTGCTGTTTAAGATTTTGAATATTCTGAATGTGATTTTTGATGACTTGCCGGATGATCCTGAACTGTCGATCTATTATGTGCTCGGTGCCTGCGCAGCCCATCATCATGAACTGCAGCATATTCTGCAGCATGCCAATGTCAGCGATTACACCTCATCGCCGGAACAGGCCGATAAGCTCGCGGCTGATTTTTCAACCAAGCTGCAATATCAGTGTTTAAAAAACAAGATTAAATCCAAGAAATTTAACAGTATTGCAGAAATGAAAAACCTGAAAATGCAGATTTATGAGATTGACCGCAAACGCTCAATGACCCTGTTAGAAGATTAATTTTTCAAATTATTGATTCTTTTGAATCCAATGAAGTCACTGCTAGCTCACATTATTATTTATAATTTTCTCAAATAATCAGGCTGGGTTTTATGTTGAAGTACAAATCAGCAAAGAACCAAGCTTCTCATCATGCTGATTAAAACGAATGCCTGGATTTACGACGCTTCGCGACTACATTGCCCAGTTCTTCCTGTAACAGCTCAAAATAGGTAGGATCTTCCGCTTTGGCCGCCTCACGCAGCACAATAGAAGTTGGATGCAACAGTTTTTGGGTTAAACGATGTGAAAACTCGGCCAGTACCGTTTCCGCCTTTTCGCCCTTGGCAATACGCTGCATTGCCAGTGACAATTCTTCCTGACGTAATGTTTCCCCGTGATCACGATAGGCATGAATGGTCGCCCCGGCCTGTTTGACCTTTTGCTGGGTCATCAGTTCTGTAGCCAGCTGATTGACCATGATCTCAGCCTCAACAGCCGCTTGACGGCGCTGTGCCAGATTTTCCTCAATCACGCTTTGCAGGTCATCGACCCCATACAGATAAACCCCGTCCAGGCTTTCTACTTTGGCATCAATATCGCGTGGCACTGCCAGATCGACCAGCAGCATCTGCTGGTAACGGCGTTTCTTTAATGCTGCCTTGATATCAGGATAGTGAATCACCTGATGCAAACTGCCGGTACAACTGGAAATGACATCGGCACGATGCAGATTTTCTGCAAGCTGATCAAAATCTATAATTTCGACTTCAACTCGATGTGCAATTTCCTGTGCCAGAATATCCGCACGCTCGCGGGTACGGTTACAGATAATAATCTTGCCCACCCCCATCTCTGCGAGGTGTTTGGCCACCAGACTGTTCATCTCCCCGGCTGCTACCACCATAATGGTCAGCTTGTCCGGATGACTAAATACTTGCAAGGCCAGTTGCGCCACCGCATAGCCCATCGAGACCGCATGACTGCCGACAGCCGTTTCCGAACGCACGCGTTTAGCGGCATAAAAAGCATATTCAAAAATCCGGTTGAGATCGCGCGACACCGTATGGGAGTCTTTGGCCAGAGAAAGTGCAGTTTTGACCTGTCCCAGAATTTGTGGTTCACCCAGCATCAGTGAATCCAGTCCACTGGCGACGCGCATCAGATGCGTCACTGCCTGGGCACTTTCATAACGATAGACATGATGTTGCAGTTGTTTGACATCCACCCCATTTTTCTGGGCGAGCCAGTTCAGCACCATGTCAGCATTGTCAGACATGGCGTAAACTTCGGTCCGGTTACATGTAGACACCACCACCATGTCGTTCAGTTCAGGGTGTTGGCTTTGCTCGGCAAGAATGGCACTTAACTTTTCAGGGTTAAACGCCACTTGTTCGCGCAGTTCTACAGAGGCAGTTTGATGGTTGACACCCAATGCAAAGAAAGACATATCAGGTCATCATTTCACTAAATTTATGCTATTGTGCAACATCGGTGTCATAAAAAGCATTACTTGGATCAATAAAAAATTGCGTCAAACAATTAGCCGTATCAACGGCCCTACAATTAAGCAATATTCTACCACATTCCTACTGGTGGGTAGCATGGCTTCGACTGCACATCTCTATGCAGCGGAAGCAGTTTACCATGCAAATCAAAATTATGATGCGATAAAACAAAGTATGATGGCTGAGTTTGCCATCGCTGCACACGACATTCCGACCGCTTTGCACAACTATACGGTACTGGCGATCAAGAGCAATTCCACTTCAGTCAAACAGCGCGCACTGAATGTCGCGCTGGAACATGATGACCTGCAGGCAGCACTAGATATCTCCACGCACTGGGTGGTACAAGAGCCACAAGACGTCCCTGCTTTATTTTATTTATCACATATTGCCCTTAAAGCGCATGAATATGAGCTGGCTGCTGAGACCTTAGAAAAAATCCTGCAAATTGATGACAGTGCCGATCTGGAAGAAATTCTTGCCGGAATTTCACCGGAAGGCACCGAGGATCGTACTTATCTGATTCAGGCTTTAAGCACTACCAAAGCCAAGGACAATCCGTCTATTCTGGTGCTGGTAGCCGGTCTGGAAGCACAAAATGGTCAGCTCGAACAGGCTCTAAATACAGTTAACCGCGCCTTAAAAAAACGTCCGAATGCGACCGGCTATATTTTGATGAAAGCCAATCTGCTCAATGCACTCGGCGATACTCAGGCGACACTGCAATGGTATGAAAAATCCAGCCGTAAACACCGCAATAATCTGGATGTACGTCTGGCGGAAGTCAAATATCTGGTCAAGCTGAACGAAGCGACTTTGGCGCTGAAAAAACTGCAAGACATTCTAAAAAAATGGCCGACTGCCGAAGAAGCCCTGTTTATTGCCGGACTGACCAGTATTGACTTAGAAGAATACGAGAAGGCCGAAAAATATCTGGTTGAACTGCGTTATTCTGCACAATATCAGAACGAAGCCTATTATTATCTGGCGGTCAATGCAGAACGCAAACAGCACTATGAAACAGCCAAAGCCTATTATCGTCTGGTCGATGGCAGTCTGTACACGGTCTCGCGCCGTAACATGATTTCGATTTTTGCCCAGCAGGATAAACTGCATGATGCACTGCGTTTCCTGACTCAGGAACGGGTCAATTATCCACAACATGCCAGCTTCCTTTATCTAGCCCAAGCGGATATTTTGACGCGCATGCAGAATAAAAAAGCCGCGATCCGCCTGTTGGAAGAAGCCAGCAAAAACCTGCCGGATGACCCTGAACTGGTTTATTCGCAAGTCCTGTTGCTAGATCCTCATCAGGATCGCAACAAGCTGGATGAATTACTCAGCACTTTACTTAAAATTGAACCGAATAGTCCGACCTATCTGAATGCCTATGCCTATACCCTGGCGATGCAGAACCGCCGTCTCGAAGAAGCACGCCGCTATGTTGAACAGGCACTGGAATATGCACCAGAACAGGCATCCATTCTGGATACCTATGGTTATATCTGTTATTTACAGAATGATTTCGCTACAGCTGCAGACGTGTTATACAAAGCTTATCAATTGAATCCAAATGTGAAGATTGGGGTACGTTATGCTCGATCATTGTACATGAAAGGTGATCTACAACACTTCCACCAAGTGTTACAACAATTACAACAAAACCATCCAAATGACCCAGAATTGAAACAACTTAATTCGCTATTGTTAGCACCACAAACCAAAACGAGTTAATTAATTTATGCGCAATTTGAGCCAATTGGGCTGCTGTGCCTTGGCAGCCACTGCTTTATTTTTAACTGGCTGTCAGCAGATGATCAAGCCACAAACGCCTACTACTCCGTCTGTACAGGTGGAGAATCAATTTCAGCTGCAAGGTAAAATTGGCGTTCGCACCCCTCAACAGACTGGCAGCGCATTCTTTACTTGGGTACAACAGCAGGAAGAATTTGATATTGAGCTCAGCGGTATTTTAGGCGTCGGTAAGACCCAGATTTCTGGCACACCGGGACAAGTGACCTTAAACAGCGCAAAAACCGGTGTGATTCAGGCAGCCAGTGCCGAGGAATTACTGCAACGCGCAACAGGCTGGCAAGCGCCGATTAGTCATTTAGTCGACTGGGTTCAGGCGCGACCTGCCACAGCAGCGGCACAGCTTAAAAAAGATGATGCACAGCGAATCAGCCAGATTATCGAACAGGGCTGGACGGTCGATCTCAATTATAATGCGCAGGCCAAAATGCCAAACCGTTTGATTTTAAAGCAGTCACTTGGAAATGGTGCAGAAAACCGTATTACAATGATCATTGAAAACCGTTAATTGACCTGATTCCAGCCCATGATGATTCGTGTTCCCTCGCCTGCTAAACTGAATTTGTTTTTACATATCACCGGTCGCCGTGAAAATGGCTATCATGAACTGCAAAGTATTTTTCAGCTGATTGATCTATGTGACTGGCTGGATTTTGAACAAAGCGCTGATGATGCGATTCAGATAGAAGGCCTGGCCTCAGTCGATCTGCAACAGAATTTAATCTATCGGGCGATCCAGTTGTTGAAGCCTTATGCCAAAACGCCTTGCGGGCTAAAGATCCGTCTGGAAAAAAACATTCCGATGGGCGCAGGTCTGGGTGGAGGGTCTTCCAATGCAGCGACGACCCTGATTGTGATCAACCAGCTCTGGCAGTGCGGTTTAAATATTGAGCAACTAGCAGATCTCGGAGTTAAACTAGGGGCAGATGTCCCGATATTTGTGCATGGCAAAAATGCCTGGGCCGAAGGTATTGGCGAACACTTAACATTCATAGACTTAGATCAAAAAAAATTCATTGTGTTAAAACCTGATTGTTTTATCAGCACTCAACTGCTTTTTTCGCAAAAAGCATTGACAAGAGACACGAAGAGCACTAAATTTTGCGCCTATCAGGAAACGCCATCTGATTTTGGAAATAACTTTGAGCCACTGGCAAGAAGCTTATATCCTGAAGTCGATGAAGCAATGCAATATCTCGACCAGTTCGGAAAAGCAAAGCTTACAGGTACAGGTGCTTGTGTGTTTATTGAAGTCACTGAAAATCTGAATATCGAAGATATTCTTGCAAATGCACCATGTAAAGCTTACCTGGTCAACAGTTTACAAGAATCACCTTTAGTTCAGTTTAAAGTGTAGATAGGGGTATCGCCAAGTGGTAAGGCACCGGGTTTTGATCTCGGCATCCGTTGGTTCGAATCCAGCTACCCCTGCCATTTTTCACCTGTAGATGTACTGTATTAGGGGTATCGCCAAGTGGTAAGGCACCGGGTTTTGATCTCGGCATCCGTTGGTTCGAATCCAGCTACCCCTGCCATCTTACAGTTCATCAAATTTAGGGGCGTCGCCAAGTGGTAAGGCACCGGGTTTTGATCTCGGCATCCGTTGGTTCGAATCCAGCCGCCCCTGCCATTTTCTCGAAAAAAGACAGAACACTCATTTGCTGTAAGACTGTTAATTTACCTTGACACTTTACCGCAAAAATATTAAAGTTCTGCCGCATTAGGGGTATCGCCAAGTGGTAAGGCACCGGGTTTTGATCTCGGCATCCGTTGGTTCGAATCCAGCTACCCCTGCCATCTATTCCCATATATCCCAACCGCCAAGGGTGCTTCATGCCCAATCTTGTCGTTTTTAGTGGATCTGCGCATCCACAATTCGCTCAAAAAGTCGTAAGTCACTTACATATTCCTCTAGGCGCTGCCTCTGTAGGTCAGTTCTCTGACGGTGAAATTGCTGTCGAGATTACTGAAAACGTTCGTGGTAAAGACGTATTTATCGTACAACCTACTTGTGCCCCAACTAATGATAACCTGATGGAAATCTTGGTGATGGCTGATGCTTTGCGTCGTGCAAGTGCGGGTCGTATTACTGCCGTGATTCCTTATTTTGGTTATGCTCGTCAAGACCGTCGTCCACGTTCAGCACGTGTTCCAATTACTGCAAAAGTTGTAGCAGACATGCTGACTACTGTAGGCGTTGACCGTGTTGTGATGATCGACTTGCACGCTGACCAGATCCAAGGCTTCTTCGATATCCCTGTAGACAACATCTACGGTACACCAGCGCTACTTGCTGACTTGCGTCAACAATCGCATCACAACCTGATGGTGGTTTCACCTGACGTGGGTGGTGTAGTGCGTGCACGTGCTGTTGCGAAACAAATGGGCGATATCGATCTTGCAATCATCGATAAGCGTCGTCAAAAAGCGAATGAATCACAAGTGATGCATTTGATTGGCGATGTGAAAGATCGTGATTGTGTCATCGTTGATGACATGGTAGATACGGCTGGTACGTTATGCAAAGCTGCTGATGCATTGAAAACTTTCGGTGCTCGCAAGGTTGTTGCGTATGCAACGCATCCAGTACTTTCTGGTAAAGCGATTGAAAACTTAAAGAATTCTGTGATTGATGAACTGGTTGTGACTGATACCATTCCTCTTTCTGATGAAGCTTTAGCACTGGGCAAGATTCGCCAGGTTTCAGTAGCCAGCATGGTTGCCGAAACGATTCGTCGTATTAACAACGAAGAATCTATTAGCGCAATGTTCGATTCTTATCTATAATAGAGCGCTGAATTTTCAAAGCCCTGCCATTTGGTAGGGCTTTTACTCACCAGACTGGTCGCAAGTCTGGTTCATTTAACTTAAATAGGATGTCTATCATGGCAAACTTCGTATTAAACGCAGCAGCACGTGAAGAAGCAGTTCAAGGGAAAGGTGCGAGCCGCCGCCTTCGTCTTCAAGCTAAAGTTCCTGCAATCATCTACGGTGGTGAAGCTGCTCCTGTAGCAATTACTGTTGAGCTTCGTCAGCTTGTTAAATTCTTAGAAAACAATTCATTCTTTGAAGAAGTTATCGAAATTGATGTAGACGGTAAAGTTGAAAGCGTGAAAATCCAAGCGTTACAACGTCACCCAGCTAAAAACACACCAATGCACGCTGACTTCAAACGCGCATAAGTGTTAATGGTGTAATTAGTGTCAAATATTTCACTGATTGTAGGTTTGGGTAACCCAGGTTCTGAGTATGCCCAAACCCGCCATAATGCAGGCTTCTGGTTCGTAGAACGCCTTGCAGAGCAATATGGCATTGTCCTCAAAAAAGACCCAAAATTCAACGGATTTAGCGGTCGTGGCAATATCGAAGGTCAAGACGTCCGTCTTCTTCTACCGACAACCTTTATGAACCTTTCCGGTAAAAGTGTTGTTCCTTTCGCCAAATTTTACAATATCGCACCTGAATCGATCCTGATTGCCCATGATGAACTGGACATGAATCCTGGTGTCATTCGCCTGAAAACTGGCGGTGGTCACGGTGGTCATAATGGTCTACGCGATATCGTTCCGCATATTGGTTCAAACTTCCATCGCCTGCGTATTGGAATTGGTCATCCTGGTGCCAAAGACCGTGTTTCCGGTCATGTGCTCAGTAAAGCACCTAGCAGCGAACAGAACTTAATGGATGATGCGATTTCCCATGCCCTCGCCCGCACAAAAATGCTGGTGAACGGTGAAGTACAGCAAGCCATGAATCAAATCAACGCATATAAGCCGAACTAAACATTCAAAAATTGCTGGACAATTCCGCTTGCCAGAAAGTTTATTTAAGCGCAAAATGCGTTTGCTCGATTGTTCACCATACAGCAAGCAAGATTGATTTAACCAAATGATCAAACTCTTAGGTCAACTCAGGGGACGCTAGCCATGCTATCTCGTTTATTAAAATGCAAAATTCACCGCGCTCACGTTACACATGCAGAACTACACTATGAAGGTTCATGTGCAATTGATGGCGTTTTGATGGATTTGGCTGGCATTCGTGAATACGAAGAAATTCATGTGTGGAACGTGACCAATGGTAAACGTTTTGCAACTTATGCAATTCGTGGCGAAGACAATTCAGGCATCATTTCAGTGAATGGTGGTGCTGCGCATCAGGCCGATGTAGGCGATATCGTGATTATTGCAACCTTTGGCGATTTCACTGAAGCTGAAGCGAATGCCCATCAGCCTCGCTTGGTTTATGCTACCCCAAACAATACAGTCAGCCACACTGCCAACTGTATTCCGGTACAAGTCGCATAAGCTGATCAGACCAGATACCCAAAAGCTCGCACATCGCGGGCTTTTTTAATACTGGAATATTGACCTGTTTAACTGCCCTCTCGCCAGCTTTTAGAGTTTTCACAGTTTAAAGGTTTTAATTGCTGATCAAGCAGATCAAACAACAAGGCCTTGCCATTTTTCTTCACCTTCAGCTCTGCAAATTTGGCATTACGATAACAAGGCTCTAGGCCCTCGGCGAACATGAAACTGTTAGCAGCAGGATATAAAGCCTCAAAAGTATTGCGTGGGTTTTTCAAAATTAATCGGGCTGAACGTTGCGACTGATTGAGTGCACTTCGATCAAAACTGGTTTTGATCACTCTGCGCTGTTGATCCAGCTGCACATAGCTCATCACATTGGATTGATTTTTAAAATCTTCAGTCCTGATGTCATAAACTGGCTGTTCGGAACCATTCTCCGCTGCCACTGCGCTAAAATGCAGATCATAGTTCAGTGCCATATAATCCCCTTGCAGGATCGAACGCGGATCGACTGGTGCCAATTCGACAAAGATGCTGTCGCTTTTGGCCAGATGCCATTCATGCTGGACAATTAAACCTACGAATAAAGCAATACTAAAAATACTGAGATGCAGTGCCATAAATTTTTTCATCATGAGCCTACTCCTGCTTTCAGCTGAAACTTCGGTAAACTCAACACATAAGCCAGAAGCAACACCAACACACCTGAGGCAAAAATACTGACACTTTTAAATAAAAAACTCAGTCCCAGATTGTAATACAGCAGCCATAACCAGAAGATCAGTAGCAAAATGCTCAAGGCTTGCATCAATCGTTGTTGATTCACCATTGCCCAAGCCAGAAACACCAGAATCATAAAAATTTCAAAGTAACCCAATGCAATCAGCAGAATTCCGGCAGCAGGAATGAGCCAGAGTTGAATCCGTGAAAATTGCTTGAGATGAATCCCAACAAAACTCAATAGCCAGAGCGCTGGCAAAATATAGAAAATAATCGCTTCATCTATACCGCGTGGCTGCAATTGCTGAGCCACACCAAATTGCAGCAGGCATTGAAAAATAGCCGTCACCGCCAAAATACTGATCATCAATAAATTCACGCTTTTGGCATAAGCTGAAGCGAGCCAGTATCTCGCAGTAATCAAAGCCACAGTCAGAATACTGTAATTCAGCAGCATGATCCACGTCAGCAAGCGCTGATCCTGAAAAAATGCATGTTGCTCGACCAGAACTGCAATTCCCAGTATATGTGCAAGTAACAACTGCAACAGCACCACCAGCCAATGCATACGACTCATGATAGTCAACAGCGTAATGCCGACTTGTATCAGCCAAATCAGCAATAGGCTCTCTGTGAGTAATTGAGTATGAATTAATACCGCGGCCTGACCGCACACCCACAGACAATAAGCCAATTGCCGCAGAAAAACTGAGGGCTTGCTACGAATCAACCACCAGGCGACTGCGATAAAAATGATTCCCATCAGAATCGAAAAACTTTTCCAATAGGTCAGCAACAGCATGGCCAAGATCACACCAGCAATCCACGCGCCCAGAGCCAATGGAATGACCGAAAACCGGCTCTTGGGCAACAGCTTGATCAGCAGACCTGTAATAGCTGCGAACCAGCTGAATATCAGCAAAGCTAGTATCAATAAGCCAGCGGCAGAATCCTGTAAATATTGCTCAGTGAGATCAAAAATCAGAATACTAAAACTCAGGGCCAGTCCTGCAACAAGCAAACTGGTTTCAAGCTGTTGCTTTCGGGTATAGAAATAAACACTGAATAAAATAGGCAGAACCAGCACCGAAGCCAAATACCAGATCGAATCCGAGTCGATAAACCGGAACATACTTACTACTGAAATAAGCACCACGACAGCGATAAACAGATAGCGCAAAACCGGATAATAACGTAAGGCATAGATCATACTTAGCCCGGTCAACAGATTCAGACCGAGCAGATAAAGAGTTTCAGCACGCACCAGCCAAAAGCTTTGTTTAAAATAAAAATAGAGTGCTAACTGGCTGACCACACAAAATAATGCAAAGATCCCAATATTCGGCCGATACAGCCAAGGCAGCAACAGCAAAGCCCAAAGCAGAAATAACTGATAACTGTCAGCACCAGTCTGATAAATCTGTCCAATCACGGCCAGACTTAAGCCCAGCATTAGACCCGATACAGTATCCAGACTTTGTCTTAACTTTTCCCGCGCAGTGAAACGCACACTCAGTAATGCTGAACCCAGCAATAAAATTTGAGGAATAAACAGCTGGACAAATTTGGGCAACATCCACCAGTTTGCTGCCAGCAGATACACGATACTGACAGCGATCAGCGCCAGCCCAATGATTTGAAGAATTTGAATCACAGCAGGTTGAATAAATAACAGCGGGGAAAATGGACGATCTGGCGATGGTACTGTTCTGGACATGCTAATCTGTTCAATTTTTATTTGATTTCACCTTAGCATGATTTTTGCAGGATATGCCAGGCAGGAACAGTTCAAGTATGCTGTACATTTTTAAATCAGGATTTGATAAATTCCGTACCCTGCAATCATGAGCAGAATCATGCCGCACAATGCCAGCAAATGTGGATAGAGTCGAGAATGGGATAAGTGGTTGAAACCCAAATACACCACAGACAAAGTCAGAAAATCCAGGAGAATCCAGCTCAAAGTCAAAATAATTAAACTTAAATCAAGATCAGGAGTAATCCCGATAAACTGCGGGAAAAAAGCCGCAAAGAAAATAATGTCCTTCGGATTAGAAATACCAACCAAAAAACCTTGTCGAAAACCACCATGCACAGGAACTAGATTCTCCTGAGCTTGCTCCTGCTGCTTAAAAATAACTTCACGGAAAATCTGCCAGCCTAGATAGCCAATATATAAACAGCCCAGTAACTTGATCGTATCTAGCCATTGCGCATTGATAACCAGCAAACCTTTCAAACTTAATATAGATAAAGCAATTAAAACTAGGGAGGCAAAATTGGTACCAAAAATGGTTCTTAAAGCTGCCGTATAGCCACCTTTTAAACCGGCGCTAGCAACCAGCAACATCACTGGGCCAGGTGTAGCGATCATCACCACAACAGCCAGACAATATAAAAAATATTCACTAATATTCATGCCACCCCTCAGCTATTGTTATTTTTATGCATAAAAAAAGAGGACTTAGTCCTCCTCTTGTATATGAATCAGATGCTGACTGATACCGTCTGCCCGCAGAAAAGCCAGATCATAACTGGCAGTAGCCAAGGCCAAGATCCGGCGCTCAAACTCATCCCACAACGGACGCACCTGCTTATAATGGATGCCCAAACCACTATCGTCGGTAAAATGCCGATTTTTTTCACACAACTTTAAAGCATGATACAACTTGCGCCCTTTGGAAGCATCATCACGCAAACGCACCCGTTTCGACAGCACAAAGGCCTGCACTTTGACAAGATCGGCATGCGGTAACAGCGGCACCAGAATCTGATCCAGCTGTGCATCCAGGCGTTGCCACACAGCTCGATGCTGCTCGGCACTATACGTATTCCAGTGAATCACTTCATGATTAAAACGGCGGCAACCACGACATACCGCATCACCAAATACGGTCGAACAACGCCCTGCACATGGGGTTAAAGACGCAATACGACGATCTGAACTCAAAACACACTCCAAAGATACTGCAACTTTCAGTATCTGCATCACTGCACAAAATCCTGGGTCGGGCATGACTATACACGCTCTCCCTCATGAATTGAAGCCTGTTAAAAGACTTGCGTTTTACTCGCTTATTCACTCGAATCAAGCTAAAATATGCGCCTTTCAAATTATCATGCTACGTTGGAGTATTCCATGAACGCTACTGTAGAACAGCTTGCACCTGTAGAACAGCAAGCGACGACTGGTTGGGTTGTTGCCGCACTTTATCAATTCAAAGAAGTTCAAGATCCTGCCGATCTTCAGCAACGTCTTCTGGACCTGGTAAAATCCATCAACCTTTGCGGTACTCTAATTGTGGCAGGTGAAGGCATTAACGGTACGGTTGCAGGCGACCGTGCATCGATTGATCAAATTCACCAGTTCCTTCTGAATGAAGGTTTTAACGAAATGGAATACAAAGAATCTGACAGTTCTGAAAAACCATTCCGTAAAATGAAAATTAAATTAAAAAAAGAAATCGTGACTTTAGGCGTGGAAGTGAAACCGCGTGATTTAGTCGGTCACTATCTTGATCCAAAAGAATGGAACGAACTGATTGCACGTGATGACGTGGTTCTGGTTGATACCCGTAACGATTACGAATACAAAGCAGGTACGTTCAAAGGCGCGATTGATCCGAAAACTGAAAGCTTCCGCGAATTCCCTGAATACGTGAAAAATAATCTGGAACAGCACAAAGACAAGAAAATTGCCATGTTCTGTACTGGCGGTATTCGTTGTGAAAAATCCACTTCACTTCTTCTACAAGAAGGTTTTACCGAAGTGTATCACCTGAAAGGCGGCATTCTAAAATACCTGGAAGAAACCCCGGCTGAAGAAAGCATGTGGGAAGGTGAATGCTTCGTGTTTGATGGTCGTACTGCCGTAACGCACGGTGTTGAAGAAGGCCAAAATACCAAGTGTCATGCGTGTGGCTGGCCTTTACTTCCAGAAGAAGTTGCCCTCCCAAGTTATGAACATGGTGTCTCTTGTGTGTACTGTATTGACAAAACCTCGGAGAAACAAAAAGAAGGTTTCCGTATGCGTCAATCACAAATTTTAGCAGCAAAACGCAAACGCCTCTAATTTGGCCTTTTGTAATGAAATATATAAAAACCCTCTTCGGAGGGTTTTTTGTTTACATAAAAATCACAACAGCAATAAAACTCTTACCAATTCCTTACCAAGAACCTCATTTTTTTCCAAACAAGATTGTTAGTCTAATGATACGGTGATTTACAAGCTAAGTCTTTCATTATTAACTGAAATTTTTACTTGAAAAGGAATATAAAATGGCAGGCTCACTTGCTCGAGATTCAGACAATCTGGTTCAATTTCAACCAAAAGAAAATATAAAGCTGCAACGACTTCATCAAATTTCTGAAGAGCTTGAACAGCAGTCACATCTGTTCGTCGTTATCTTGGGAACCGTTATTGGCGCAATCTTGGCGCTGTTCATTGGTTACCATATCAATACCAGCATCATGCATTTTATCCTGCTGAGTATTCTGCCGATCTGTTTGGCCTATTTCTTACGTAAAGTTTATATTTATACCCTGACGCATAGCTAATTCTGCCTGATCATTTATATTCCAAGACTTTACCGCACAAAAAATACTGCTTAGGATACAGGCAGTATTTTTTATTTTGCCAATCATATGAATCTGACCGAATGGATTATTTCCGTTATGGAGCAACTGGGCTACTGGGGCATTGCTCTGCTCATGTTCCTGGATAATGTCTTCCCGCCAATCCCTTCCGAAATTATTATGCCTTCCGCGGGCTATTCAGCCTCTCAGGGCGAGTTAATACTCGTCGGGGTAATCATGTCCGGCTGTATCGGCTCCCTGCTGGCAGCCGCCTTGCTGTACTGGATTGGCTATAAATTTAACCATGATTCTATTTTTAAATTTGTCGATCGTTATGGCAAATATTTATTTATTAAATCAGAAGATGTAAAAAAATCATTGAGTTGGTTTGAGCATTATGGTCACCGGATTGTGTTCTTTGGCCGCATGATTCCTGCGGTTCGCTCGCTGATCAGCATTCCTGCTGGCATGAGTCATATGCCCTTCTGGAAATTTATGTTTTATAGCGCACTTGGAACCATCATCTGGACCACATTTTTGGCGTGTGTCGGATTTTATTTTGGCGAAAACCAGCATTTGATGCAGCAAATTTTTAGTAAAGTCAGTTATGTGATTATTGCCATTGTTGCGGTAATTATTATCTGGATTTTCTACCGTAGACAGCAGCGTAAAAATCGTCCATCCTGAGGAAGATCCCTTAAGGAGATTAAAACGATGTCGCATTATCTTAAATATTTTGCCACCGTTTATCTGACCTTGGTTCTACTGGTAGGCATACTCATCTATGTATTCAATCTAGGCGTCATTCTGCTGATTCCTGCCCTGATTGCTTCCGCCTTTCTCAGTGCCCGATACTTTGTTAAAAAAGAACTTCGTTTGCCGACTCAGGAAGAGAAAAGCAAACTGGTCTGGGGCTCTACTATCATTGCCATGACATTCGGGTTTATCTTTTTAGTTGTGGTCATCTGGATGAACCCGCAGACAGATGAGATTTATAGAACCATAGCCTATACAGGAAGAGGAACAAATTCATTCCTAGTGGCTGCAAGCATTGCCTTACATGCCTTGCTGTTCCATATCGCTTACAATGCTTATGCCCGTTATAGTCTGGCGAAGCGAACAGGCTTGGAAAGAAAATAGGATCGAGTAAATCTCAAAGATGCAAAAAGGCCAAAGCTAAAAAAGCACCCTGCGGTGCTTTTTTTATGAATTATTCTGGAGTGTGATACATCAGATACAATTCATTTAAGTTTTCTGGAATTTCTTCTGCAAGCTCGTCCATTAACTGGCCATTGCGACGGAAAGTTTCCATTTGTGGATCTTCATCATCGATGCCACTGAAGACCATGATTGGCAAGGTTAAATCCACCAGTTGTTCTTCAAATTCTTCAGTAAACCAAGCGTCTTCGTTCAGGAACATGGCGTCTACAAAGCCCACACTCCAGTCACCCAAGCTTGATTCAGTATCTGCTTCTTCAATTTCAAACGGGAATGTAATCCCTTCTTCATTGGCTAAGCTTTGACGAATAGACTCTAACCATGCTTGCACCTGAGTGATGATTTCTGCAGGCACTTTCTTTTGATTATTATCAAAAAGTTCGTCTAACCATTTGTCGAATTTTGGGCCTACTGCAATAGCACATAAGAAACCATGGGTTGCTGCGAAATCTAGACCATGTTCATTTTGGTCACCATCTAGATATTCACTCAACAGGTCTAAATCTAAAGCACTCATCTAACATCCAAACTTAGAAAACCGAAAGGTTTAGCATAGCATTTATTCAGGCTATGCTAAATCCGAATTCGTTAATCTTCGTCATCAAAATCGTCGTCATCGTCGAAGTCATAGTCAAAATCTTTGAGTTCGCGCTCTAAACGACGTTGGGTCAGCAGATCATCGATCAGACGACGTTTTTCCAACGACTCTTTAGCACTGAGCTTGCTAGAAGCCTCATCGAAATTAACATCATCTTCACCGAAGTTATCATCTAGTTCAAAATCTGTAGAAGACACTAAAACTTCCTCATGAGTGAAAAATGTAAAAGGATTTAAGCGCTATTTATCGTGCCTAAAATAACAAGTCAAGTTTTATTTGGATTTTCGTATTTTTAATTTGTAATTAGGGGTTTTTTCTGTCTCAATTGTGTGCCATGATATAATCCACCCTGCGTCCTTATGTTTTTTGATTCTCCTTTTTTGAGTCATAAACAGACACGCATGGGATGAACTTGAAAACAACAAATTCACCCCCATCTTAAATTACTGAATTTCATTTTAAATATTTTATCAGACAGCTTTCATGCTGAATTCTCTGATGAAATATATAGGCTATTCACTAAATTTAACGAGCTTAAATCGTGCAGCATTGTACGGTTTTTTACTGCCACAGATTCAACGAAGAGTAAGCAAAAGATGAGCGATATGACTTCCCCTACTTCTCAAGTAGCGGCTCTGATTAGCCGAGGCAAAGAACAAGGTTATTTAACCTTCGCTGAGGTTAACGATCATCTGCCGGACTCCATCACAGAAAGCGAGCAGATTGAAGATATCATTCAGATGCTGAATGATGTCGGTATTCCGGTACATGATCGCGCGCCTGAATCTGATGATACGATGTTCGAAGATACTGCAGAAGCGGCGGATGAAGTTGCAGAAGAAGAAGCTGCAGCCGTACTTGCATCGGTAGAAAACGAGCCAGGTCGTACCACTGACCCTGTACGTATGTATATGCGTGAGATGGGTACAGTAGAACTTCTGACTCGTGAAGGCGAAATCAGCATCGCAAAACGCATCGAAGAAGGTATTCGTGATGTTTTGCACTCGATTGCTTACTGGCCGAATGCGGTAGAAGTGGTACTGCAAGAATACAAAGATTATGAAGCGGGCGAACGCCGTCTTGCTGACCTTTTATCAGGTTATTTAGATCCTGAATCAGATGAAGAAATTCCTGAAGTTCTAGAAGAAGAAGCGGTTCTTGCTGAAGATGAGACTGACTCGAAAAAATCGACCAAAGACGTAAAACTGGACGATGATGAAGAGGAAGAAGAAGCTGACTCTGATGATGAATCAGAAGCAGATTCTGGTCCAGATCCTGAAATTGCCAAAGCGCGTTTCACTGAACTGGAAAATGCGTGGCTGAATACCAAAGCAACCATTGAAAAACATGGTCGTGACAGCAAACAGGCTGAAGAAGCTCTTCAGGCACTTGCAACTGTATTCATGATGTTCAAATTTACCCCGCGTCTATTTGATATCATTTCTGAAATGATTCGTGGTACCCATGATCAAATTCGTGGTGCAGAACGTGAAGTGATGCGTTATGCAGTACGTCGTGGCCGTATGGATCGCACCCAATTCCGTACCAGCTTCCCGGGCCAAGAATCGAATCCAGCCTGGTTAGATGAGCAGATCGCAAAAACACCTGCAGACCAGAAAGCTTATCTGGAAAAAGTACGTCCAGACGTATTGGCCTTCCAGCAAAAAATTGCCGATATCGAGAAAGAGCTTGGCCTTGATGTAAAAGGCATTAAAGACATTGCCAAACGTATGGCCGTCGGTGAAGCCAAAGCACGTCGTGCCAAGAAAGAAATGGTTGAAGCGAACTTGCGTCTGGTAATTTCGATTGCGAAGAAATATACCAACCGTGGCTTGCAATTCCTGGATCTGATTCAGGAAGGTAACATCGGTCTGATGAAAGCCGTAGACAAGTTTGAATACCGTCGTGGTTATAAATTCTCGACTTATGCGACCTGGTGGATTCGTCAGGCGATTACCCGTTCGATCGCGGATCAGGCACGTACCATTCGTATTCCGGTACACATGATTGAAACGATCAACAAGATCAACCGTGTATCTCGTCAGCTTCTACAGGAAATGGGTCGTGAACCGACTCCTGAAGAACTGGGCGAACGTCTGGAAATGGACGAAGTTAAAGTACGTAAAGTACTGAAAATCGCCAAAGAACCAATTTCGATGGAAACACCGATCGGTGATGATGAAGATTCACATCTGGGTGACTTCATTGAAGACAGCAACATCACTTCACCAATTGATGCGGCAACGTCTGAAGGCCTGAAAGAAGCGACACGTGAAGTTCTGGAAAACCTGACTGAACGTGAAGCCAAAGTCCTAAAAATGCGTTTTGGTATCGACATGCCGACTGACCATACTTTGGAAGAGGTGGGCAAACAGTTTGACGTAACACGTGAACGTATTCGTCAGATTGAAGCGAAAGCGCTGCGTAAACTTCGCCATCCATCGCGTTCAGAACACTTACGTTCATTCCTTGAGAATGATTAAGATTTGATGCTTATTCTGGAGACTTGAAATTTGATCATCAGTCTCCATTTAAGTAGCCAAGACAAACCCAAACGCCTGCATGATTGCAGGCGTTTCAAATCAGGGGGACTACCATGTTAGACCGTACACCATCTCGTGAACTTCAAGAACATCTTTGGGTTTTCCCTATGGATTATCCGATTAAACTGATTGGCCTTGCGGGCGATGAATTGCGTCATGCTGTCATCGACATTTTTCTGAAACATTTTCCAGATTTTGAAGGTGATAGCGTCAGTATTACGCCATCACGTACTGGAAAATACCATTCCATTACCGCACAACTGCGCTTTTTGGAACTGGAACAGGTTCATGCAGTATATGCAGATTTGGCCGCTTGCCCGCTAATTAAAACAGCACTGTAATCGAAAATACAAAAGACACGCTTCCGGGCGTGTTTTTTTTATGCCTATACAGCGCTAAGATACCCATGAAATATTGCTGATCTCACCCCTATTTCATGCCGAAATCATTATAATTATGACCAGTTTTTTATAATTACCAAGGACACTTCCTGTGACTGATGTGCTGCAAAAGCCCGAGCTGATCATTCGTCAATATCACGACCTCACACCTTATGAAGATCGTTTTCTGGAAATGAAAACATTTACGGAAACCCGTGATGAACATAGCCCGGATCAATTGTGGATTTTGCAACATCAGGATGTACTGACTCAAGGTCAGGCAGGCAAACCGGAACATATTTTAATACCAAGCAATATTCCGGTGATTCAGACCGATCGTGGTGGTCAGGTGACCTGGCATGGTCCCGGTCAATTGGTGGCTTACTTCATGTTTGACTTGAATCGTCTGGGCTGGAATGTGCGCACCCTGGTGTCTTATGCTGAAAACCTGATGATTGATTTGCTAAAAAAATATGGCATTGATGCCTATGCCAAACCGGATGCACCTGGTGTATATGTGGCTGAACGTAAAATCGGCTCACTCGGTTTTAAAATTCGCAAAGGCCGTAGCTACCATGGTCTGTCCCTAAATCTGGATTGTGATCTGAGCGGATTCAACACCATCAATCCTTGTGGCTATGCAGGACTGGAAATGGTACGCATGAGTGATTTGCTCGAACAACCGCCCCAATTCAGCCAGTTGTGCACTGAAATTATTGAAACTTTGCGTCACAGTGGGTACTTTAAGCAAGTAACTGTCGAGCAAAGATAAAGCCTTTGCATTTCAACTCCAAATAAATTAGAGTATTTACTCTAAACCAATAATATTGAGATAGGGATCATCACGTGATTGCAACTAAATCCGTAAAACCCGCTTTGCAGCTTGCCTATGTCAAACTCATGATGGATGTGATTGGCCGAGGTCTGGTCATGGCAAGTCAGGTGGATGAAGAAATCAAACAGGAAGTGGCCCATTTTCCAGAAAATTTTACTCTTTCCATGAAAGTCTTTCCGCATGGCCCAGCCTTTGTGGCGCGGGTCACTGAGGACAAACAACTGGAACTGGTCAAAAATCTGGAAAAAGCACCTGATTTGATCATTACCTTTAAACATCTGCACCATGCCTTTTTGGTGTTTTCTTTTCAGGAAAGCACCTCACAGGCTTTTGCCAATGACCGTATGATTGCTGATGGCGATATTTCCAATGCCATTCGTCTGGTACGCTGCCTGAATAAAATGGAAGCGCTGATTTTGCCGAAAATGGTGGCACAACTGGCAGTGAAAGAATATCCAAGCAATCTGAGCCTAAAAGAAAAACTAAGCGAAGCGAGCAGTATTTATCTGAAAATCGCTCAATCCTATTTGAAACGGAGTGTATAACATGGCTAAACCTTATTATGAATTTTTCTGTCCGGTCAAAGTGATTGCCGGTCATGCCGCGTTAGAACATATTCCGTTTGAACTTGCGACTTTGGGGGCCAAACGTCCGCTCATCATTACTGACAAAGGCGTCCGTGCCAACAATTTGCTGGCACCGATTGAAGCTGCATTTGAAATGGCGGATGCTGCAATTGTAGCGATTTTTGATGACGTCCCACCCGACTCTAGCTTGGGTACAGTACGCAGTGCAGCAAAACTGTATCGCGAAAATCATTGTGATGCGATCATTGCTGTGGGCGGTGGTTCAGTCATTGATACCTCCAAGGCGACCAATATTCTGGTATCCGAAGGCGGTGATGACTTGCTGAAATATTCGGGTGCACATAACCTGCCTAAACCGCTGAAACCGTTCTTTGTGATTCCAACCACGTCTGGTACAGGTTCAGAAGTGACCATGGTCGCTGTCGTGTCGGACACTGAAAAGAACGTCAAAATGCCGTTCGCCTCTTATTATCTGATGCCGCATGCTGCGATTCTGGATCCCCGCATGACCCAGACCTTGCCGCCGCATTTAACCGCCATGACTGCAATGGATGCGATGACTCATGCGGTTGAAGCTTATACCTGCATGGCAGCCAATCCAATTTCGGATGCTTATGCGACTGCCGCAGTCAAAAAGATCAGTACCCATCTATTTAATGTGCTCGACAACCCTTCCGATGCACAAGGCCGTCTGGAACTGGCACAGGCATCGACCATGGCGGGAATTGCATTTTCCAACTCGATGGTCGGCATTGTGCATTCACTGGGGCACTCATTGGGTGCAGTGGTACACCTGCCGCATGGTTTATGCATGAACTTATTCCTGCCTTATGTGCTGGAATACAACAAAGAGGTCAATGGCGATAAAATTGCAGATCTGCTCCTGCCTTTGGCGGGTGCCGATATTTATGCACAAACGCCAGCGCATCTACGTGCTGACAAAACCATTGCGACGATTCTGACCATGCGTGACCGGATTTACAGTCTGACCAAATTACCGCGTACATTACGTGAAACCGGTAAGATTTCTGAAGCCCAGCTCGATGAAGTGGCAGAGAAAGCCCTGAATGATGGTTCCATCATTTATAACCCGAAAGAAGCCACCCTGGAAGATTTAAAATCTATCTTAAAAAAGGCTTGGTAATTACTGAAAAATAAGCCAATATAGCCGAAATTCCAGCCTGATGTTTTTTTAAACATCAGGCTTTTATCTTGCATAAGAAAAAATTCGATTTCTATTTTTGAATGGCACATTTTATGCAGGACAAAAGTCAAAAAAATAGCTAGCAAAAGCCGTTCTTTTCAAGTAGATTGGCGGACTTTTATAGAAAACTGTAGGGGGGATCGTTCGTCTCAAACGATCCTTATAAATATGACTGATCCTTGATCAACGATTAAGAGGATAACGCCGTTGACTAATATCTCTGGGACTCAATCGGCAGCTAAACTGCAAAAAACGCTGGGACTCTGGCACATCATTATTATTGGTTTAGCTTATATTCAACCCATGACCTTGTTTGATACATTTGGTCTGGTATCTGAAGAAAGTAACTTCCACGTTCCTACCTCTTACATTTTTGCACTGATTGCAATTTTGTTAACCTCCTTGAGCTATGGTCATATGATTCGTCGCTACCCTTCTTCGGGTTCGGCCTATACCTATGCGCAAAAATCCATCCACCCGAACGTAGGTTTCATGGTGGGTTGGTCATCCTTGCTGGATTACCTGTTATCGCCAATGGTCAATATCATTCTGGCGGTGATTTATCTGGAAGCACTTTTCCCAGACATGAACCATTGGGTTTGGGTCATTGGTTTAACCGCCTTTATGACTGCGATTAACCTTCGTGGTGCGAGATTTGTTGCCAACTTCAACAGTATGATTGTATTCGTACAATTGGGCGTCATTGCATACTTCACCTGGATGGTTTACCAACTTCTGGAAGGTGGTGTAAATGCAGACGGCACACTGGTCAATGCAAAGTATCAATTGTGGAGTTTAGAGCCATTCTGGAATGAGTTTACGTCTGTTGCTGCCCTGATTACCGGTGCAACCTTACTGTGTTTCTCATTCACAGGCTTTGACTCTTTAAGTTCTCTTGCTGAAGAAACCAAAGATACTGAGAAAACCTTACCTAAAGCGATTTTCTTGACTGCATTATTGGCAGGTATCATCTTCATCATCAGTACTTACTTTATGCAGATCTTCTTCCCGAATGATCCAAAAACTTACTTTGAAGATATCGCTGCAACACAGCCTGATATTTTACAAGCTGTCGGTGGCGTGGCGTTTAAAACAGTCGTACTTTACTTCGCAATTGTGACAGTCATGGCTTCTGGTATTTCAGCACATGCGGGTGTATCTCGTCTGATGTACGTGATGGGTCGTGATGGCGTAATCAACAAGAAGATCTTCGGTCATATTAGTCCGAAAAACTACACACCTTCATACAACATCCTGATCGCTGGTGCAGTGGCTTTAACCGCTGGCTTTATGGATCTTGATTTTGTGGTGTCATTGATCAGCTTTGGTGCCTTAACGGCATTCAGTTTCGTCAACTTGTCGGTGATTTCACGTTATGCATTGCGTGATGGTCGTACCAAGAGTGCCAAAGAGATCATGAACTTTGTCGTGGTTCCTTTACTTGGCTTCATTTCAGTCTTTGCATTGTGGTTAGAAGTCGATGAAGCTTCGCTTAAATATGGTCTGATCTGGGCATTTGGCGGTATCTTGTACTTAGGTTATAAAACCAAAGGCTTCAAGCACCCAGCTCCTCAGCACAATGAATTTGACGATAAATAATATCTTTTCAATTCAAATAAAAAAGGCGCTTCATGCGCCTTTTTTATGTCTGTCATGTTTTGATTTTACTAACGCAGATAGCAATCAAAACCCATCTGGGTATTAACTCGATTATTTCCATAACCCAGTTTCTCAATAAACAGACTCCGATTAGACAATAACTTTTGCTCTTCCGGACCTAAACGGGCTCTATTCTTGATAGCCAGTTGATACATTTCATCGACGACATCCTGAAAAATGTCACAGACTTCTTCACGCTTGGCTAGCTTTAATTTACGCCCCCGCCAAGTCCATTGAAAATCATCTGAATTCAGGCTCTGCCCCCATTTTTCGATACGCGTATCTAAACGTTTCTGCATGTTGAGCAAACCCTGCTGTATTTCTGCCTGAGTAATAGGCTGAACTTCCTTTGTTGCCGATGTGGCAGCACTGCCCTCTTCCGCACTGACGGAAGCCGCAATAGTTCCAAGGCAACATGCAATGACAAGTTTTAATAGAGGCTTCAAGGCTGCACCTTTTGTTATATTTGATGAAGTTATAAACTCAAGCATACAACGAAGTGAAAAGCAGTTTATCTATTTGTTACACAAAATAAAAAAGCCACCCAAAGGCAGCTTTTAGAATCATCACAAATTTCCGCTTAAAGCGTTTTAAAACCCTGCTGACGCCAAGCTTCGTAGACAATTACTGCAGTAGCATTTGACAGGTTCAGACTTCGCGAGTTCTCTGCCATCGGTAAACGAATCCAATGCTTTTGCGGAAACATCAGACGAACATGTTCAGGCAGACCACGAGTTTCCGGACCCATTAACAAGGCCACAGGACGGTTTAAATCCGAAGTATGCGGCGTTTCAGAACCTTTGGTGGTCAATGGATAGATTGCATCCAGACCAATCCCTTTGCTTGCCAGATCGGCCAGACAGTCTTCGATATTTTCCCAAATCTGCATATTGGCATATTCGTGATAATCCAGACCGGCACGTTTCAGCTTTTTGTCATCCAGCTCAAAACCCAGCGGCTTGACCAGATGCAACTGTGCTCCGGTATTCGCACATAGACGAATGATATTGCCTGTATTTGCAGGAATTTCAGGCTCATATAAAACAACGTGGATCACAGCTTACTCACTCAATATATTTAATTCAGACACGACATTCGTCTTGCGCTTGGGCAAAGCAATGCTTTGCTTATCCTCTTACTTCAGGCACAGCCTTCGTCTTGCGCTCGGACAAAGCAGTGCTTTGCTTATCCTCGCTCATGCCATTGCAATTGTTCACGTAAGCGTACAACTTCACCAATAATGGTCAAAGTCGGGGCTTGAATCTGATGTTCGGACACTTTGGATGCAATATCAGCAAGCGTTCCTACTACAACTTTCTGTTCAGGCGTCGTACCTTTAGAAACCAAGGCCACTGGCATGTCGGCTCGCTGACCATGAGCGATTAATTCTGCACAGATTTTCTCCAGTCCCACCAACCCCATATAAAGCACTAAGGTCTGGTTTTCATAGACCAACTCACTCCAAGGCAATTCTGGCGAACCTTCTTTTAAGTGACCGGTCAGGAAACGCACACTTTGCGCATAATCACGATGGGTTAATGGAATACCGGCATAGGCTGAACATCCTGAAGCTGCGGTAATCCCTGGAACCACCTGGAAAGTAATCCCAGCAGCAAATAGCTCTTCAATCTCTTCACCGCCACGCCCGAAGATAAATGGATCTCCGCCTTTCAGACGACAAACCCGCTTTCCTTCACTGGCATATTTCACCAACAAGGCATTAATTCCATCTTGCGGAACCGCATGATTGGAACGTGCCTTACCCACATAGATCTTTTCCGCATCACGACGGCACAGCTCCATAATTGGCGCTGAAACCAGTCGGTCGTAAATCACCACATCGGCTTGCTGCATCAAACGTAAGGCTTTTAAGGTCAACAATTCTGGATCACCCGGACCCGCACCGACCAAGTAGACTTCACCTTTTGGCTTTTGCCATTCTTGTAATGCTTGCTCGATCAGGCGATCTGCTTCCGCGATATTGTCGTTGAACACCTGTTCTTTTAGCGGACTGGCATATAAATCTTCCCAGAAAATACGGCGTTCATCCGGATTGACAATTTTAGCCTTAACCGCACTGCGCCATTTTCCTGAAAATTCAGCCAGCTTGCCCATACCATGCGGAATAGTCGTTTCCAGCTGAGTTCGGATCTGCCGTGATAACACGGGCGACGTACCATTCGATGCCACCGAAATGACCAATGGCGAACGATCAATAATCGCTGGCACCATAAACCGGCAATGCGGCGGATCATCAACACTATTGACCAGGACATTTTCCGCTTCACACAGTTCAAAGACCTGACGATTGGTCTCCGCATCGTCAGTCGCCGCAATCACCAGTCGATATTGACGTAATACAACTTCAGGATGAAAAGCTGCCTGCACATAGTGTCCTTGGCTATTTTGCACAATTCGCAGCAGACTCTCTTCGATTTCAGGCGCAATGACATGAATAATCGCACCTGCTTTTTGAAGTAAAAGTGCTTTACGGTATGCAATATGTCCACCACCGACAATCAGACAAGGTTGCTGTTGCAACTTTAACGAGATTGGAAAAATATCCACGAACTACCTCAAAATTATAAATCTGACTGTCTATGCAATTTTCATGCACATTTAGGGATGCTGAGATCGACAATTAGTCGATATAAGTCACACCACCCATATATGGACGTAATACTTCAGGAATCTCAATCGAGCCATCAGCGCGTTGATAGTTCTCCATCACTGCAAGTAAAGTACGACCCACTGCCAGACCTGAACCATTCAAGGTATGTACAAATTCAGTTTTCTTCTGATCAGCACGGTAACGCGCTTTCATACGACGCGCCTGGAAATCACCCATGTTTGAACAAGATGAAATTTCACGGTAAGTATTTTGGCTTGGTACCCAAACTTCCAAGTCATAAGTCTTGGTCGCACCAAAGCCCATGTCACCACCACAAAGTAAAATTTTACGATATGGAAGTCCAAGTGCTTGCAAGATGCCTTCAGCATGGCCAGTCAATTCTTCAAGCACTTGCATCGAAGTTTCAGGCTTCACAATTTGAACCATTTCGACTTTGTCGAATTGGTGCTGACGGATCAAACCGCGGGTATCACGACCATAAGAACCTGCTTCACTACGGAAACATGGCGTATGCGCTGCATATTTCAGTGGCAGACGGTCTGCATCAATAATTTCATCACGTACGAAATTCGTCACTGGCACTTCAGCAGTCGGAATCAGATAAAACTCTTTTTCGCCCTGCAGCTTAAATAGATCTTCTTCAAATTTAGGTAGTTGACCTGTACCGCGCAATGAATCTGCATTGACCAGATAAGGCACATAGGCTTCAGTATAGCCATTTTGGTCTGTGTGTGTATTCAGCATAAACTGGGTAATGGCACGTTGTAAACGCGCCAATGGACCTTTCAATACACTGAAGCGTGAACCAGTTAATTTGGTCGCGGTTTCAAATTCAAGACCGCCCATCATTTCGCCCAGATCCGTATGGTCTTTGATTTCAAAATCAAATTCACGGGGTGTACCCCATTTCAGGATTTCCACGTTATCGCTTTCGTCTTTACCTTCAGGCACAGCTTCATCGGGCAAGTTTGGAATAGATAATAATTTTTCTTCAAGCTCAGCTTGCAGTTCAGCCAGTGCTGCTTCAGCAGCTTTGATTTCATCACCAATCGCAGACATGCGTGTCATGATTTCAGATGCGTCACCACCTGCTTTTTTAATTTGACCGACTTGTTTGGCACCGGCATTACGTTCAGCTTGCAGGGTTTCTGTCTTGGACTGAATCTCTTTACGGCGTGCTTCTAGGGATGCCCACTCTTCAACATTGAGTTGAACACCACGTTTTGCCAAGGCTACATTTACAGCCTCAATATTATTTCTGAGTAATTTCGGGTCGATCATAATCAATCTTTGCAGAAGAAAAAAACTGGCTATAGTGTAAGCTCTTAGCATTAAAAAATACAGTGACCAAGACCACGGTTGCGTCCTATTAGCACAATATTTAGGAAGCTGTCTGCTGCAAAATGGCTAAATATTCAGGGCGAATCACTTCATTTAAATCTGCATAGGATACTTTTAATTCAGGCATTCCTGCTGCTGCCGGAGCTAACTCGCCTGCCGGATACATCATCACCAGACCCGTTGTATCAAAATAATAGTTATCACTCAGTTTTAACTGCTGTTGTTGAATCGATTGCGTATTCAGCCATTGAGTATTAGCCTGATACATTGCATTCAGCAATTTCTGCTCACCGCCATTTAATAACAGTTGAGACAAAGCCAAACGTTTTTTCTGTTTTAGATCAAAATTGATATATTCCACATGTTTCAGAGAAGCATTTTTATTCCTTGCCAGATTAGAACTTTTTAAGGCAAAAGTCGCCAGATAAGCACGCTGATCGACAAATTCCACCTTGATAAAGCGCTGATCCAGATAATGCGGCTCATCGGCTTTTTTAGGATTTTTCTGGGTGACTTTGGTGAATGCAACAGGTTCAGTATGCTGAATACGCTCAATAAAATATTGATTAATCCAGTCAATATTGCTGTCCACCGTCTGTAGATCAAAGCGTGCACAACCCTCTATTTCACACACCACTTTGGCTGCCCCTTTAATTGGAACGGTTTTGGCTTCAATTTGCACAACCCGATCTGTTTGCGCAAGCTTTGCCACTGAACTGGATTGAGGCTGACAACCCAACATACTTACAGTGAGTAATAAAACAGCGTAAATTTCAGTAGTTTTAAATACATTAATCTTCATCCTGAGCTCCAAAAATTTTGCAATTTCATTGACTCGACTTTTATTTATTCTAAGATGCTCTCGTGTTTAGATATAGCTGAACCTTGTAGTCTGTCCAAAACAATCCTGATGATCGGCAATAAAAAAGCAACCTCGAAAGGTTGCTTTTTTTATCTGGTTCATATTGATGCTTATTGATCAATGATGTCCGTACCTTTTGGTGGGGTAAAGTTAAAGGTAGAGGCTGGAATACTGCTATTTACTTTTACATTGCTAAATTTGATATTGGTGGTTTGTCCCAATGAATCCTGCAAGATCATCAAGCTTGGTGCTTTGTTCGCGCCAAAGCTAATGGTCAGGCTTTCAAACACACCATCGGTATTTTTAGGATACAGCGTGTAATAGGTTTTGCCTTTATTTGGCTGAGTCACCCGGTAAGACTGCATAATCTGGCTGGTGTTTCCTGACAGCAATAACGCCGGTGTATTAGCAACCTGCTCATCTAAGCTTTGACGAACGGCTTGTTGCAAGTCCGGATCATAAATCCATACGGTTTTACCCGTGGTTGCAATGACTTGCTTCGACGGTGCGGTCGTTTCCCAATAGAATTTACCTGGACGCGCGACTTTCATCACCCCTTTAAAGGTTTGATTCATATGTTGTGCAGTCAAACCTTTTTTCTGGGTCGCTCTCGGATTGGTCACCTTGGTGCTTTGCTCGAAATTTGCCGTCATGCTACGCACATGATTGAGTTGCTTGACCAGACTGGCTGTTGCCTGTTGCTCCGAAGCTGCCACAGGTGCAGCAAACACGGTTGTACTCATCACCGGTGCTAAAGTCACTGCACCCAGAGCCATAGCACAGACGGTTTTACGAAGCATATTCATAATTTCACCTTTATATTTTGCGTGATCGCAATTTATTTGATAGCTCATCTTAAACGAAAATTAAAAGCTAAAATGATAGAAAATAAGAACTTTTGTATTGTTATTAATTCGAAATCGGTTTTTTTGTTCATCATCATGAAGATTTCAGGACAATTTTTACATTATGGAATGTCGCTTAATCTGCCTATTAATTTTCAGGCATAAAAAAACCCACAATAACTGTGGGCTTTTTTTCTATCTCAGCGGATTACGCGTCAACAGATACGTAGCGACGGCCAAATTGACCTTTCACTTCGAATTTTACTACGCCATCAGCAGTAGCAAATAATGTATGGTCACGACCCATACCAACGTTTTGACCAGCGTGGAATTCAGTACCACGTTGACGAACGATGATGTTACCTGCAGTTACAGTTTGACCACCGTAAACTTTAACACCTAACATCTTAGGATTCGAATCACGACCGTTCTTAGTCGAACCACCGGCTTTTTTAGTTGCCATGTCTATTTACTCCTCGTAATTAGCCTGAAATAGCTGTAATTTTCAACTCAGTGAACCATTGACGGTGACCTTGTTGTTTACGGTAGTGTTTACGACGACGCATTTTGATGATGCGGATTTTGTCGTGACGACCATGGCTAACTACTTCAGCAGTTACAGTAGCACCAGCAACAACTGGAGCACCGATTTGAATGCTTTCACCGTTAACAAGCATCAATACGTCATCAAACGTAATAGTCGCGCCAGTTTCAGCTTTCAATAATTCTACTTTAAGGGTTTCACCCTCAACTACACGGTGCTGTTTACCACCGCTTTGGATTACTGCGTACATAATGTACTCCAAACAAGCCCGTGTCGTCGTGCCGATAAAGGAATATATCGAACTTAAGACGTACGCCACTGGGGGGATATCTAAGGGCGAGGATTTTAAGGGATATTCAAAAAAACAACAAGCCATTTTACTGAAATAATAATGAGCAGGATGCGCTAATTATTTAACTATTAAATAATTTCTATCAAATCAAATACTCAAGATATATTCAGCAACAAAATAATACAGCAGAAATCTGGCCAGTTTGATTAATATACTCAGCCTGACGATTAGGGCGACGCCCCTGACCTTTTCTGATTTTTATGGCTCGAAATATGGATCGAATCTACATAAGATCTATAAAAAGCTGATTTTTAGTGGAGTTTATGCATTTCTTAGGTTTCACTCATGTTATAAATTGTTAAACTACGACCTGCGATTTACCAGACTAGAGGTTTTCTTTCACATGACCATCGACTTTAAGCAAGACATTCTCGCTCCTGTTGCTAACGACTTTGCTGCGATGGACACATTCATTAATGAAGGAATTACCTCAAAAGTTGCATTAGTGATGGCAGTCAGCAAACACGTGGTGGAAGCGGGTGGCAAACGTATGCGCCCGATTATGTGTCTCTTGGCCGCCAAGGCGTGTGGTGCTGAAAATTTAGAACCGCACCGTAAATTGGCTGCAATTATTGAAATGCTGCATACCGCAACACTGGTGCATGATGATGTAGTCGATGAATCAGGTCTGCGTCGCGGCCGCCCGACGGCCAATGCCACCTGGAATAACCAGACTGCAGTTTTGGTCGGTGACTTTCTGATTTCACGTGCTTTTGATTTGCTGGTCGATCTGAACAACATGGTCTTGCTCAAAGATTTTTCGACCGGTACCTGTGAAATTGCTGAAGGGGAAGTGCTGCAACTACAATCCCAGCATCAGCCGGAAACCACTGAAGCGACTTATTTGCATATTATTCACGGCAAGACCTCGCGCCTGTTTGAACTGGCCACCGAAGGTGCTGCCATTTTGTCGGATAAAGATGAATTCCGTCAGCCTTTAAAAACCTTTGCCGGACATTTCGGTAATGCTTTCCAGATTATTGATGACATTTTAGATTACACCTCCGATGCGGACACGCTCGGCAAAAATATTGGTGATGATCTCATGGAAGGCAAGCCTACCCTGCCATTGATTGCGGCACTGAAAAACACCACCGGTGAGCAACATGAAATCATCCGTCGCAGTATTGCGACTGGCGGTACGGAACATCTGGAACAGGTCATTCAAATTGTCAATGAATCTGGTGCGCTGGATTATTGCCGTCAACGTGCTACAGAAGAAACTGAAATTGCAATTGATGCCTTACAGGCATTACCTGACTCCGAATATCGTCAGGCCCTGATTAATCTGGCCAAACTGGCCCTAAACCGAATTCAGTAACTTTTAAACTCGCTTATGCATATTAATTTTCTAGATCTTTTTCAAAACATGCAACACCAGCTTGAACAACCTCGGGCGGTGCTGGATGAAAATCTTCTGATTGAACTGGTTGAAAGAATCAGACCAGAAGACAGCAGAAATACCGAAGAGATCGAAGCGAAATTCAATGCATTTATCCGGGCTTTATTACTCACCCCGAATGCGGTTGCCACGCTTCAAACCTTTACCCTGCGGATCATTAACCGCTATAAACAAACCGGTCTGTTTTCCGATACCGGTATTTTGTCTCTGGATGGGTTCTGGAACCAGCTGAATCAGCGCCTTGGCGCGCATGTCTTACCGCTGATTCCCGACCATCAGCAACTCCAGGAATTATTCCGCAAGGTTTTTTATCAGCGTACCGATAAATACTGGCTGGATTATTTTGATGAAGATGACTGGCAACGTTTATTTTCAGTCCTGAATCAGGGACATTCCAATCAGCCTGAAAAAACCCGAATTAAAGACCAACTGATTAAGGCATTGACCATTTTGTCTTACCGGATCAGTGGTATTGGTCTGCACCCTGAATTTATTAATGCCCAGCCTGAACTGATGGAATATGAATCTCCCTTTCTGGTACAGAATCGTGAGATTAACGAGTTTATTCAAGAATATAAAAAACGTTACAACACGGTCACTCTAGTCGATTCGATCACGCCCCCCGATGCGTCACAAGCGCTGGTGATGCTGGAGCAATGTCATGATGTCGTGGCCAAGATTCGCCGTTCTACCAAGCGGACTGGCGTCAGTGTTAGCCTGACCTATATGCTGGCACTGCTGGAACAATGTCTGGAACGGGTCGAGATTCTGCTGAATATGGTGATGGATGACGATGATCTGCGTTATCAATCCATTGGCCTGTTTATGGCGGACATTACTGAAGCAATTTATAGCGAACGCAGTGTGCGGGCCCTGCTGGCCACCAATAGTGAACTTTTGGCTTTGCAAGTGACTGAAAATGCCAGCAAGACCGGTGAACATTATGTAAGTACCGACAAGCAAGGCTTTCTGGCCATGTATAAATCGGCTGCAGGTGCTGGTGCCATCATCGCAACAATGGCCACCTTAAAAGTTCTAATGACACGCCTCACCATGGCTCCCTTGATGCAGGCCTTTAGCTATAGCATGAACTATTCGCTGGGCTTTATGCTGATTCATGTCCTGCATTTTACCGTAGCGACCAAACAACCGGCGATGACTGCTGCCGCACTGGCGGCTACTGTACAGCAGCGTAAAGGCTCGAAAATGGCTCAAATTGCCGAGCTGGCCGCGCTGATTGTAAATATCATCCGCACCCAGTTTGTCGCCATTTTGGGCAATATTTCGATTGCGATTCCTGTAGCAGCATTGATTACCTTGTTGTGGGATTTTGCGCTGCATGAACCTTTAATGAATCATGCCAAGGCGGCCAAAACCTTGCATGACCTGAATCCTTTTACTTCGTTGGCAATTCCGCATGCAGCAATTGCCGGAGTATGTTTGTTCCTGTCCGGATTATTGGCCGGTTATTTTGACAATATGGCCGTTTATCGCAAGGTCGGCCCGCGCCTGAAAGCCCATGTGCGTTTATCGCAGCTGATGGGGCAAGAGCGTCTTTACCGTTTTGCTGATTATATCGAACGTAATCTGGGTGCACTGGCGGGTAATTTTATTTTTGGGATCATGCTCGGCAGTATGGGCACCATTGGTTTTATTCTCGGTCTGCCGCTGGATATTCGTCATATTGCCTTTGCCTCTGCCAACTTTATTCAGGGCCTGATTACGATCAATGGTCCCGATATCGGCTTGATCGTGGTGTCTTTTCTGGGTGTGTTACTCATTGGCCTGACCAACTTGTTTGTCAGTTTCACTCTGACAATTATTGTAGCCTTACGCGCGCGCCGGGTACGTTTTGAACAATGGAAACCTTTGGCAAAACTGGTCATGACGCACTTCCTGACTCGACCTAGTGATTTCTTCTGGCCACCCAAGCAAAGCATTGAAATTGACGAAAATCATACATCGACAAAAACCCAAAACTGAGATAATTACAGTATATTTAGCAACAAATTCCTTACGAAAAAAATGGAATTCGCATAAAATACGCACACTTGAAAAAAAGTGTACTGACAAGTACACTTTGCTTCAGACAATTGGCCGATCTGCGAACGGTTAAAAGGACAAGGATTTTGGCATGCATTACTTGTTACTTTTTGTCGGTATTTTATTTTTAATTTTCAGTGTGTTCATCCTGAATATTCCCGCTTTAAACGAGCTCGACTTGCAAGCTGTGGAATGGATGAGTCTGTATCGCACCGAGTTTTGGAATCAAATTACTCAGTCCTTATCCTTAATAGGTGGCATGCCATTTGTATTATTTTTATCCACGCTATGGTGTATTGCATTGCTGTGGTATAAAAAGTATACAAACGCAATTTTTATATGTATCGGAATTATCGGAGGAATTCTCCTAGCTTGGCTGTTGAAATTTACGATTGCCCTACCCCGACCACCAGAATCCTTGCATCTGGTTGAAAGCTTTGGAAGTTCCTTTCCAAGGGCCCATAGTCTATATGCGGCCTGTCTGGCTTGTCTGGCAATTTACATCCATCGGCAACATTCCCGTTATACCCTCATCGTGATCGGTGCAGTGGTATGGATGCTGATGATGGGGATCTCAAGAGTTTATCTGGGCGTACATTTTCCTTCAGATGTCATATCCGGCTGGAGTATCAGTTTTATTTGGATTTCGTTGTGGTATATGGTCTGGATCAGATATTGCGCGGCTCACAAATAAGAAAATTTAGATATAAATCTAATTAGAGGTGGAATAATGATGTCTGCAAAGCTTTGGGCACCTGCCCTGACTGCTTGCGCATTGGCAACAAGTCTTGCACTTGTTGGTTGTAGCAAAGATCCTAAAGAGGGCCAGCAAGCTGGTGCTCAACAACAAATGCCACCGACTGAAGTCGGTGTTCTTGTTGCACAACCGCAAAGTGTAGAGCAGTCTGTAGAGCTCTCAGGTCGTACAACAGCATTTGAAATTTCAGACGTACGTCCACAAGCCAGTGGCGTGGTGCTTAAACGCTTGTTCACGGAAGGCAGCTATGTGCGTGAAGGTCAGGCCTTATATGAAATCGATTCAAGCACCAACCGCACTACAGTAGACAATGCCCGTGCAGCGATTGCCCGTGCTGAAGCCAATCTGGGCGTATTGCGTGTGAAGGAAGGCCGTTATCGTCAACTGGTCGGTACCAATGCCATTTCCAAACAGGAATATGATGACATCGCGGCACAGGTCAAACTGGCTGAAGCTGATTTGAATGCCAATCGCGCAACTTTGCGTAATGCAGAAATCAACTTGGGCTATTCGACTGTACGCGCGCCGATTTCAGGCCAGACCAACCGTTCGTCTGTGACGGCGGGTGCTTTGGTAACAGCGAATCAGCCAGAGCCATTGGTAACGATTCAGCGTCTAGATCCCATCTATGTAGATATCAACCAGTCAAGTGCCGAGCTTTTACGTTTACGTCAACAGCTTAATCAAGGCAGCTTGAACAGCTCTAACAATACCAAAGTCAAGTTAAAGCTTGAAGATGGCAGTATCTACCCGGTTGAAGGCCGTCTTGCATTCTCTGATGCTAGCGTGAACCCGGAAACAGGTACCGTGACTTTACGTGCGGTATTCCCGAACAAAAATCATCTGCTTCTTCCAGGTATGTTTGCCACTGCGCAAATCGTACAGGGTGAAGTACCGAATGCTTTCCTGATTCCGCAAGCAGCTTTGACTCGTACCCCAACAGGTCAGGCGATGGCGATGCTGGTCGGTGCTGACAATAAAGTGACGCCACGTCCAGTGACCACCGTTGGTTCCCAAGGCAGCAACTGGATTGTGACTGAAGGTCTGAATCCAGGCGATAAAGTGATTGTAGATGGTATTGCGAAAGTAAAACCTGAACAGCAAGTTGTACCAAAACCTTATCAACCTCAAGCTGCTGCACCGCAACAGCCTGCAGCCAGCGAGAAAAAGGCAGATGATGCTAAAGAGAAACCTGAACAAAAACCTGCTGCAAATGCATAAGGAGTAATGGTTCATGGCTCAATTCTTTATTCATCGCCCGATTTTCGCTTGGGTGATTGCATTGGTGATTATGCTGGCGGGTATTTTAACCATCAGTAAAATGCCGATTGCACAATATCCAACCATCGCACCACCAACCGTAACCATTTCTGCGACTTATCCGGGTGCATCTGCTGAAACTGTTGAAAATACAGTGACCCAGATCATCGAGCAGCAGATGAACGGTATGGATGGCTTGCGCTATATCTCGTCTAACAGTGCGGGTAATGGTTCTTCGTCTATTTCCTTGAACTTTGACCAGGGTGTCGATCCTGATATCGCACAGGTTCAGGTTCAAAACAAATTACAGTCTGCGACTGCCCTGCTGCCTGAAGATGTACAGCGTCAGGGTGTGCGGGTGACCAAATCGGGCGCCAGCTTCCTACAAGTTTTGGCATTCTATTCACCTGATAGCAGCCTGACCGCAGATGACATCAAAGACTATGTTAACTCGAATATTGCTGAGCCTTTAAGCCGTGTGGCCGGGGTTGGTGAAGTTCAGGTCTTTGGTGGTTCTTATGCGATGCGTATCTGGCTGGATCCAGCCAAAATGGCCAGCCTGCAAGTGACGCCAAGTGATATTGCTACTGCAATCCGTACCCAAAACGCACAGGTTGCCGTAGGTCAGTTGGGTGGCGCGCCTGCAGTTCAAGGACAAGTGTTAAATGCGACGGTAACGGCTCAAAGTCTGTTACAAACGCCGGAACAGTTCAGCAATATCTTCCTGAAAAATGCCACTTCGGGTGCGCAAGTTCGTTTAGGTGATGTTGCACGAGTTGAACTTGGTGCAGATAACTATCAGTTCGATTCTAAATTTAATGGCAAACCGGCTGGTGGTGTAGCAATTAAACTTGCGACTGGCGCCAATGCCCTGGATACCGCACAAGCGGTTGAAGAGCGTTTAAAACAGTTACGTCCAAACTATCCGCAAGGCATGGTCGACCAACTGGCGTTTGATACAACACCATTTATTGAACTGTCGATTAAGAGTGTAGTTAAAACCCTGATCGAAGCGATTATTCTGGTGTTCCTGGTCATGTTCCTGTTCTTGCAGAACTGGCGTGCCACCATCATTCCAACCATGGCGGTTCCAGTCGTTGTATTAGGTACATTTGCCGTCATTAACATCTTTGGCTTCTCGATTAATACCCTGACCATGTTTGCCATGGTGTTGGCGATTGGTCTTCTGGTGGATGACGCGATTGTTGTGGTCGAGAACGTCGAACGGGTCATGGTGGAAGAACATCTCGATCCGGTGGCTGCAACTGAAAAATCAATGAAACAGATTTCTGGCGCATTGATTGGTATTACCTCGGTGCTGTCGGCAGTATTCGTTCCAATGGCTTTCTTCGGTGGAACCACCGGGGTCATTTATCGCCAGTTTTCGATTACGCTGGTAACAGCGATGGTCTTGTCACTGGTGGTTGCCTTAACCTTTACCCCTGCCCTATGTGCGACCCTGCTGAAACAGCATGATCCGAACAAGCCGGAAAGTAATGGTATTTTTGCGCGTTTCTTCCGCTGGTTTAATAGCAGTTTTGATAAGGTCTCTGTGAAATATCAGGGCGGCGTCAACCGTATGACTCACAGCAAGATTTTCTCAGGCGTGGTGTATGCCGTGGTACTGGGTATTATTGTGCTGTTGTTCCAGAAACTGCCTTCTTCGTTCCTACCTGATGAAGATCAGGGCGTGGTCATGACGCTGGTTCAGTTACCGCCAAATGCTACCTTGGAACGTACCGACAAAGTGGTCAGCACCATGACCAACTATTTCTTGGAAAACGAGAAAGAGCATGTCGAATCCGTCTTTAGTGTGGCAGGTTTCTCCTTCACGGGTGTGGGACAAAACGCAGGTCTGGCATTTATTAAACTGAAAGACTGGTCAGAGCGTCACAGTCCGGAATCTCAAATCGGTGCCATTATTCAACGTGGTATGGCGCTAAACATGATTGTCAAAGATGCGTCTTACATCATGCCACTGCAATTACCTGCAATGCCTGAACTGGGTGTGTCGGCTGGCTTTAACTTACAGCTCAAAGCTGCAAGTGGTCAAAGTCATGATCAGCTCCTGGCAGCACGTAATACGATTCTCGGTCTAGCAGCACAAGACTCGCGTCTGGCTGGTGTACGTCCGAATGGTCAGGAAGATACTCCACAGTACCGTGTCATTGTCGATCATGCACAAGCCGGTGCATTGGGCGTGAGTGTTGCTGAAATTAACAGTACCATGGGTATAGCTTGGGGCGGTTCGTATATCAATGACTTCATTGATCGCGGTCGTGTCAAGAAAGTCTATGTTCAGGGTGAAGCTGGCTCGCGGATGATGCCGGAAGATCTGGACCAATGGTATGTACGTAATAACCGCGGTGAAATGGTGCCATTCTCGGCGTTTGCTACAGGCGAATGGACCTACGGTTCACCACGTCTTGAGCGTTATAACGGCGTATCGTCCATGAACATTCAGGGTACACCTGCTCCGGGTATCAGCTCAGGTGATGCGATGGTGGCCATGGAAGAAATCGTGGCGAAGTTACCAGAAATGGGCTTGCAAGGTTTCGACTTCGAATGGACAGGTCTGTCTTTGGAAGAGCGTGAATCTGGTGCACAGGCGCCCTTCCTGTATGCCTTGTCACTGCTGATCGTCTTCCTATGTCTGGCAGCCCTATATGAAAGCTGGTCGATTCCGTTCTCGGTTCTACTGGTGGTGCCATTGGGTATTGTCGGTGCATTATTACTCACCTTTGGTGGAATGGTGCTGCTGCAAAACCCGAACCTGTCGAATAACATTTACTTCCAGGTGGCGATTATTGCCGTGATTGGTCTTTCTGCGAAAAACGCGATCTTGATTGTCGAGTTTGCGAAAGAATTGCAGGAACAAGGTGAAGAGTTATTTGAAGCGACCTTGCATGCGGCAAAAATGCGTTTACGTCCAATTATCATGACCACATTGGCCTTTGGTTTTGGTGTATTACCGCTTGCTCTGGCTTCAGGGGCGGGTGCAGGTAGCCAGCACTCAGTCGGTTATGGCGTACTCGGCGGCGTGATCAGCTCGACCTTGTTAGGTATCTTCTTTATCCCGGTATTCTATGTCTGGATTCGAAGTGTCTTTAAATACAAACCAAAACAACAAAATCAGGAGTATAAGTCGTAATGCAAAATGTATGGTCTATTACAGGTCGTAGCATTGCGGTATCTGCCCTTGCGCTTGCTTTGACGGCTTGTCAAAGCATGCGCAGTCCAGAGCCGGTTGCGCAGGCAGATATCCCGAGCAGCTATACCAATGCGTCTGGTACTTCTGTAGCAGAACAAGGTTATAAAAACTTTTTTGCTGATCAGCGCCTGTTACAGGTGCTGGATCTGGCATTAAACAATAACCGTGATTTGCGTATTGCTGCCCTCAATATTCAACGAGCTCAGCAACAGTATCAGATTACTGAAAACAACCAGTTACCGACGATCGGTGCCAGTGGTAGCGTATTACGCCAGGACACCATGAATTCCCAGAATCGTGGTGCAGTGACGACTTATAATGTCGGACTTGGTGTAACTGCGTATGAACTGGATTTTTGGGGACGTGTCCGCAGCTTGCGTGACAATGCGCTAGATAACTTCTTAGCGACCCAAAGTGCTCGAGATGCGACGCAAATTGCCTTGATTGGTCAGGTGTCTCAGGCTTGGCTTAGCTATTCGTTTGCCAATGCCAATCTGGCTTTAGCTGAACAAACGCTGAAAGCCCAGCTTGAATCTTTCAATCTGAACAAAAAACGTTTTGATGTCGGGATTGATAGCGAGCTTCCAGTACGTCAGGCACAGATCTCGGTTGAAACCGCACGTAATGATGTTGCGAATTACCGCACTCAGGTAGCACAGGTACAAAACCTGTTAAACCTGCTGGTCGGTCAGCAAGTGCCTGCGAATTTATTACCAGCACAACGCGTGACCCGCATCACCTCCAATACTGCATTGGGTTCAGGCTTGCCAAGTGATCTGCTGATTAACCGTCCAGATGTTCGTGCAGCAGAATACCGTCTGTCTGCGGCAGGTGCCAATATTGCGGCAGCACGTGCACGTTTGTTCCCGACGATTAGTCTGACCGGTTCAGCAGGTTATGCCTCTACTGATTTAGGCGACCTGTTTAAATCGGGCAGTTTTGCCTGGTCATTTGGTCCGAGTCTGGATATTCCAATTTTTGATTGGGGTACCCGTCAAGCCAATATCCGTATTTCTGAAACCGATCAGCAAATTGCCTTGTCAGATTACGAAAAGTCGATTCAGACTGCTTTCCGTGAAGTGAATGATGCCTTGGCAGTACGTCAGAATATTGGTGACCGTCTTGCAGCTCAGCGCCGTCTGGTCGAAGCAACCAAGACCACCTATCGCTTGTCACAGGCACGTTTCCGCGCCGGAATTGACAGCTATCTGACGGTACTGGATGCACAGCGTGCGTCTTATGCAGCAGAACAAGGTTTGTTATTGCTTGAACAGGCCAATCTGAACAATCAGGTTGAAGTCTACAAAACCCTGGGGGGCGGCTTGAAAGTCAATACGACGGATACCTTGCCGAATACACCGTCTGTATCTGAACAGCGCCGTGCGGCAGAACAACCAGCGCAATAAATTCCAGACAGATCAGGAAAAGCTCACTTCGGTGGGCTTTTTTTTATTGCATTTTCGAGGCAGTTTTCCTATTGTCATAGACCAGCGATTTATTTAGAAAACATGCACATGTTACTTAGCAATCTGGAATCTGTACCGGGACATACCATTCGCCAGCAAATTGATGTGGTGTATGGCAGTACCGTACGCAGCAAACATGTCGGACGTGACTTATTGGCCGGCCTGAAAAATATTGTCGGTGGTGAGCTTACCGCCTATACCGAACTGCTGGAAGAATCACGACAGGAAGCCATGAACCGCATGATTGAAAAAGCCCGTAGTAGGGGTGCCAATGCGATTGTCGGCATTCGTTTCTCGACCTCTAATATCGCCCAAGGTGCTTCTGAACTCTTTGTTTATGGGACAGCCGTAGTCGTTGATCCGATCATGCCGAAATTGCCCGACCCTTTTCCGCAGGCAGATTAAAGCATGGATGGTTTAATTCTCCAGATCATCATTTTTGCCATTCTGTTTTGTGTCGGTTTCGGTTTTGGACGTTATAACGAAGGTAAACATTTTCGTTATCTGGATGAACAGGAACAACGTCTGGCATATATCCGGGTTAATAATAGCCGCTTCGCTGTGTCTGAATATTCCGGACAGATGATCAGCAGCAATGTGGTCATTTCCCATGATTATTTTAAATATGCGATTGCCAATGTGCAGAATATACTTGGTGGTCGTCTGACCAGCTATGAAAGTGTAGTAGAACGTGCAAGACGTGAAGCGATTGTACGTTTAAAACTCGAAGCCGAAAAAATCGGGGCGACTCAGATTATGGGTATTCGGCTCAGCACCACTGAACTCGGTATGCAAGGTGGCATGGTGGAAGTCTTTGCTTATGGCACTGCAATCCAACAACCCGCTCAATCCGTTTAAACATCGGTTCAAAAAAAAATTTATCGAGAGGATCACGCCTGCTGCGCGATCCGCGCAGTCAAATTAGTTCGACACCTTTAGGAAGAAATGTCGTAGAGGAAATAACTGAGGCTGATACTCAGGCCGGTGCAATCTTCTTTATTGCAAACGGTTCTGTGCTAGGATCTTGAGAAGTCAGCAAAACAAATATAAATGGCATGATGCAGCTTCTTCAATCTATAAAAACGCCACTTCAATCCCGTCTGTATTTCTTTATTATTTTCCCAGCCATCATTGGATTTTATCTGGTTTTACAGACAGTCACCCCTTTGAGCTGGTCAAGCTGCCTCTTGATCAGCTGGAATATCGCGATTTACGCTTATTTATTATTGACCATAAAAAAACTCTGGCGTATTGATCATGCTCATATTCTGCAACGCGCCATGCAACAAGATGCCAGCAAATGGATCATTCTGTTTCTAGTGATCATCACCCTGATCATGTGTTTTATTGCGATTATTATTGAAATTAATCATTTACCCCAAGACACCACTATTCGAACCGGTCATTTAATCTTGTCAGTTCTGACCATTATTTCAGCCTGGTTCTTGATGCATACGATTTTTGCAATTCATTATGCACATGACTTTTATTTGGCGCTCGACAAACAGCAACAAGGTGGACTGGATTTTCCCAATACCACCAGACCGACTTATCCAGACTTTTTATATTTTAGTTATATCATCGGGACTTCTGCGCAAACTGCAGATGTATCCATTACTTGCCAATCCATGCGAGTCTTGAATACCCTACATTTGCTTTTGGCTTACGGATTCAATACCACTATTCTGGCCATCAGCATTAACGTGACGGCAAACTTTATCAGCACTTAAAAAAGTTTTTTGGATAGTGGCAGTCACCCTGAAAATGGCGATCTACCGCCCAATCAACTACCACTATCCTGCGTCTAACCTGACCAGTTTTTAAATTAGGTCAATCACACTATTTGATTGCTTCAAGCGGTGAGACCTTTACGCAATTCATCTTCGACAATGCTGAGTTCAATTTCACTAAATTTACGAATCTCACCTTCAGCATGCTTTTCTAGCATGCCACCTAGTAAAGGCACTTTGACTTTGACTGTCCAGTTTAACTGGAACTGGATCTGGTCTTGATCTCCGGTGACTGCACGCTGACAGATGGCCTCGATCGGTAAGTTCGCACCGAGTTGTACCGTCGAAGTCATTTCATTCAGATCGCTGACATCGGTACGCTGCAAACGGAATGCATCTTTGAGTAATTTTTTTGCGATATCCGGAATATTAACATCCAGATTATAAGCACGTTTCAGGGTATACATATGCCCCTGCTTTTCCGAAACCAGGATTTCCAAGTTTTGCGCAGGAATTCGATGGCAAACTGCCTCATGCAAACGAATATCATTGGCCAAACGCTTAAATTCATCAATAGACACGCCATTGATAATTGCTTTCACGGTGAACTGATGTGCCATGCTATTTTTTCCTTATTTTTATTACGATATTCGCCTATGCCACTCTCGGCTGATGCGAATAAAAATCAGATACAGAGATGACTCTGCAATTTATATCAACTTTATAGCGGATGTCATTATTCTTTTATCGGGAAATGCCGGCAGTCCGGTCAATGTTTGCAACATAGTTTTACTGAAAGCTGTGCCTGTCCACAGCTGATCTGTAGCTGCGCTTCGCCATAATAGATCACAGCATGAAACTCATCGGCACCATCATCCAGACCGGAAACATAGTATTCAGTTCCAACCGGGAAAGCTTGCAACCAGTCAGCCTTATAAAAATCCGAGACCGAATCAAACTGTAAATACTGTTCAGGCTCAGCTTCGATCTTCATCGCCAGAGCAATAAACTTCTGTAATTTTGCTTGATGAAAATCAATGATCATAGCGCTCCTGCCTTTTTAGTCCGGATCATTGCTCGCCAGACTCCGTACATTCTAAACGACTATTTCAAGAATAGGACTCGCGAGTCTTGAGGTTTTTCTAGCGCAAGATTATGGCTTAAAGGAGATAAATTATATGGGCTATTTCCGCCAAGAGGCAGAAAAAAATCTGAGCTAAGGCATGAGATACCTTTTCTGAATTATAATGGCTTAAGTACGTAGCCTGAGATCTTCAATCGTACAGAATGACTGAAAGTTGTGTTCTAAGCACAGTCAGAATGCAAAAGTTCCCTGCGAATTTCATGCCGGTGCTCTTCTCCAAAACGGTCGACATGTGCATAGAATACGCCATAGCGACCGACATAATATTCCAGTGACTGATCATAAAAATTCCAGAAAATAGACCATTCGCCTAAATCCATCTGACGAATCTGGGTGCCACTATGCATTGGCATTTTTTGTAATAGTTCTTGCTGTAACTGTTCGGCCTGTGCCCGATTCTCAATATGCACCTGCCGTTGAAAGAATAGCTGTGCCACATCGTCAAACAGTTCCAGTTCATAAGCATCCACCAGATGTACTTGCTGCTCTTGCTCGATGACCTCTTGCTCTGTCATGCTGGAAATCTGTGCCGGTTTTTCTGGACGCTGACGCGCCAGATGGCGCTGAGCTTTATAGATCTTTCTGCCGACGAGCCAGGCAGCATTCAACATGAATAAAACACATAACAACAGCAGTAATTTCAGCATGGTGGATGATCTCATGTGACTAATTTTATTTTTATGGTTATAGGATCAAGATTCATTTGAATAGTCCCTTTTGACCCAGCATACGTCTATTTTTTATACAGTGCAAACTTGAGGCTTATTTTTACTATTTATCTTCTCTGCTTGCTCATTTTACCCAGATTCGAACTTCGATTTATTTAAAAATTGATTTACTTTGATTTTTTATTTTTAACTCCCTAATGAGATTCAAGAACTTGAGATAAACAAACAGGACAAATCAGAAACAGAACAGATCTTCACATGGATAAATCACGGAAAATATTCTCAAAAAACTACAATATTGTTCTGTTTTTTACCCTCTTCTTTTTTATCAAATAAACCTTCCCTATAAATGTTCGAGAAAATGAATAATATTATGATTCGTGAAGGGAGGGTCGAAGATATACCTCAAATTATTCAGGTCATTCATGACAGCATTCAGTCCTGTGTACTGGATCATCAGCGTGAAGAAAGCAAAATTCAAACCTGGCTAGAAAAGTTTGATCATGCCAGCCTGATTGTCGATATGCTGTATAACGATTGCTGGGTTTATCTCATCTATGACAAGGTCGTCGGATTCTTATTGGTCAGTGATGCTGGAGAAATCCGGATGCATTATGTGGTCCAACACTGCCAAAGACTGGGGTTCGGCACCGAGTTATTTCAACAAATGCATCGCACTTTATTAAAGAAAAAAATTCATCAGATTGAAATACAATCTACCCAAACTGCCTTAAGTTATTATCAGCACTGCGGCTTTCATCCACATTCTGCCGAGTCAGAAGATGAATCGCGCTATCTGTATAAATATGTTTTTTAATCGACCTCTTTTTCAATTTTTAACTGATCACGTCCTGCCTGTTTAGCGGCGTAGAGCTGCACATCTGCCGCTTTCATCAATTCATGAATATCTGCATAGCCATGGTTTTGTTCAACCCAGGCCGCGCCCATACTAACCGTAACATAATCTTTTGCATCTGGCCGATTCAGATGTTGCATACGCTGTTCCCGAATCTGGTTTAACACATTTTCCAGATTTTTCAGGGCAGTTTGCACCGGCATTCCAGTGAGCAGAATCGCAAACTCTTCACCACCATAACGTGCCAGATAGCCAGACGATGGCAAAGCAGACTGAATAATCCTGACCAGATTTTTCAGGATTTCATCGCCTTTTAAGTGGCCATAGTAGTCATTATAGTTTTTAAAAAAATCGACATCGAGCATGGCAAAAATCAAGGTATGTTGCGGCTGTTGTTGGGTCTGTAAAAACTGCTGCTGGATTTCATGATTTAAGGCACGCCGGTTAAAAGCCCCGGTCAATGCATCAATATTCATCTGCTGTTCCAGTTTGGCATTTACTTCACGCAGCTGCTGGGTGCGTTCTTTAACTTTTTGATCGAGCGAATTATTGAGGGCGATCAGGTTCAGGTTCAGCTGTTCAGTCTCATAAGTTTGATGTGCATAATGTCTAGACTGCTGAAACATGATTAATAAGGCATAGATACTGGTTGAGATAAAGAACAGATGCGTGGTTTTAATTACATTGATCAGCAATAGATAATCATTCAAAAAAGTTAGACAGAGGAAAATAATTGCAATCAGATTTAAAAGCGAATAATGCTCTTTATAACGTAAGGTCTGATAAAAACCGTAAATAAAATTACCGATGATGACCAAGGCAAAAATCGCACTAAATAGGGCCAGACGTTCAAATATCTCAGGAGGTGAAAATAGGGTGAAAGTAATGTTAAAAACCAGTAATGCCACTGCGATATAATAAATCACCGGATTTAGATAGCGCCGGTTAAACAGATGCATATAGCTGAGAAAAAAGAAGGCAGCAATAAAAGTAAACAGATACTCTAAGCGGGTTCCCCACAGCCAGTTGATATTGGTAAATACCGAATAGGCATAAGGTGCAGAAAACAGGTTATGCAGGGCTAAAAAGACAATAAACCAGCCAAAAACAAAGATACTTTTACTGTTACGTTCTTGTGATCCCCTGAATACCGAAAATAGAATAGTAAACATCCCCACCCCAAGCACCGCCCCACACACCATGGCGATACTCATCATGAGCTGCTGGAATTGGCGATTGATGGTAGCTGCAACGCCGATCTGCATTGGTCGTTCGAGACCGCCATGCAAGTGGGTATAATTGGAAGCCTGAATGCTTAAGGTAATATACTCAGTGTCTAGAACAAAATAGCCAATACGCGGTGCTTTCTCAGTCACCTGTTTGTCAGGTGTGGTACTGATTTCTCCGAGCCGGACAATAAACTGTCCATTGACATATACCCGATAGGCGCCGTATTGGGTTGGAATCCGAATCGCGATGCGTCGCCCGAGAAATTCTTTCGGAATTTTAAAATAACCAATAAAGGTACCGTAGCCAGAGTTTGAACCCGCTAGAGTTTTAAAAGAGGCTGGCAATTCAACTGTTTTTGACTGGAGTACGGGGCTGGGCTGAACAATAAACTGACTCGGATAAAACAGCCATTTTCCCTGCAAGGCACTAGTGCTATGTTCGGTAAAATGAACTTCAGTAATATGGTCGTGAGATTGCTGCTGAAATGACGGCGAAGGGAGTTCATCCTGAGCGATTGCTGAACTTATGATGCAAGTCATCCAGCTCAAGGCACAGACAAATACGAAAAAACAGACATTCCTTATCAAGTTATGCAAATACGTTCTATCTCAAGATAATTCTTTATTATTCTTATAATTTACAAGGAATATTTTTGATTTCAAATCTTTTTAGATGTTTTTTGTAGCTTCTCCGGCACAGCCTATTTGGAAGCAACTGCACCGGAACCAGCGTATATCTTTGAATAAAAAATATAACTTATATTCAGCCAGTTAAATCATTTTAATCACGTGTTTTTACGTCAAACAGTTCAATTTCAAAAATCAGGTTGGAATTGGCTGGAATGACTTTACCCATTTTACGTTCGCCATAGGCCAAATGTGCAGGCACCATCAGTTTACGCTTACCGCCAACTTTCATTCCCAGAATCCCCTGATCCCAACCTTTAATCACACGACCTGTGCCAATGACTGTTTCAAAATAATTACCGCGGTCAATTGAAGAATCGAACTTGGTTCCATCTTCCAGCCAGCCAGTATAGTGCGTGGTAATTAAAGCACCTTTCACCGCTTCTTTACCTTCGCCTACTTTTAAATCAATAATTTCAAGTTCGTTGATCATGGTTATTTACCTGAGAGGGGCATAAAATTCAAAGCTCAGTATAAACCGGATTGCTCTGTTTTTTTAAGTCTGGGCCATTGATGGGTTAAAAGCTGAGTTCCTGAATATTCTTGTCATTGAGTAAATGCTGGGTTAATTCTTGATGATTCTTGGCCGATCCCATCAGAATCCAGCGTCCGACAATCTGTTGCTCAATTTTTTTTTGTGAGGAATGCACTACTTTTAACTGATAACGTTTAAATAGCATTTCGTAGTGATTGGAATCATTTTGATCAAATGGGCAGACGATTTCATAGCTGCGTTCCTGATTCAGAGATTCGATACCGCGCTGAACATACATTAATAGAACCAGCACCGCCATGACAATAAAAGTAGCCCAAATACTTAAGAGTTCATAGCCAGCACCGACTGCCATGCCGAGTGCTGCCGTCATCCAGATGGTAGTCGCGGTGGTAATTCCAGAAATACGGTTATCATCTTTCAGGATAACACCGGCACCCAGAAAACCCAGTCCAGTCAAGACATTAGCGGCCAGCCGGTCAGGATTGGCCACGCCTATTTTCAGAGAGATAATGGTAAATAAACAGGAACTCAGACTGACCATAATCATGGTACGCAGTCCGGCAGATTTACTATGATACTCACGCTCTGCACCAATAATTGCGCCGATCGCGACAGCCAGCAGTAAATCATAAAGTTCATGGTACATGGTGCAGCCCTGCGTATTCTTATCCCTCAGATATACGCAATTTGAGCTACAGGATACAAGTCCAGACTTGCATCCTTATTTGGCCTTATTGTAACTGTTCCCACTCCACCAGCACCTGGCCCTGATCACCGATCAAGGTCCATTCACCATCCATCACATTGAGCTGTAACTGCATGGTGCGTTCGCATAATTGTGGCAATGCGTCGGTGGTTGCGGTAGATAACTTCCACACTTCCACATTTTTTAAGGTTTTTAATTTGCTGCTGCGCTTATACCATTCATCCACCGCAGAACCATAGGTGACAACTGCGACCTGCTTGCAACGCGCACTGGCCTTTTTGACTTTATCTTCATCCGGGCTACCGACTTCAATCCATTTGACCAGTTGACCGGTCAGATCTTTTTCCCAGAGTGCCGGTTCATCGGTTTCAAAAAGATCCTTGGTAAATTCCAGCGCTTCATCGGCATAGCGTGCATAGGCCAGAATACGCACCATCAAGCGTTCAATGGTTTCTGAAGGATGCAGCGCCATCGTCAGCTGATAGTCTGCATAACGATGCGTATCCATGTCCGCAATATTCAAATCAACCTTATAAATCGTCGCTTTTAACGCCATCACATAATCCTCAAATTTGGCGCCTAGCATATAAGATTTAGCGCTATTTTGCTGAACAGATTTAGGCCAATAATTCATTCAGCGCACTAGAAACAGTACCATTATTTCTCTGGATCCATACGACATTGCATCAGGGCAGTTTCAAAGGCCAGCCAATCCCGTGACTGTTGATAAATCACTTCCACCCGGTTATCAATGCCTTCATCTGCCGACTGATAATTAAACTGCTCCGGATTAAAATTAAAGCTTTTCCAGCCTTGATCCGTATTAAAAATTCCCTTTATTCTGAGCCAGTCTTTTTGTTCACAGAGCAGATCCAGCAGATCATAAAAATTAAATTGCCAGCGTTTTGGAAATTTCCAGCCAGCGACCTGATAACCCTGCGCACTTTCTACATAATGATAAGGCATCTGCTGAATCACTACGGGCGTATCCGCTGAACGGGTGATCTGTTGCTGTTTTAACAAAGGCTGAATCTGACGGGCAGAACCCCGATAGTCCTGCTTGATCTGTTCGATATCGAGCTGTCCATGCTCGGTGAACAGCCACTGTTGCGCATAAGGTTGATATTCTGCCTGAAGCTGCGTGAGCGCTGCGTGATCGGCGGCTGTCATCAAGTCAGTATGTGAAATCACTACAATATGCGCTGCCTTGAGTTGGTCCGCATACAGGTTTTGCTGAGTCCAGTCCCGGTCATGCAAACGCGAACCATCTACCACAGTGACTAAAGCCTGCATGTTTAAATGACTCTGCCAGTGCGGTTCGGTCAACTGTTCCAGTAATTGTCTCGGGTGTCCCAGCCCAGTAGGTTCGATAAACAGACGATCCGGTTTCACCTCTGACAGCAGGCGTGACAAGGCGATCTGCATCGGTAACTGGCTACTGCAACATAGACAACCACCCAACAGCTCTTTGACCGCATAACCCTGATCTTGCGGCAATAACTGCTGGTCTACCCCAATCTGGCCAAATTCATTCATTAGCACCGCCCAGATTTCCTGTTCCGGTTTTTGCTGTAGTAAATGTTTGAGTAGTGTGGTTTTACCTGCACCCAAAAATCCAGAAATGATATGGACAGGAATAGCCTGCGACGCTGACAGAATTTTCAAAATCGGCTCTCAAGAAATTGAATAGAAATAGCAATGCTCTGCATTATAAAGCACAGTATGACTTTAAAATGCGTGTTCTTCGCAAACACGGTGTGAAAATCACAGAGATAAAAATTAATGGAATGATCCAAAATTACCAATTTTCTATGTTAACTTTTATTTCAAATTTGATTTTTGAAATATTCATACACACTTTCATTAAATAAAACTCTGCATAATTAACAGAAATAAAACAATTTTCTCAGTTTTGTATCAGCTCAGTTATTACCTGCGTGTCGCTTTTGTTAATTGATTTGCTCAGTAAAATTCCTGTGCTTAGGATGGGCATCTGTCGAATTGATGTGATGGTCAGCTCGGCAGATTACATGACATGAATAAAAGGATGCCAAAAATGAAATATGCACAAATCTTACTTGCCACTACGCTTACTGCTGCTGCAGCCACCAGCTTTGCTGACAGTAAAACCACAGATGCGAAAACCACCACTGCAGAAGAAAAAGTGATTGTGACTACCCAGGAATTACCTGAATCCAATGCCCCGGTTGCAGGTGCATCTGCAGAGCAGCCTGCTGCCTCTGAAGCTGCTGCGGAAACTACGACACCTGCAAAACCTGCTGCACGTTAAGTGATTGAACAACTCGTTTAATCCTTCAATGAAGATATCAGGGACAGTAATTCTCCAGTAGGCTTTGTCCTATACTGCCCCCGATATTATTCTATGCTGAATCATGCTTGATGCTGGTTCAGCATTTTTATTGCATAAAATCTATTTATCACCATAGTCAAAACTGATCATAGAATTAATACAGGCTATCAAATTTTTATTATTTTTATAATTAAAATCAATTATTTATTTAAAAACCACCTATTTCAATCCAATATCATCCATATACTTAAGCTACTATCGCCTAACTTGTTTCTGGCTTCTAACTGTCCCTTAATAGCATCAAATGCAAGTCGATTGAGTGGACATTCGCTATGAGCAATACTAATTACACTACTGAAGTGGCAATCCTTGGCGCCGGCCCTGTAGGCTTAACCATTGCCAACTATCTGAGCAAGCAAGGCGTAGCTGTCACGATTGTCGAGCAACTGGATAGTTTGATTGATTATCCACGTGCGATTGGAATCGATGATGAATCCTTACGTACCATTCAATCTTTGGGTTTAGTCGATCAAGTCTTACCGCATACCACTCCGAATCATGCGATGCGCTTCTTGACGCCTAAAGGTCGCTGTTTTGCAGATATTCAGCCTTTAACACGTGAGTTTGGTTTCTCGCGCCGTAATGCCTTTATTCAGCCACAAGTCGATAACGTCCTACTGCAAGGCTTAAAGCAATATAAAAACACCCAAGTGCTATTTTCTCGTCAATTGACCCAGTTTAGTCAAGATGCTGACGGCGTAACACTCAATCTGCAAAATAAAGAGGGCGATGCAGAAACCATCCGCGCTCAATATCTGATTGCCTGTGATGGCGGTAATTCATATGTGCGCCGCAACCTGGGCATTGCCTTTGAAGGTGAAACCGCACCGAATCAATGGATCGTGATTGACCTTGAGAATGATCCGCTTGCTACACCACATATTTACTTATGTTGTGATCCGGTTCGTCCTTATGTATCAGCCGCATTGCCACATGGTATTCGCCGGTTTGAATTTATGGTTATGCCGGGTGAAACGCAGGAAGAACTGAGCAAACCGGAAAATATTGCCAAACTTCTTTCTAAGGTTTTACCAAGCACAGATGGTATCGAAGTGATCCGTCAGCGTGTCTATACCCATAATGCTCGTATTGCCGACAAGTTCCGTGTCGACCGTATTTTACTTGCCGGTGATGCAGCGCACATTATGCCGGTATGGCAAGGTCAGGGTTATAACAGCGGTATGCGTGATGCCTTTAATCTGGCTTGGAAAATGGCACTGGTTGTTCAAGGCAAAGCTGGCCCAGCACTTTTAGATTCTTATCAGATCGAACGTAAAGACCATGCCAAGGCGATGATTGACCTGTCGGTGATGGCAGGTCACATATTGGCACCACCGAAAAAATGGCAAGGTTTTGTTCGTGACGGCATTGCCTATGCCCTGAACTATATCAAACCAATCAAGCAGTATCTGCTGGAAATGCGCTTCAAACCAATGCCGAAATATCATGACGGCGCACTTTTGAGCAAGGGAGCCAAGAACTCTCCAGTCGGCAAAATGCTTATCCAGCCTCAGGTTCAGCTGGCTTCGGGTGAAACCGTATTACTGGATGAAGTGATCGGCAATGATTTTGCGATTATTGCCTGGGGTGTCGATCCGAAATGGGGTCTGAGCCCAGATACGTTGCAACAGTGGAAAACGCTCGGCGTGAAATTCATTCAGGTAATTCCTGCGGTACAATTGCAAAATAGCCAGCGTAAACAGTATGAAGATGTCATCACCATTGGTGATATCGGCACAGATATCCGCTCGTGGTTTGGCAACACGTCTGATTCAGTTGTGATCTTGCGTCCTGACCGTTTCGTAGCTGCCCTGGCCATTCCTCAATCGATGGAAAGCACCAGCCAGCAACTGTTTAAAAAGCTTTACCTGAAATAATATTAGGGTCACTTTTCACCACGCTTCGGCGTGGTTTTTTTTATTGTTTTAGATCTCCCGGACAATATATAGACCGAGGAATTAGACTCGGTACTCTTGAAACCACGGGATATCTTTCAGGGAATCACGGCGAGCCATCTGCTGCAGGAAGAGCCTAAACTCGTCAAATGGCGGTAAAATTTTCGCAGATATGGCGAAGATCAAACAGTAAGCCACATAGAGATCCGCCGCCGAGACTTTTTCACCCAACAGATAAGGACTAGCCTGCCCGATGCCCTGTTGCAGAAAATCAAATACGGCTACTTCATTCCCAAAACTTAAACTTCTCCGGTTCTTTTCAATATTTTCTGGCGACACCTGCAAATTTTTTATATCGATATATTCGGTGAAGGGTCCATGACAGAAAAACATCCATTTTAAATACGCCCCACGCTTCGGATCATCCAAAGCAGGTGCCAATCCTTTGTCACGATATTTATCTGCCAGATAGATAAAAATGGCGGCCATTTCTGAAATAATGACGCCTTGATCCACCAGACAGGGAACTTTTCCCATCGGATTGATCCGTGTATACGCCTGCTGATGCATATGCTCATAGGCAACTTCCACCTGCTCAATCTGATCTTCAATCTGCAATTCTTTCAGCAAAGGCAACAAGGTCAAGCCACGTGATTGTGGGTTGTTATAGAGCTTCATCATCCTGCTTCAACCGGTTTTTATTGTTAGAGGTTCAGTATAAAGTGATTTGCAGTCCCGATTTAAAAGGATGTGCTACAGATCATTTCTGTCGCACGGCTTTTTAGATGGGCAGATTGAAGGTTTAAATATTAAAAAAGATCCACACAAAACTTTTCTTTTAATACTTTCAAAATCAGATCAATCACAACATGTTTTTGATCCTTGCGATAATTGGCATACAGTCCAATCATCGGTAACGGTTCTAGGGTCTTTTTCACCACAATATTATCGCCGAGCAATGGAATCACATAGGCTGGCACCAGACTCCAGCCCACGCCCATTCCCACCAGATTGACATTGAGCAGAATATTGGTGGAATACTGCACCACATTCACTTTTAATTTGGACTGTTTAAAAAAATCCTGAATCAGCTTATGCAGTTGCGGTGAGGACTGCTCACCACTAATCACAAAGTCCTGATTTTAAAAACTCTTGATACTGACATAGGACAAGGCCGCAGCCGGGGAATCTTTCGGCACGATCAGGGTTAGAGGCTCATCAAAAATGCGGATCGAATCAAACTCACTCAACTGCCCTGGATATCGGGTAAAGGCAATGTCAATCTGTCCATTTCTTAAAGCACTAAACTGTTCTGCATCGGTCAGACTGTGAAACTGTGCTTTCAGTTCAGGAAAATGCGCGCGGATATTCGGCATGATATAAGGAAAGACTTTCATTTCCGCGACCGGGACAAAAACGATATTCAGCTGGTCCTGCTGCGCATTGGCGATCTGTCTGGCAGTCTGAATGGCGCGCTCTGCATGCTCAAGACTCAGTAAAGCTTCTTTTAAAAACGCCTGTCCAGCTTCAGTTAGCCCGACCTTACGGTTATTCCGCTCTAGCAACTGTACGCCAACCTCACGTTCCAGATCCTTGATTTGCTGGCTCAATGAAGGCTGTACCGTATTTAATTTTTCCGCGGCACGGGTAAAGTTCAGTTCCTGCGCCACCGTAACGAAATAACGTAAATGCCTTAATTCCATTTTATAACTCCAAACTTGCCGGGCGCTTATTTTGCTTTTTGGCAACATACTGACGATAAACCAATATCGTCACAATGACGAGTGCGGCACTCAAAACATAAGTAGTTTCAAAGCCCCAATAGGCAATCAATACTCCCATTGCCACGGAACCGATCGCTAAACCCAGATCAAACAGGGTAAAGAAGGTTGAAATCGCATGTCCCATACGCTGTTTGTCGACCGACTGAATGGCCAAGGTCTGCAAACATGGGAATAGTGAACCATAACCGATGCCAATAAACACTGCCGACAACCATAATATCCATTGATTGGAAATCAGACTGACAATCACCAGACCAATGGCAAAGAAAATAAATGAAGGATAAATCACCGCACTGGGGCCCTTACGGTCATAAATCTTTCCAACCCAAGGTCTGACCAGCAACATGGATGCTGCAAATACAATAAAGAATACGCTGGTATAGCCCAAAAGCTGCTTGGTTTCACTAAATGCAGTAATAAAACTCATGATGCCCGAGTAGGCAAAAGCGGTTAGTAAAGCCACAAAACTTACCGCCAGAACTTTGACTTCCAGAATATCCTGCAAGCTCAAGCTGGTTTTTTCTGTGCTTATAGCTTCAGATTTTGGTAACTCTGTGATTTTGAGCATCCAACAGAAAATGAGCCTCAAAGAAATGATAACGGCAAGAATGCCAAATAAGACTTTGAAGCTGGTGAACTGAATTACGGTCAATGCCAGCAAGGGCCCAAAAACCACACCCAGATTGGTCGACATGACGAAATAGCCCATGCCCTCACCTTTGCGCTGTTCAGGAATAAATTCATTAGCGACGGGTACTGCCACCGTGGTCAGAATACTGAACCAGATACCATGTAAAAAACGCACCAGCAACAGCGACCACATGCTATCTACCAGCAAATAACTAAAGGAAAATAAGGCAAAAATCACGCCTGCACCGCGCATCGAGATTTTCTTGCCGAGCTTTTCGATGATCATGCCGGAAAATGGCCGAACCGCAATCGAAGAGGCCAAAAATAGCGTCAGCGCCAGACCCGCTTCTTTTACCGAACCGCCCAGATCTTTCATGATGTAAATCGGCAAGATGGTCAGTAAGGCAAAATAATAAACAAACAGGAAAAAATTATTGAATAAGCACAAGATAAATGAGCGATTCCATAACCGCTCAGCGCTAACTGACATAATCACCAACTCTTAAAATTTGTAGGGAAATAGCACAAACTCAGGCTTGAACAGTGACCAGATGCAAGGCCAACTCGACCAGATTCTGGATATAGTGTTCATCTGGAATCCGGTTGAAAAAAATGATCTGGTAATGAATCGGGCCGTATAAGGTATCCAGCATCAAATCAAAAGGATAATCAGCGCGGATTTCTCCCCGTTCAATCGCTTGCTGAATCAGTTGATGGGTCTGTTGCCGACGTGGCAAGAGATATTGCTGAAAGAACTCACCTGCCAGTTCGCGGTGATTGGCAATCACTACCAGCAAAGCCCGACCGACCGGATGATTCAGCGCTTGAGATAAAGAACCGAGTTGTTGAATGAGATTGCTTTTCAGGCTTTTAGAGGTATCCAGCTCAAATACCGAAGCTGTATGCTGTTTGAAAGTGTACAGCACCAGTTCCGATTTATGTTTCCACCATCGATAAATCGTGGACTTGCCAACACCGGCACGTGCCGCTACATCTTCAATCGTCAGATGATGATATTCACATTCTGCCAGCGCATCTGCGACCGCCTGTAAAATGCACTGCTGTCGTCGGGAACTTTTTTCGTCACTGCTCATATTTTTCTACTTAACTTTTAAGATCTAAAAATCGAAACGATACGTATCGTTTTATATTAGGGTAAAAAATAACAAAGCTCCAGTGAAAAACTGAAATTGATGCAAAAAAAAGACCTTCATATGAAGGTCTTTTCTCAATCACGATTTAACTTAACTCTGTGCAGTCTTTTTATAAATGCTGCATGAAGGATGATGATTTTCTTGCAAACGCGCGACTTTACGCTGTTCTGCTGCTTCAAAACGGCAACGTTTCCAGTCATTGTCCAGGTTCAAAGCTGGAATCTGTTTTGGTTTACCATTTTCATCCACCGCAACCATGGTGAAATAACAGCTATTGGTATGACGTACCGTTCTCTTTTGAATATTCTGGGCTTCTACACGAATCCCGATTTCCATTGAAGTACGGCCAACATGATTCACACTGGCCAGAAAGGTAACCAGCTCACCAACGTGAATCGGCTCTTTAAAATTCACCTTGTCTACAGATAAGGTCACGACATAACTACCCGAATAGCGACTTGCACACGCATACGCCACCTGATCCAATAATTTCAGAATGGTTCCACCATGAACATTTCCTGAAAAATTTGCCATATCTGGCGTCATGAGAACTGACATCGTTAACTCTGACTGGTCATCCGACACTGCTGCAATTTGATCTAAAGGGGCCATCGTTTTCTTTGAACTCTTTGAATGACAAGGTTATCGTTTATTATTATAGCGTTTTTAGCATGAATAAAATGTTCAATTCGGCAAATGAAGCATCACAATTATTGATATAGAAAATGTATTCATACAGAAAAAAATATATTTAATTGCTTAAAATCTCAGTTAGAAAGTTAAGTGCCAATAAATCAACACTTATTTATCTGGGGTTGATCACACAGCAACTGAGAATTTTTCACTGTTTTAAGCTCTGAACAAAAATAATTCAGGAAAATAAAAAGGCTCTGTGTGATTTAAAGCATCACTGGCCTGAGCATTTCCTGCGCCACGTTCTGATAACTTAAAATTTGTTGACCATCCAAGGTCGTTTCAACGGTAAAAGAACCATCCTGATGGGTCGCGGTCACTGTAAAAATATAGTGTTCGAATTGTGCCAGTTTGACCTGCTGTCCAATTTTAATATGCATCATGATGTCTACATCTGTGTAGTGATCTTTTCAAACTGCATTCTGGCATGAACACAGATGCTTTTGAATATTTGATCAACTTAAGTATACGAATAATAATATTAAAATTTTAATTTAGGACGAATAAGGCTTATTATTTAAAACAATATACTTATAATTCAATTTGTTATATTTAAAATTAATTTTATCTTTTGCGATAATTCTGATTGACTGATACACATAGGCAATTATCTTATCTTTTATAACAATCAGTTAAGCGTCATAGCCGATGATCTTTCATTCTCTTGATTGGATATCCTTATACCGCAGTCCTACGATATAGGAATAAACAGAAAATTCAAAAAAAAGATTTATTGAGCTTGATGTTCATGTACCACAAACTGTGGAATCCGATGTCCTTGAGCATAATCATGTTTTTGGTAGGCTTGTGAAATTTCCATCAACTTTAACTGGGTCGCCTCGGCACCAGCCTGCATGGTGAGTTCCCTGCCACGGACATCAAAGATATGACCTTTTTCGCGTAAGTCCGGCTGAATCACCACATCTGCATGCTTTAATTCTTCATGTGCCAGATGTTGCTGCATAATATTGATGTTCTGGTTAAATAGCCCCCAGACATTGCTGGTTTCGGTATGAATAGGTTGTGCCAGAATATCCACCGCAATTACAATGTCGGCCCCTAGCTCACGTGCCACATCAACCGGCACCGGACTGACCAGACCACCATCTACATATTCTTTACCTTGAATGATGGTCGGAATGAACATACTCGGAATCGAGACTGAAGCACGTACCGCCTGTCCGGTATTGCCATGGTTAAAGACGACTTTCTTGCCTTCTTTCAGCGCGGTTGCTACCACAAACATCGGGATTTTCATGGCTTCAAGCGGGGTTTGATCGACTTGCAAGTTGACATAGTCCTCAACTTTCTTGCCATCAAAAAAACCTTTTCTGGCCAGCTTGATATCACGGACATCATTCGGTCGCATGTTGAGAGCAATATTGCGCAGTTCAATCGCCGGTTTGCCACTTGCATAAATGGATCCCACAATACTGCCCGCACTGGTTCCGACAATAAAATCTGGTTGAATACCCGCCTGTTCCAGTACTTCCAACGCACCAATATGCGCATAGCCACGCGCACCGCCACTGCCCAGAACTAAAGCAACTACCGGACGTTGCTGGGTTTGCTTGATCTTTTGAAAATCAATTTGATTCGGACGTGCCTGAGCTTCTCCGCGTTGTGCAGCAGGTTGTAGATGACTAGTCGCCGCTTGGGCTGTCATTGGGGTCGTTTGGCAAGCACTTAGGCCAAATGTACCCAGTATCACCATACTCAACACATATTTCTGCATGCAGAGAATGTCCTCATTAATCTAAAGCAGCATAGTGTATAAACACATGCATAAATAGTCTGTAGAATTTCGTAAAACTGTCATACAGTTCAGCTACTTTATCTTCATTTTTCCCATAACTGTATGCCTTCAATCTCACTGTACCGGATTTTCCTGATTTTCCTGCAACTGGGCTGCATTTCATTTGGTGGTCCAGCGGCGCATCTGGTGTTTTTTCACCGAAAATTTGTGACCCAACTGCAATGGTTGAATGACACCCAGTACAGTCAACTGGTCGCTTTGGCGCAACTTTTACCCGGGCCGAGCAGCAGTCAGGTGGGGCTGTCGATCGGTTATCTGCAACGGGGCTATACTGGTGCCGTGATCGCATGGTTGGGTTTTACCCTGCCCTCAATGATTCTGATGACCTTGGTGGCGCTCTTGGGTCAAAGCTATTTTCATATTTTAAACTCAAACAGCTTTCATACCATCCAGTTAATTGTATTTTCTGTAATCGCCTGGGCATTCTGGCAAATGCTGAGAAGCTTCTGTAAAACGGTTTGGCAATACGCTGTCTTAATCCTCTCTGTCGCATTACTGATAGTCGTTTCAGTAAGTTTTAACCAGATTCTGGTCATTATACTGGGCGCAATCTGTGGACTCTTGGCTGGATATTTTTCCCAATCAGATTCGAAACCCAAAGAAATTAACAAAACGGCAATCAGCTCGCCTTATATTCGATCTGCCGCTGCACCTTATTGGTTACTGGCATTTATCCTGCCATTTTTGCTGCTGCCCTTAGCTGGAAAATTATGGGGTGAATCGGAGCTGCAATTTTTTTCCAATTTTTATCAGACTGGCTCGCTGGTGTTTGGTGGCGGTCATGTGATTTTGCCTTTGTTACATCAGGACTTTGTCACGACTGGTTTAGTGAGTGCACAATCTTTTGATCTTGGCTATGCATTTGCCCAGCTTATGCCGGGGCCTTTATTCAGTTTTGCCAGTTATATTGGTGCTTTGCAGCCTTGGACGCCCTATGTCTGGCTGAATGCAGTACTAGCGACCTGCGCAATCTTTTTACCTTCATTTTTCCTGATTTTTGCCACCTTGCCCTACTGGTCATGGTTGATGCAGCAGCGCCATATTCATCAGGCGGTGATGGGCATCAATGCTGCGGTGGTGGGGCTATTGCTGTATTTATTGCTGGATCTTTCACAACGTTATTTTAGTTATGGCTCCGACCTGGTCTTTGTCGCAGTGATGATTGCCCTGCTACGCTCAAAATTACCAGTCTGGTTCAGCCTGATTTTGGGCTTCGTGCTTTATCAAAGTTATTTAAATTTCTTTTAAATAACTTTGGCACAAAAAAGCCCCGAATGATCGGGGCTTTTTGCTTCAAGTCTTACCAGATATCTGATTTGACCTTGTCTTTAAATTTAGGATGGTTATCCAGTTTAAATTCAGGCTCTTTCACGCCGCGCTTCAGCTGACCGGTATAATCTTTGAGTAGCATCAGCAGGAATGGCATCAGCAACAGGATTGCGATCAGGTTGATACTTGCCATGACACCCATGAACAGATCCGCCATATTCCAGATCAGTGGCACGCTGGCGATGGAACCGAAATACACCATCACCAATACAAATAAACGGAAAATCAACATAACCCGGCTATTGTTATTGATGAACTGGACGTTTCCTTCGGCATAGGCATAGTTACCAATAATCGAAGAATAGGCAAACAGGAACAGAATCAAAGCCAGGAAGTCATCACCCCAAGCACCAATCTGGCTTTCAAGCGCCATCTGGGTCAAGGTCACGCCTTCAAATCCTGCATTTTCATACAGACCCGAAACCAGAATAATAATCGCGGTACATGAACACACCACAAAGGTATCTACAAATACTCCGAGCATCTGTACCAGACCCTGGCTGACCGGATGTTTGACATCGGAAGCTGCAGCAGCATTCGGTGCCGAACCCATCCCTGCCTCGTTAGAGAACAGACCACGCTTGATGCCCATCATCATCGCCATAGATACCATGGCGCCAAAGAATCCACCAGCGGCGGCTTCAAATTCAAAGGCTTTACTGAAAATGAGCTGGAAGATGGATGGGAGCAAATCGTAATTGATGACCGCAATATACAAAGCCACAGCCAGATAAAGCACCGCCATAAACGGCACAAAGCTTTCCGCAACTTTCGCAATCCGTTTAATCCCGCCAAAAATGATCACCGCAGTCATCAAGACCAGAAACAATCCGACCCAGGAAATTTCCAGATTCAGGCCGCCTAATGGCAGAATCAGGTTCGCCTGATCCCAGCCCCAGGCATGAGAGGTTGCTCCGGTAATGGCATTGGCCTGAACTGCATTGAAGACAAAACCATAAGTCGTGATCAATGCAATCGCAAAGACAATCCCGAGCCATTTCTGTTTCAGGCCTTGGGTAATGTAATAAGCTGGTCCACCACGGAATTGCTGGTTTTTGTTATCTCGCACCTTAAACAACTGGGCCAAAGAGGATTCAACAAAAGCAGAACTCATGCCCAGAAAGGCAGTAAACCACATCCAGAAAACGGCACCGGGGCCACCAATTGCAATCGCAATGGCAACACCCGCGACATTGCCCACCCCGACCCGGCTTGCCAGTCCAGTGACAAAGGCCTGAAACGGGGTAATGCCGTGCGTATCCTGAACCTTGCCACGGCTATTTTTCATGACTTTCATGCTGTGCCAGAACAAACGAATTTGTACTGCACCCGTCATGATCGTGTAGAAAATACCGACTGCGACCAGAAACACCACCAGAAAATCCCATAAAGGGCCATTCAGGGCATTAATCCAGCCGAGTAAGGTTTCATTTAACTGATCATTCATGTCACATCCTTATGAGCCTATGACTCATCGTATCAGGCATAAAAATTATGCAAAAAACTTCAAAATCATCTGAATAACAGTAGCATTGATTAAGTCAACGAAGAACGCACCACATAATGGAACAATCAGGAAGGCCTTATGCGACGCACCATACATATTGGTAATCGCCTGCATATTGGCAACCGCTGTTGGCGTTGCGCCCATACCGAAACCACAATGCCCTGCTGCAAGTACCGCAGCATCGTAGTTTTTACCCATGATGCGGAAAGTTACAAAACCGGCATACAAAGCCATGGTGATGGTCTGTGCACCCAGAATTACCATCAGTGGTCCTGCAAGGTCAGCCAATTGCCATAATTTCAATGATAACAATGCCATCGCCAAGTACAGCGACAATGAAGCATTACCGAACACATCAATCGCGCGATCGAAAATCTGAACTTTGAAAACACCTTCCAGTACATTACGCAGGATGACACCACCCGCCAATGCCCAGACAAATGTTGGCAGTTCAAATGCAGTACCTTTACTGAAACCCGTCATAAACTCTGCAAAAGCCAAACAGCCTGCAAATAGACCCAAGGTCGTGATTGCATTATCAGCGGTAATTAAACGCACCTGATGCGGATATTCAAACGGTACATATTCGCTGGTGGTGCTGTCCATTGGCGTATTGTCACGCGTTTCAATTTGCTGATCGGTACGCGCAGTCGCCAGGTTATAACGATTGATCAGCAACTTGGCTAAAGGTCCGCCAATAATACCGCCGATAATCAATCCAAAAGTCGCACTGGCCATACCTAGTGCCAAAGCACCTTGAATACCATGTTCAACTTCAAAAATTTCCCCCCATGCACCCGCAGTACCATGACCACCGGTTAAGGTAACTGAGCCTGCAATCAGGCCAATCAACGGGTCAATACCCAATAATGTTGCCAGACTCATGCCGACCGCATTTTGCAAAATAATGAAAGCCGAAACAGCAAACAGGAAAATAACCAGACCGATCCCACCTTCACGCAACTTGGAAAAGTTGGCACTCAGACCAATCGAAGCAAAGAAAATCAGCATAAAGCTGGTTTGTAATTCTGCACTGGTGGTGATGCTATATCCCCACAATGAATGCACCAGCAATGAGATAATCGCCGCAACCAAACCGCCCGCAACCGGCTCAGGAATATTGTAACGTCTTAAAAAATCGATTTTATTAACCAGGAATCGGCCGAGTAACAAAACAATGACTGCGGCAATCAAGGTATAAAATGCGTTAAAAGTAAAATCCATAATTTTTTGCCCAAGATGATTTTGAATTTTTTATTGTTCTAAAAGTGAGGGAGTGCGCTAGATCTCTAGCTCGCTCATTAGATCTTTATCTGGAAATATCCTGATTTGATCTATCACCATTAGAAAAACAAACCGATTTATCATCTCTTTTAAACTTATGAATATCATCATCACGATCATATTCAACAAATGAGAGATTTATAAAAGCAACACCTTTTCTATTCCGACACTCAGTCTGTTTGAAAATTGCAGACATTTTTCTAACAGACGCGCATGCTGGTAAAAAAACTGTGTTTTAAGCTCAAAAAAACATTCAGTGCTTGATGAGTGCTTTCAACCTAAAGACTTCATTCAAGCCATCTGGAATCGCGTTATTTAAAACAGATCTTAATCACAAAATGCATGAATTAAGATGAAAAGTCGTACATTATGCTGTTTCTTTGTATCAAGTTTTATTTCTTTTTATTAGCAATAGTTAATTTACCTATAAAAAATAATTATAAATTCTCATTTTTATATGAAGATTAATCTATATTTTAATTCAAAAAAAATATTAATCTTTTACTCGACACGGAATGAAACAGGGATCTTGAAATTAAATTATCTTGATTTTCAGTCAAAATAAACCAGTTCTCTGTTTGAAATTGTTATTGTTGAATGGTTCAAGCACTTGGGTTTTAAGCCATTTTTTAAATCAAAGACCAACATTATGGGTAAATCCATTGCTATCACTGAGGCGATTTAAGCCCAGCTAAAAGCATGCGAAATTTTATTACTCAAGTCATTTTGCTGACAAATTGTTTTTTTCAGCTGGCGAAGAATTAAATTTTCCTATCCCCCGTTCTGTTTGTTTAGTTTATAGTCATTGCAAACTCAATAAGGATATTTGACTGGACCTCATAATGGATCAAAATCTTGTTCATGCTGTAGATCACACGATCACCTCTCGCCATTCAGTGCGTGCTTTTTTAAATACCCCCGTTAGTACAGACACCTTAAAAGAGATTTTGACGGTTGCCAGCCGCGCGCCCTCAGGAACCAATACCCAACCCTGGAAGGTGTATGTGGTAACAGGTAAAAAGCGTGATGAACTCGTGCAACGTGTCTGTCAGGCACAAATGCAAATCTATGCAAATCCTGCATTGTCACAGCAGTATCAGGAAACTTTCGCCTACTATCCTGAACAATGGATCTCGCCATTTATTGAACGTCGTCGTGAAAATGGCTGGGGTTTATATGGCTTGCTGAATATTCAAAAAGGCGAAAAGGAAAAAATGGCGCGTCAGCAGCTGCGTAATTTTGAATTATTTGATGCCCCTGTCGGCTTATTTTTTACTGTACATCGTTCTTTGGCCATTGGGTCCAAAATGGATGTTTCCATGATGATCCAGAATGTCATGCTGGCCGCAAAAGCCCGCGGTCTGGACACCTGCCCACAGGCAGCCTGGAATCACTTTCACCCGATCGTGCTTGATCTGGTCGGCGCACCCGATGATGAAGAGCTGGTCTGCGGTATGGCACTGGGTTATGCCGATCCAGAGCAGCTTGTTAACAGCTTTATTACCCCGCGCGTTCCTGTAGAGGAATTTGCCGTGTTTATCGATGAGTGATGCAAGCAGGGCTGAGTCAATTCACTTAGCCCTCTGTTTAATCCATCATTTTCAATATTTGTAGAAAGTTCAGTATCTATGCATTTTTCAGTACAGGCACGTTGATTTTAAAAATCGCCCAAGCGGAAATACCGACAAAAACCAGCATGATCAAAGCCATATTTAATAAAGCATGCCAGATCATAAAATTCAGTAATAAACCGCCCAGTAATCCACAAAAAAATTGCATACTGCCCATAATCGCACTGGCAGTTCCTGCCCGCTCGCCCTGTTCAGCCATTGCCAAAGCCATGGCATTCGGACCAGTAAACCCAAGGGCTGCCACCACAATAAACATGCCTAACAACACCCAGAGCACAGAATCGACATCCAGACAGCCGAGCAAGATTAACCCTAATACACCGGCAAACTGCAGACAGGTGCCAATTTTCAGACGCTGCAATATCGAGAAACGCCCAGCCAGACGTTTATTCAAGGTCGAAAACAGCATGATCCCGAAGGCATTGGCACCAAAGGCATACGCAAACTGCTGCTCGGTCAGTTGATAACGATCCATAAGAATGGCCGAAGAAGCGCTGATATAACAGAACATCACCGCACCGGAAAAACAGCCGGCATAGAGCGGGCGTCGAAAGCTTGGATCCTGAAAAATGCACCGGTACAAACTTATAACCTGTTGAAAGTTCAGCTTGAGACGGCGTTCTGGCTCCAGGGTTTCTTTAAAAAGAAAGTGTACACAGGCTAGACTCAACAGACCGCAGCCCATCAACACCAAGAAGATCACGTTCCATTCATAAAACATCAATACCCAGGCCCCCAGGCTTGGAGCAATGATTGGCGCAATTGCGGTCACAATCATCATGCTGGCAAAGGCCTGAGCTGCTGAATGCATATCCAGACGATCACGAATTGCAGCGCGTGCCATGACCACCCCGACACAGCTACCGAGAGCTTGCAGAATCCGTGCAGCGATCAGGCTCCATTCATCCTGCGCAAAGACACACAGCAAACTTGCCACAATGTATAAACACAGCCCAAAATACAGTGGCGGTTTACGTCCAATCCGGTCACTGATCGGACCATAAATCAGTTGCCCGATCGCCAGACCGAAGAAATAAGCCGGCAAGCTATTGGAAACCATTTGGGTACTGACACCAAAATCTGCTGCCATAGCCGGTAAGGCCGAAAGATACATATCAATGGATAAAGGCCCGAGTGCACTTAAGGTCGCCAGCAAAACAATCCAGGACATGGCATAAGGTTGTTGTACTATTTTATTCGATGTCATAAGCATGAAGATTTAAAGCGCTAATATGCAGACAAATTAACACAGTGCATAGTATGATTTAGCCTGAAATGAAGATTTATAAATATACTATTTTCATTAGCCTATTCAGATTCAGCTCTAAGACTGCAGTATAAAGGACGACCTTTGAAATCTTGGCTCACTCGTCTCAAGCAAACCACCTATAACACGACCTTGATGTATAACCTGCGCATGATGACGGCATTTGCAGGTACCGCCTTTGTTCCCTATTTTATGGGACAACAATTGATAACGATCCCATTGACTTTAGGGGTGGTCGCAGCCGGTTTAAGCGATATTGATGACCGCTTTTCTGTGCGGATTTTAAATCTGCTCTACACCTACATTGGCTTCTTTATTACGGCAGTAGGCGTATATCTGCTTTTTCCTTATCCCTTGCTGTTTGCCTTGGCCTTAATTGTGTCCTGTATTGCCCTGATTTTGCTGGGTTCACTAGGGCGACGCTATGCCACGATTTCCTACGGCTGTCTGGTGATTTCCGTTTATTCCATGCTCGGGGTGGAGCTGTTTGATGAATGGTATAAACAGGCTGGTTTATTGGTCATCGGCGCGATGTGGTACGGTCTGCTGTCGACCATCAGTTTCCTGATTTTCCCTGCCCGACTGGCGCAAGACAAGCTTGCCATTTCCTATTCTGCTCTCGGTGACTTTTTATATGCCAAGTCCAATCTGTTTGATGTGGACATGACCCCGAAAAGCTATCAGCAAAGCATGATTGAACTCTCGCTTGAAAATGGGAAACTGATTGCGATTTTTAATGAGATGAAAACTGCCCTTTTGACTCGCCTGAAAGGTGACCGGGGGCAAAAAGACACCCGTCGCAGCCTGCAATATTATTTTGTCGCGCAGGATATTCATGAACGTGCCGATTCAGCGCATATTGATTATCAGAAACTGGCCAAGATTTTCCAGCATAGCGATATCCTGTTCCGCTTCCAGCGCATCATGTCAATTCAGGGCAAAGCCTGTAAGGACCTGAGTGAAAGTTTACTGATGCGCAAACCCTATGTACATAACCAGCGCTTCAAGCATGCCTTTGATAACCTGAGACAGTCTCTGGATAAGTTACGTCAGGAGCAGCATTATGATCAGGTCTGGATCAGTGCCCTGTTTGCGCTGTTTCAAAACCTGAAATCGATTGATGCCCAGTTACGCAATCTGGAAACCGAGCAAAGTATCAAGTCCGAGCGTTTCAAACATATCGAAAACCAGCTCAGAGATGATGACCTGAAAGGCTGGGATGACATCAAGATTCGGATTAAACAGCATTTGACACCCGAGTCGGTGCTGTTCCGGCATGCCATTCGCCTGTCGATTGTGCTGCTGATCAGCTATATCTTCGTACAGGTCAGCAATATTGAATATGGTTACTGGATTTTATTGACCGCACTCTTTGTCAGCCAGCCCAACTTTAACGCCACCAAACGCCGTTTACGTCTGCGTATTGTCGGTACGTTGGTCGGTATTATTCTAGGTTATGCCATTTTGTATTTTGTGCCTTCCATCGAAGGACAATTATTGCTTCTGGTATTCAGCGGAATTCTGTTCTTTGAATTGCGCAGTAAACAGTATGCACAGGCCACCGCCTTTATCACGATTTTAGCCTTGATCAACTTCAATCTGGACGGTATGGGCTATGCTGCGGCCATCCCGCGTATGATTGACACCTTGATTGGCTGTGCCATTGCCTGGTTCGGTGTCAGCTTTATTTTTCCAGATTGGAAATTCCGACGTTTGCCGCGCAGTATCAAACGCAGCTTGCAGGCAGAAGCGGATTATTTGAGTGAAGTGATCGAGCAGTATAAATCGGGACGTAATAATGGCTTGAAATATCGGATTGTGCGCCGTACGGCTCACAATACCGATGCAGAGGTGGCTTCACTGATTTCAACACTGGCCACTGAACCGGATATTGATCCGGTACAAAAATCGCTGGCCTTTGAGTTCCTGTGTCTGAATCATACTTTTATCAGTTATATTGCCGCACTGGGCGCACACCGGGAAAAAATTGAAGATCAGGACATTCTGAATTTACTAGACAAAGCACTTGAGAACATTCGTGGTGCATTGCTAAGAGATGAAATGCCCGATTTAAGTGCGCAAAATATGATTGCCCATATTCGCCAGCGCCTGGCTCAAGATCAGGAGCAAGATCAGAAATCCCTGATCATTTTGCAGCAACTGTCTTTAATGTTCAGCATTTTAAAGCAGTTGAGCCAACTGAAACAAAGTTTGAGTCATGAGCGTGATGAACAGGCAACTGAATTAGGTTCATTATAATTTGGCTGATTTTGGAACAATATACTCACTGAATTGGTACAATTAGTGCTAAACTTTTTACAGTTTAAAATCTGCTAATTTCATTATGACCGCGAAAAATTTATACGCTTATACCCTACAGCCTGTGAACTATGAAATTTCAGAAGCCGAGCAGCGTCATGCTCAGCTGGTGATCTGGCGTAGTACCAATAAAATTGGCATGAAAGCATGGCTGATCATGGGTGCTGTTGTTGCACTTTCTATTCTGGGCATTCTGCTCCTGAAGAACTATTCTACCGTGTTCTGCTGGGTGGCCATTGTCTGTGTGGTGTTGTATTACCTGATCCGTACCTTTGGTCTGGAATGGTATGTTAAACGCAAGATGAATGAATTTCCGGTACAGGAAATCAAAGGTGTTCGCCTGGGCGTGCAACCGCATGGTATCGTGATGCGCCAGAAAATGGGCATGCAGGAAGGTGTTGGCGCGATTAGCTGGAAAGACATCTATGAATGGTACAACACACCAGAATTCATGTTGGTCAATTTCAAAGTAAAAGGCCAGCAAGGCGCCTATATCCTGCCGAAACGTCTGGACAGCAAAAACTTCTCTTTCGCTACGATTCGCAAGCATCTGGAAGCAGAAGTCGGCGCAGCAAAACAAATCTAAACTGTTCTTTCTTCAGTGAAAAACCTCCTGCCCCGGCATGGAGGTTTTTTTAATCTCAAAATAATAAATGATAATGAGAATAAATATTATCCTCAACACCTATAATTCGGGCTCAAACTTCAGTTATAATTTTGCCACTTTTATAGATCTCACCCTTAATCTGACGACCATGTTTAAAAAGACATTTTTCCAAATCCACTGGTTTCTGGGGATTACAGCAGGTTTAATCCTCTCGATAATGGGGGTCACTGGCGCAATCTATTCCTATGAACAACAAATATTAAAATGGATGAATAGTGACAGTTATACGGTTCAGGTTCAACAACGTGACAAACTCACGCCTGCCGAGCTGTATCAGCACTTTAACCGTACTGCGCCTGACATGAAGATCAACAGTATTACCGTGGCACAAGATCCAAGTGCTTCGAGTACCGTGAATGTTGCCAAAGAAGGTGCACGGCGTGGTCAGAACATCATGATCAACCCGTATACTGCGGAAGTCTTGCCAGAGATTAAGGGTCGGGAATTTTTCCAGTTTGTTCAGCAACTGCATCGTAATTTGACGGTGGGTCCTGTAGGTAAGCAGATTACTGGTGCCTGTACCCTGATGCTGATCTTTTTTGTCTTATCAGGTCTGTACCTGCGCTGGCCGAAACGTCATTCGATCAAGCAATGGTTCTTTGTAAAACCTCAACTGAAAGGCCGTAATTTTATCTGGGATCTGCACGCTGTTGTGGGAACCTGGGTGGTGATTTTCTACCTGATTCTGGCCTGTACCGGTCTGTACTGGTCTTATGACTGGTGGCGCAATGGCATGTTTAAAGTGCTGGGTGTGGAACGCCCGCAACCGGAAATGCAGGCCAATGCCGGCAATAACCGTGGTGAAGGACGTCCAGGTGGCGAATCCGGTGCTCGTGGTGAAGGCCACAAAGGCCTCAGCCCTGAAGCTACTGTCCGTGCGTTAGAGCAGAGCTGGATTGGTTTTAACACTGAATTTTCAGATAAATATTCGACGGTAACGTTTAATCTTCCGAAAAAACCGGATGGCAACATGCAGCTGAGCTTTGTCGATCCAATCGCTCAGCATGAACGTGCACGAAACAGTGCTACTTATAATTACCAGACAATAGAATTTAGCGAAGTCGAGCTGTATGAAGATAAAAAGCTCAACGAAAAAATCATGAGCAGCATGTTACCGGTGCATCGTGGCAGCTTTTTCGGTCCGATCTACCAGTTCTTTACCATGCTCGCAGCCTTGTTAATGCCATTGTTCTTTGTGACCGGCTGGATGCTCTATCTGAAACGTCGCAAACAGAAACGCTTAACGCTGGCAGCACGTCAGGGTGCGACTTTAGTAAACCTAGATGAAAATTCCAAACCGTGGCTCATCGCGTATGCCTCACAAACAGGGGTTTCTGAGCAGCTGGCTTGGCGTACAGCAACTGCCCTGCAGGAAGCACGTCAACCGGTAACCGTCAAGCCGGTACAGCAACTGACGCTTGCCGATTTACAGCAAACCGAACAGGTATTATTTGTTGCCAGTACCTATGGCACGGGCGAAGCACCAGATCTGGCCTCTTCTTTTGAGAAAAAAATCCTGTCTGCTCAAGCTGATCTCAGTCATTTAAGTTATGCTGTATTGGCCTTAGGTTCTCAGGAATATCCAGACAGCTATTGCAGTTTTGGTCACCGTATTGATCAGTGGTTAAAACAGAATGGTGCCCAGCAGCTATTCAATACAATTGAAGTCGACAATGCCAATAACGAGCATATCCTGCAATGGAATACTGCACTGGCACAAGTCACTCGACTTGAGCTACAAGCGATGAGTATCGATAAGACCTTTGATCACTGGAACCTGAGTAAACGTGAAGTCCTCAATCCAGGTAGTCTGGGTGCGCCTGCCTTCAATATCGAACTGACCCCTGAGCATGAAGCCGTCTGGCAAGCAGGTGATATTGCCGAGATCCAGCCAGGAAATAGCCAGGAACGTATTGATGCATTTATGCAAAAGCACCAGATTGCAGCGGGTACACAGGTGCTTTCTGTGCAACAAAGTATTGAACAGGCACTCTGGGATCGTGATCTGACTCAGGCTGAACCTTTTGATTCTCTGGATCAGCTTCTCACGCAATTACCGGCTTTGGCAACACGTGAATACTCGATTGCCAGCATTCCAAGCCAGCAGGTTTTGCGTCTGGTGGTACGTCAGCAAACCGACACGAATGGTAATCTCGGTCTGGGTTCCGGCTGGTTGACTCAACATTCAGCGCTTAATGCACCCATTGCACTGCGTATTCGCAGCAATGAGTCTTTCCACCTGATTGATGACAACCGCCCGATTATCTGTATTGGTAATGGTACCGGGATTGCGGGATTATTAAGTCTGCTCAGTGCGCGTAACCGTCAGGACTATAGCCAGAACTGGCTAATCTTTGGTGAACGTCAGCGTGAACATGACTTCTTCTTTGAAGAAACCATTCAGGCCTGGCTGCAAATGGGAACCCTGAAGCGTCTCGATCTTGCATTCTCTCGCGACCAACAGGAAAAAGTCTATGTACACCATAAACTGCGTGAACAGGCTGAAGAACTGAAAGCCTGGATTGCTCAAGGTGCAGTCATTTATGTCTGCGGTAGCATCAATGGCATGGCCAGCGATGTGGATCAGGCCCTGACCGAGATTCTCGGTGAAACAATGCTAGATCAATTACGTCTGGATGGACGTTATCGCCGTGATGTATATTAAGATAACCTGATATGCTAAAAACCGGGCTCAATGGCCCGGTTTTTATTGAAGATACAAAAGCAATAATAAGAATATGAATAAGAAAAAAGGAACTCTGGATGCTCAATCAACTTAAACGAAGTCTTAGCCTGATCTTTGGCTTGATTCTATGTCTCAATAGCGTCTGGTTACTGAGCCAAGGTCAGAGGCATTTTGCTATTGCCTTGTCTACCTTCATTGGGGTGGCATTCATCCTGTATGCCTTGTTTTTTTCATCTATTCAGCGCTGGAAACAGAATTCCCGATTCAGAACCTTGTTCTGGAACAGTCTCTGGGGCGGATTTCTATTCTGGATCGTCAGTGTCGCGGCTTTCTTCGCTTATATCCAGATGTCAATCAACCCGACTGTTCCGGCACGACCTGCTGCAGCGATTTTAGTATTAGGTAGTGGTATTAATCAGGGTCAGCCCTCACCCATCTTAAAAAATCGTCTGGATACCGCAGCAAAATATGCAGAACGATATCCGAAGACTTTAATCATTATGACCGGTGGACGAAATTTCTGGGAGAGACAGAGCGAAGCTGAAGTCATGCAAAGTTATATCCATACGAACTATCCGCAGCTCAACAATCCCATTAGCCTAGAAGATCAAAGCAGGAGTACCCAACAGAACCTGCAATATTCTCAGGCAATATTAAAACAGCAACATATTGATCGAAATGAGCCAATTGCGATTGTCACCAGCGATTTTCACAGCCCTCGTGCTCGCGCCATTGCCAGACATCAGGGTTATCAACAAGTCATCAGCCTGAGTGCCAGCACACCCCAGAATGTTCGCTATAATTCCTGGTTACGCGAATATTTTGCTTTGATTAATGGCTGGCTACTGAATGAATATTCATTGTTCCAATAAACAAGCTGTTTTAAAAACAATAAATTTAATTTAAACGGATCTGCCTAGGCAAAGGCATATCCGGATTTTTAAACAGTTCAGGTTTTTGCACATAAATCTGATACAGATAATTTTTAATATCGAGTAATAATTTTTCCGGTGCCACCAGAATATTCTGTCCTTCCGGGGTCAGATCAAGCGAAACAATGGTACTTTCCTGACGTAAAAAGGGAATGACTTTCTCTACAAAATCCTTAAGACCAATTTCCTGAATCTCGTAATTTGCCCAATTGTCTTTAATCAGCAGTCGAGCCAGACCTTTACTTTGCCAGCAGGCAAATGCGCGTTGTCCGGTAGGCGTGGCACATAAGGCCCAGCCATCTTGGTAGAGTGCAAAAATGCCAGCATTGGCAACAATGGCTTCAATATATTGCTTATAAAGCTGTTGAGGATCGAAAGCAGTTTTTTGGGATTTGGTCGCGGCTTTGCGCTGATAGGGATTTCTCATAATCGTGAAATCTTAATATTATTATAATAGAATCAGATTCTAAGGAATAAATCGAGTTGAAGCAAGAAGATATGGTGGGCGCTGACGGGATCGAACCGCCGACATTCTGCTTGTAAGGCAGACGCTCTACCAACTGAGCTAAGCGCCCTGAGAAAAACAACAACGTTGTTTTAAATGACGCAAGACCAACAAGGAATGTAGTCTTGGTATCTTGAAAACTCAGATCTCAGGAATCCAAGCTTTTCATCTTAAGATGGCGCAGCGGACGGGGCTCGAACCCGCGACCCCCGGCGTGACAGGCCGGTATTCTAACCAACTGAACTACCGCTGCATCGTAAGAATCTGGTGGGCGCTGACGGGATCGAACCGCCGACATTCTGCTTGTAAGGCAGACGCTCTACCAACTGAGCTAAGCGCCCTGATAAAGAGTGTCAATCTTTAGTTTATTAAATTCAGGCTCAGGGACCTCAATTTAATTTCTTTTGAAATGGCGCAGCGGACGGGGCTCGAACCCGCGACCCCCGGCGTGACAGGCCGGTATTCTAACCAACTGAACTACCGCTGCATCGCAAAAGAATCTGGTGGGCGCTGACGGGATCGAACCGCCGACATTCTGCTTGTAAGGCAGACGCTCTACCAACTGAGCTAAGCGCCCTCAAAAGGTCTATCGTATAAATGGCGCAGCGGACGGGGCTCGAACCCGCGACCCTCGGCGTGACAGGCCGATATTCTAACCAACTGAACTACCGCTGCATTTACACAATGTCGCTATTGTGGCAAACGAAAATCAAGATCTTAAAGTGGCGCAGCGGACGGGGCTCGAACCCGCGACCCCCGGCGTGACAGGCCGGTATTCTAACCAACTGAACTACCGCTGCAACTATAAGGTCTCAACATGAAAGAGCTTGGTGGGCGCTGACGGGATCGAACCGCCGACATTCTGCTTGTAAGGCAGACGCTCTACCAACTGAGCTAAGCGCCCTTTCTAAACGTCTATCATCGTTTGATGGGTGCATTATAGAGAATCTGCACAGCCTGTCAAACGCTTTTCGGAATGTTTTCCACTTTTTAGGTGTGAGTGATTAAAAAATAGGTTGTTTGTTAAAAAAAACAACACTTTTTGTTTATTTTTTAAGTCTCTACCGAAATTTTTTAATTTTCAAAATGAAAATTGAAGCGAAATTTTGTGTTTTACCCTGCGAAGTTTCAGTCTAACCACACGACATATTCCAATTCTGATTAAGGATTATACAAAGCTTTAAAATACTCGACGTTGTGTTCATGTAATCTTTCAACTGTCATTTATTTTTATTCAGAAAATGCCAGTAAATCTAAACTTCAAATAATCATTTAACCCATTCCATGCGATAAAAATACCATCTGGATCAGATTAATCAATCTTTTCTGCTGTCTCCACCAAGCAGATTCAGTCCATAAAAACAAAACCATTTTCACATAATCTTAAAATCTAACTTTTATTCGCTTTTCGAAACATTCAGCCTGCCCAGATCTAATGCCTGTTCTGAAATATAGACCAGTGCATCTTCACTGATCAGGTCAAATAATTCAGCGACCTCCGGATTACGCATACGGATACAGCCGTGCGACAGCGGCTCTCCCATCTTTTCGGTTTCTGGGGTGCCATGAATATAGATATAACGCTGATAGGTATCGCAGCCCTCGCCTTGATTAAAACCCGCTTCAAGGCCACTCAGCCATAAAATGCGCGTCAGGATCCAGTCCCGCTGCGGGAATTCTGCCGCCAATTGGGGATTATAAATTTCACCCGTCGCCTGACGTGCGACAAATACACTATTTAAGGGAGCATTCTGACCAAACTTTTCAGCAATCTTGTGCCAGCCACGAGGAGTCTTGCCACTATTTTCAGTTTCACCAATGCCATTTTTGCCACTGGAAATCAGATATTGCTTGTTTAGACGGGGCAGATACAGTTTTTGTTGGGCAAGATCAATCAGGATATCGGCTTGATCCAGATGCAAGGTATTCATGACTTGTTATTCTCAGACTCTATTTTATTTGGCTTTATAGGGTTTAACTGATTATCTTCAGATGGCGCTGTTGGTAGATCTGTCTTTTCTGGGTCAACTGTATTTTGCTGAATAAGGATCTGATTCGGTTCAGGGCGTCGCCATAACCAGATCGCGACGATCAGCATCGTAATATTGGTAAAGGCTTTTACGGCCAAGGGTGCAGTAGTAAACAGCATGATGATCCCGCTGATCAGCATCATGATACTGGCCAGCCATTTGGCCTTACGCGGTACAGTACCGTGGGCACGCCAATCTCTTAAGGTCGGACCATATTTGGGATGATTCAATAACCAGTCATCCATTTGCGGCCAGCCTTTGGATGCCGCCCAGGCCGCCAGAATCAAAAAGACCGTTGTTGGCATACCCGGCAGGATTGCACCGATAAAGCCCAGGATCACAAACAGCACCACCAGACTTCGCCAAAACAACACTTTCATACATCAACCCTAGCCGCAGAATTCAGGTAGTATAAAGCGTTTTCCGATACTGTCCGTTGTATTTCTGCACTTTTCACAGGTTGTACTATGCCCTTTTCCAGTTTAAACCAAAATCTTGTAGAAGCATGGCAACGTTATCAACATCCTCTGGTGCGGCAACTGGCATTTGCTGTTGGCAGTCCGAATATCCTGTCCCATGTTCCAGATGAACTTGAGCTCATACATCGTTTTGAGTTGCATGACAGCCAGACCTGGCAGCGACATCTTAACCATTATCATCCACGCTTGGAATTTCTTGATCAGCATCCAAAAGAATTAATCGAATTTGTACAGCAACTAAAAAGCACACGTTTGGGGCTGCGTTTTGAAATGCTGGTCTGGTTCTGGTTGCTCGATGATGCTTACCATCCCTATCGGCTGCTTGGCCATAGTCTGCAAAAAATTGAAGGCGCCAAAACCTTGGGTGAGCTGGATTTTCTGCTATTAAATACTGATACAGGACAGATTGAACATTGGGAAGTGGCATTGAAATATTATCTGGCCGAAGCAGATTTTAGCCTGCCGCATTGGTATGGCCTAAACCGCACCGATACTTTAATCAGAAAAATGAAACATTTCACACAAAAACAATTCCAGTTTGATGAGGCTTTGCAGCATCCCATTCAAAGACGGTTTTGCGTCCTCAAGGGACAGCTGTATTTGCCTACACATCATGCCGATCAGCCAATTCCCTCATGGATCAATACCGAGCGTCGTCTGGGCTTATGGGGACAGCATATTCCTGCTGCACAGCACGGTTTCTATCGTCTGCAACGACATGAATGGATTTATCCGCAAGCCCGGCCGAGCAGTTCAGCTGCGATCTGGTGGACGGATGGACTTTATAAAAAACTCGATAGTGATGACTTTTATATGTATCGCAATCCGGTGCTGATCCAGCATCCATCGCATAAGCCCCTATAAAGCATTACATTTATTAACCGAAGCACTATGAAAACCACATATTTTTTAGAGCGTATATTTTCTACTCTAAGTCCCACATCATAATAATTTTATTATTGATTATACGGAGATGATGATGAAAAAAATTCTTGCTGCTTCATTAATGATGGCTTTTGTATTGACTGGCTGTAACACCGTAAAAGGCATGGGCAAAGATGTGTCTAAGGCTGGCGATGCGGTAACCAATACTGCTGAAAAAACCTCTGACGAAATCCGTCAAAACTAGTTTTTTCCTAAACGCTCACAGAACCCTATCCCAGATAGGGTTTTTTTATATCAGTCGTTCACATTCAAGCCTATATTCGCCTATTATAGAGCCGAAAAAATTATCGACTGTTGAATACCGTATGAGCTCTTCCGCTACCCTCGATTTAAGCCTGCAACTATTACGTCAGCCTTCTGTCACACCGATTGATCATGACTGCCAGAACATCATGGCTGAACGTTTAAAGAAGATTGGTTTCAATATTGAATCCATGCGCTTTGAAGATGTAGATAATATCTGGGCACGTAAAGGCACAGAAGGTCCGGTCTTCTGTTTCGCTGGCCATACCGATGTCGTGCCAACAGGGAATCTGGATGCCTGGAACTCAGATCCTTTTTTACCAGAAATCCGTGAAGGCAAACTTTATGGTCGTGGCAGTGCTGACATGAAGACGGCTTTGGCAGCCATGGTAGTTGCAACAGAACGTTTTGTTGAAAAATATCCGAATCACAAAGGTTCGATTGCCTACCTGATTACTTCAGATGAAGAAGGTCCATCGATTAACGGCACGGTGAAAGTGATTGAAACACTGGAAGCGCGTAATGAGAAAATTACCTGGTGTCTGGTCGGTGAACCATCAAGTACTAATAAACTGGGCGATATAGTCAAAAATGGCCGTCGTGGTTCATTAAATGCCAACATTACAGTCAAAGGCAAACAGGGTCATGTGGCTTATCCGCATCTGGCCGTGAATCCGATTCATACCGCTTCTAAAGCCATTGCTGAACTGTGCGACACAGTCTGGGATCATGGCAACGAATATTTCCCGGCGACGACCTTCCAGATTTCCAATATCAATTCGGGTACAGGCGCAACCAATGTTGTTCCCGGCACCATGAACCTATTGTGCAACTGGCGTTATTCAACTGAAGTGACCGCCGAAGAACTCAAAGCACGTACTTTAGAAATTCTGGATCGTCATGGTGTGGACTATGACATTTCTTGGACTTTATCTGGCCTGCCTTTCCTGACGCCAGTTGGTGAACTAGTAAATGCAGCTAAAACCGCCATTCTGAATGTGACGGGGACTGAAACTGAACTATCGACTTCGGGCGGTACCTCAGATGGCCGCTTTATTGCCCCTACCGGCGCACAGGTACTGGAACTTGGCGTATTGAATGCCACGATTCATCAGATCAATGAACATGTCGATATTGCAGACTTAGAGCCATTGGCTGAAATTTATGAGCAGATCTTGGTCAACTTACTTGGGAATTAAATAAATAGATGACGTAATAAAAAAGGAACTCCATGAAGTTCCTTTTTTATATTTTATAGTTTGAATTACAGCCCGATTGCAGCCTGAATATTCGTCATATTCGGAATATGGAACAGCTGTTCGTTCATGCGCACATATTGAAAGATGGCAGGATCATTCACCGGCTGATCGACATCGACCACTTCAGAAATACGGATCCGGATGGTTTTCGGCATTTCATTGCACATCAAGGCAAAGCGCTGAGTGATTTCATCACCCTCAATCACCAATGCCACCCCATTTTGACGTGAAGGATCATTCACTGCATAGACCGGCAATTGGGCTTCATGCCACTTCACTATCTTAACCTGGGTATTACTATCCAGTGCTGACAGGACAATGTTTTGTGGCAATAACATCGGATCTTTGCCATGACAATCAATAATATAGGCATCAATAAATCCGGTCGATACCGTAATCAGATGCTGAAGTTCCTGCTGGCTAATCTGATCAGCCATTTTATTGCTTGAATTGGTCTGACTCATATATTACCTCTGTTTTTCAGCAATCAGTTGCTGGATATTGGCCAGCAGCTCCGCTTCCTGGAACGGTTTACCCATATAGTGCGTTACGCCCAAGCTGAATGCACGTTCACGATGCTTCTCACCGGTACGTGAGGTAATCATGATAATCGGCAAGTCACGGTGAATATCATGGTGACGAACCAGATTGGTCACTTCGAAACCGTCCATGCGCGGCATTTCGATATCCAGCAACATCAGATCCGGTCTGACGTTTTCAAGCTGCTCGATCGCATCTACGCCATCTTTGGCAGTGACAATATCATAGCCTTGACGTTCAAGCAGACGCGACGTCACTTTACGTACAGTCACCGAGTCATCGACAATCATCACCAGACGACGTGCATTTGAATTACGCGAACCATCACGCTGATCATTCAGCTGTTTGACACGCTGTGTCGCCTGAATCTGGCGGGCAACATTCTGTCCATCGAGAATCAGACAGACCTGACCATCACCCAGAATCGTGGCACCGGCCACTACCCCGACGTTGGCAAACTGCTGTCCAATCGGTTTTACTACAATCTGCGCTCGTGAACCGACCAACTGATCGACCAGCAAGGCAATGGTTTGACCACTATTACCTTTAATCAACAGCACCGGCAATGAATGACCAACATTATTCAGACGTGGAATCGGCTGGTTGCCAACAAACTCAGACAGATAACGCAGCTTATAGTTTGCGCCATCGATCTTGAAATAGTCATCTTTACTGTTGAAATAGCTTTCCAATGTGGTCGGTGCAATACGCACAATTCGGTCAATCTGCGCCAGAGAAATCGCATATTGCTGATCGCCCACTTTCACCATCAAGGCATCGCTGACCGCTACGGTCGTCGGTACGCGAATCGTAAAGACCGTACCCTTGCCCAGTTCCGAGCTCACTGACACATGGCCGCCCAGTGATTTGATCTCGCTTTGTACCACATCCAGACCGACACCACGACCAGAAATCTGGGTCACTGCTTTCGCGGTACTGAAACCAGGATGGAAGATAAATTGCAGGATTTCTTCCTGATCAATGACTTGATCCGCTTTGATTAGATCCAGACTCAGCGCTTTTTCACGAATCTTCTCCGCATCGATCCCCTTACCATCATCACTAAAGGACACAATTACATCGGTTCCCTGACGGCTGATGTTCAAGACAATAGAACCGACTTCCGGCTTGTTCAGTGCGATACGATCTGCAGTATCTTCCAGACCATGGTCAATCGCGTTACGCAGCATATGCTCAAATGGGGTGACCAGACGCTCGAGAATGTTACGATCCAGTTCACCTTCGGTATTCTGTACGATCAGTTCTGCAGGACGGTTCAAGGTGGTCGAGGTTTGACGCACGATACGCTGTAAACGCGGCAACATCCGATCAAATGGAACCAGACGGGTACGCATCAGGCTTTCCTGAATCTCGGCCTGAATACGGGATTGTTGCAATAACAGACCTTCAGTTTCGCGAATCTTGTCGGCCAGTGTACTCTTGAAGTCGACCAAATCTGATGCAGATTCTGCCAGTGATTTAGACAGCTGGTTGAGCGACGAATACTGGTCCATTTCCAGCGGGTCAAAGTCAGCATAGCGCGAGTTCTCTGAACCGTGTTTGGCAATAATCTGTGATTCCAGCTCGCCTTCCATTCGACGTAACTGATCAGCAAGACGTTTGATCGCCAATTCCATCTCGTTCAAGGTATTGCCCAGCTGGCCCAAGTCCATCTCGATACGCGAACGGTTAATCGAGTTCTCACCGGACAGGTCAATCATCTTCTCGACCAGATCAGCAGAGATACGGATCATCTCGTTATTGCTATCGCTGGTGCCGCTATTCGCCCACTCACCCATCATCTGTGGCGGCTCAGTACCATCACCTTCAACAAAGCCGAAGTCGGTACTGACCACCAGATTATCTGTTTTCGCCAGACGCTCAGGCAATTGCGCAGTAACGTCCACATAAGCAATCTTTTTCAGACTGCTGTGCAGCGGCTCAAAACCGTTATAGTCACGCTGGAAAATCGCCTGTCTTAACCAGACCAGCGTTTTCTGCAATAAGCCATCATAGGCATTCGAGTTAAATTGATAGACCGCAAACTGTTCGAAAGTTGTTTCCAGCTCATAGGCGATACTGGCCACTTCTTCAACATCAATCATACGTGCACCACCCTTGATACTGTGGGCAGCACGCTGTAATTGCAGCAATAAACTACGGTCACTACGCTGATCAAACCATTGATTGAGGAGCTTCTCGGCATTCGCCAGAATCTCTTCGGATTCTTCAAGGAAAGATTCTTCAACAATCGATTTCAGTTCGTCTTCTTCAGAGCGTTCTACTGGTGTGTCTTCAGTGGCCTCAGGAGATTCCAAGATTTCCAGTAATTCTTCAGCTTCAGCCAGATCAGTTGCAGGCTGTTCAGTCGTTGCTGACTCTTCAAGTTGCGGTTCAGGAATTGATGTCGCTTCGACCTCTGTAACTTTAACTCCAGTGTTCGCGCTCTCCACAGCAGCAACAGCTTGTCCAGAAACCAATGCCTGAATATTTTGCAGAATCGCAATCGCTTCTGGTGCAGGATAATCAATACCGTCTTCCCGAATAGATTGAATACGATCGGAAATGTTGTCCTGAACCAGACGAATAATCTGGATTAAAGCAGGTGTCACGGCAATTTGCTGACGGATCACCCGCTCATAAATACTTTCCAGTTCATGCGCAATCAAACCGATATGCGATGCTGCGATCATGTTTGCACCACCTTTTAAGGTATGCAAATGACGCATCAGATTATTCAGCGAGGTTGTATCGTCCTGTTTTTTGCTCCAGGTATTTAGATCTTCATCAATGCCTGCCAGCAATTCATCCGCTTCTTCCAGGAAGATACTTAGTAATTCTTCATCAAAATCACGGTTAGTTTCAGCACTTTGCCACTGCTGACGATCCGCAGCGATGCGTTGAATCAAACCAGCAAAATCGACACTGCCAGTCTCGGCTACTTGTGTGGTTTCTGAGCTTAGCTCAACATTCTGATTGCTAGTATCTTCAGCAAATATCTCGAGATCCTGCTGCACAAATGCAGACAGTTCACTGAGTATTTTTTGAATCTCATCATTCAGAATGACGCGCTGTCCTGCGGCCAGGGTATCAAATAAATGAATAAATTCCTGGTGTGCCTGTGCGAACAGCTCATAAGCATAATCACTGTTTAGCAGCACTGGCTTTTCAAGCAGCGCATCATAAGCCGATTTCAGATCGGCAGTGAATTCATGAATTCCCTGCGCTGCCCGGCTTTCTGTATGTGCCAGCAATTCCGCAGCCTGCTGGCTGAGTGCCTGAATATATTCCGGATAATCGACTTGGGCACGTTTATCAAATTCAAACTCGGCATCCAATAACAGATCAATATCCAGCTCAACCAGTTTGGACACCAAGCCTTGCGTCTGAATGCTATTGGTTTCAATAACTGCAAAGCCATAATTATTCCAGACACGCTCAAAGGTGGCATATACCGCATCCAGTTTTGCAGTATTGCCCTGACGTAGCAAATGCAGATAGTCACTGACAAACTCGGCATACTGAATCAGTAAAGCAGTTTCTTTTGAGGTTGAGACAATTTCATCTTGCAGCAGGGTTTTGAACAGATGCTCTACTTTAGAGCTGGCCTCAAAAATCTGGTCAATCTGCGCCATCGATGAACTGCCGCGCAAGGTATGAATCGCACGAATCAGCGCATTATAATCTTGTGATTTTTCATCTTCAGTGCGAAGGAAAGTCGCAATCGTATCCAGATGCTCTTCTGCTTCTTCAATAAAGATCGCCACAGTTTCTTCGATATCACTGCGAACCGGTACTTCTACTGGCGCTATTGTTAGCTCAACTTCACTTGGCTCATTGTCTGCAAGCTCAAGACCTGTCATCTGACCTTCAGCGGTCAAATGATCTGCCAATGCCAGTAATTCTTCCAATGCAGGTTCAGGCGAAATTTGTTGTTGTAATTGTTGTCCCAACAGCACCATTGGACGCAGATCGAGATCAAATTGCTGTACATGTTTGAATTTTGGATATAAAGCATATTGATAGACATTCAGTACCGCTTGGGCAAATTTCTGTACCGTCGGTGTTAGCTGAATCGAACCGGACAAAACCCGGTTTAAGGTATCTTCAACCGCCCAGGCCATTTCCCCTGCCGATTTTGCCCCGACCATGCGGCCTGAACCTTTCAGGGTGTGAAAATGGCGGCGAATGGTCTTCAGATTTTCTTGATGATCTGGATTGCTCAACCATTCTGGAAATAAAGCATTTAACTCAACGAAGATCTCTTCGATTTCCTCAACAAAAATTTCAAGAATTTCTGCATCTTGGTCAAGATAACTATCTTCAGGAAGCGTTGTCGTTTCAACTAAATTTTTTAATATTTCTTTCATAGCTCATGCTTCTTACGTTATGCCGCCAAGAAGGGCGCTCAAACTTAATTGTGACCGTCACGCGATACCTAACGTATGAAGTTAAGTACATCTTGTCGAGGCTTTATCTGTATTTTCTGAATGTGTCTCAACCGCGGTCAAGACACATTTCCCCATCATGTCTGACTTTATTCTGGTAGTTTAAAGTCAGATACAGATTCACGTAATGCATCGGCCATGTTTGCCAGTTCAGATACTGAACGTGCTGTATCGAAGGTTGCACTGGTGGTTTGCGAGGTAATTTCCTGTACGACATTCATCGTGGTCGCAATATGACCTGCAGATGCTGACTGCAGTTTCGCAGCATCAGAAATGTTCGCAATCAGTTTCGCAAGGTTGTTCGATACTGTTTGAATCTCATCTAGTGCTACACCGGCATCTTTAGACAAGTTCGCACCACGTACAACTTCCGATGTAGTTTGTTCCATCGAAATAACGGCTTCGTTCGTATCCGTTTGAATGGTTTTTACCAGGCCTTCAATCTGCTTGGTTGCAGAAGCTGAACGTTCCGCAAGACGCTGTACTTCATCGGCTACGACCGCGAAACCACGACCTGCTTCACCGGCCATCGATGCCTGAATTGCTGCGTTTAATGCCAGGATGTTCGTCTGGTCAGCAATATCGTTAATCAAGGCTACGATGTTACCAATTTCCTGAGAAGATTCACCCAAACGTTTAATACGTTTTGAAGTTTCCTGAATCTGTTCACGAATCGTGTCCATACCCTCAATCGAGCGATGTACGACATCCGCACCGTTTGCAGCAATTTGTACTGAACGCTCTGCTACCACCGCTGATTCATCGGCGTTGGCAGATACCTGGTCAATCGACAGTGCCATTTCGTTAATCGCTGCAGAAGCACCAGCAATTTCTTGTGCCTGATGCTCAGATGCTTCAGCTAACTGGTTGGTAATGCTTTGTGTAGTTGCAGTATATTGCGCAACTTCTTGTGAAGTTTCAGTAATACGCGATACCAGGTCACGTAACTGGTCAATCGCAAAGTTAATCGAGTCGGCAATTGCACCAGTAAAGTCTTCAGATACTGTTGCATATGAACGCAAGTCACCGTCTGCAAGATCGGCGATCTCATCCAGTAAACGTAAAATCGCATTCTGGTTACGGTCATATTCTTCTTGTAAACGGCCTACACGCTGCTTATCCGACAAGCCACGCAGAGAAAGTAACTTGAATACACACAGCAAGAAACCGACTAATAATGCGATCAGAAGGACTGCCGGAACAACCGTTTTAAGACCTGAGTTACCCGATAATTTATTCAGGTTGTCCAAAAGCACATCAGATTGAGAAAAAATAGATGCGGCTGCCTGACGAACTTTTACGATCTGTGTAGAGTTTTTCAGAATAATCGCTGATGCAGATTCCAGTACGTCATCATATTCAGCCTTGATGCCTTCCAGAGATTCACGCAGGGTTGGATCAGCAATACGCTGTACACCCAGTTCAGCAGAACCATTTAACTGTGCATTCAGATAAGAACCAAAAGTTTCGGTATCGGCACTGAAGTCATCCGCAGATTCACGTGAACCATCATTACCTGTCAGTACCAAACTGATTGAACGTAAGATACGTTCTGCAATGAATACCTGGTTTTTGGCAATAACCACCTGGTTCGATGGCATATCTTGACGTGCCATCTGGTCGACCATCAAGTTATATTCCGCCTGAATCCCCGGAATCGCTTCACCAATCGCGATGTTGGTGTCGTATAACTGGTTAATAATCTTTTGTTGCGAGGTAATCAGATCAATACTGCTGGATACTTCTGTCCACTGTTTATCAACAGCTTGCAAAGCATCATTGTTAGAGTGAATACTTTTAACTGTCTCAAGATTTTCAGCAAAAGCTTTTTGCGAGTCAGTGAGGTTCTTCATGGCCTCAGGCGTACCCGAAGCTGTCGCTTCAGTCGCTTGGCGCGAAATCGTTTGCGAGAGGAGACGCAAATCACCCAGACTTTGAGTGAGTTCGTTGGTACGTGGAACACTATAAAAAAGATACAATAAAGTGATCAGTGCGGCTAAAAGACAGCCTGCTGCTCCATAGATCAGCGGTTTTGATTTTTCACTATCACCAAATACACGTGATAACTGATCTACTTGCGTTTGAATCTTAGCTAAAAAAGCATTACCGCCTTTGCGGCCAGTGCTCTCACCTGTATTTTTCTTTTTAAGTTTAAAGCCCATGCAGCCTCTCCCCGGTTGACGCCTTGCTTAGTTTCGAGCGCGACATTTAATTTATAAATTTTATAGATGCGTTCATAAATTTTGGATTTTGCAACAGACGACTGAATAAAAACACATGCCACTGCTGGTTGTGCTGATGGAAAAACCCCTGACAATATTCTTGTAAGTTTTTATCCAATTCAGATTTCTTCGAAAAGAAACTTTTCTTATTGAAATGTTGTATACCCAAAACTTGATCTACGACCAAACCCACATACTGGTCATTATGGTTGATACATAATACTTTTTGAGTCGGTGAAAATTGACTGCTTTGCCCTGATACGTACTGCGTCAGATCAGAAACCGATAACAGTCTTCCCCGGATATTCGCCAGACCCAACACCCATGCTTGCGTCTTGGGTACCGGCGTATATTCTGGGGGATAAATCACTTCTGATACTTCCCCCAGCGGGGCAACAAAATATTGCCCCATCATCTCAAAAGCAATGCCCGACCATCGGTTAACTTCATTGCCATTGGAAACGTAGTTTTTATTCCCCCGTTTCGCAATGCGAAGCAATTCGATAAATCCATTTGCTGCCATAGAGCTTATCCTGCATTGAGGTGCTGCTTAATTACATCTATTAATTGTTTTTCATCGACTGGTTTTGTTAGATAATCCGCTGCGCCTTGACGCTTGCCCCATACACGGTCAGTGGCCTGATCCTTAGTACTCACAATCACGATTGGAATATGTTTGGTCGTTGCACCACGTGCAATCTGGCGGGTCGCCTGAAAACCATTCACGCCCGGCATAACCACATCCATCAGGACTAGGTCCGGCAATTCTGCCTGTGCCATGGTGACGCCATCTGCGCCATTTGCTGCTTCAATCACCTCAAAGCCGTGTTTAGAAAGAATCTCTCTAAAGCGAAAAGTTTCTGTCGGTGAGTCATCCACAATTAGGATACGTGCCATGCCAATTCCCCAAAAAAATCAAATATTAAGCACTAATATGGTTACGGATTGCATTTAGCAATTCATCTTTACTAAAAGGTTTAGTCAGGTATTCATCTGAACCCACGACACGACCTTTGGCCTGATCAAATAAGCCATCTTTACTCGATAGCATAATCACAGGAATATTCTGGTAATTCTGAGAGTTTTTGATTAAGGCGCAGGTTTGATAACCATCCAGGCGCGGCATCATAATATCTACAAAAACGATATCTGGATTTGCTTCGGCAATTTTTGACAAAGCCTCAAAACCGTCTACTGCAGTAATGACCTCATAACCTTCGCGTTGAAGAAGAGTTTCCGCAGTACGACGAATGGTCTTTGAGTCATCAATAACCATAATTTTTAGATTTTGGAATTTATCGTCCATTTGTTTAACCCTTCCCATTTTAGAAACTATATGCCATAAGGCTCATAGGATTATTTTATTACGATCGATAAACATTTTTAACATAAAGTCACTTGTATTATCAATGAACATTTTCTACACAAGTAGACAAAATCACTTATTTTTAATAACAGCTTCACATTTTCTTATCGTTATTGGTTTTTTTTTGACTAACGGTAGTTTTTTATTGATAAATTTAAGTCTAATATAACAAGATTATTACTTTAAAATAAGTAATTTAGTCAACTTTAAATTCGGGGAGCCAATGATGAGTCAGTTTTTAAGAAAACTTGCTGTCATTGATAAAAATAAAATGACTGGCCAATTCATTGTTGTTGTGCTGCTACTGTTACAGGTGAGCTTAACGTGTGCGAGTAGTAACCAACTCCCGCAAAAAGCCACTTGGTATCGTTATTATGACAGCAAGGGTGTGGCCAATATCAGTACTAATGTCACGCCAAATCATATCCGTTATGGCTATGAAGCACTTGACCAGAATATGCAGGTGATTAAGCGTGCCCGTCCTTATAATGCCGAAGCGGATATCAGGCAAGCGCCACAACGTGCCCAACAGGCGCAGCGAATTGCCGAAGATCATAAACTCAAGCGTGCTTATAACAATAGCCAGACCGCTTTACAGAAAAAGAATGACAGCCTGGTCCAGTTAAAAAAACAGATTGATTTTCAGCAAGAACAAATGAAGCAACTGCAAAAAGATCGGGTCATGTTTGTGCGTCAGGAACGTGAATATTTACGTAAAGGTAAAACCCCACCGGCACACCTGAAAACAACATTAGACAATAACCAGAAAAATCTCGCTTCCCAGAAAGAAAATATTCAATCTTTACAAAGTCGCTATCGAAATCTGGAAGCAGAATACGACAAAATTATCGCCCGTTTAAAAGCACTTGAATAAATACAAATAGCTAGCCGTGGTTTTGATCCATAGCCAGCTAAAAGGACTCATATGCAAACTGCACCGCATTCTCATGATTTAAATATGCCTTCCCCGCGCTCTATCCTGATCATGAGTGCACTTTGCTTAAATATGTTTTTAGTGGCTTGTGATAAAAATGAACCCGTACAGCAAACCGAAACAGCCAAATCCATTGAAGTCATTCCTCAAGATCTAGTTGCAGTTCAATCTGGCAATTCAGTTCAAAAAACCGCATTCACCGGCACCATTCGTGCAGTCAATCAAAGCAGCATACAGTCACAGGTCTCTGCTACTGCCACCAGCGTAAACGCACAGGTAGGTCAAACAGTTGCCAAGGGACAAGTGCTGGTACGCCTGAATAATCAGGACAATGCAGCTCGTCTGGCACAGGCGCGTGCGAATCTGGCCTCAACTCAAGCGCAAGCCAATCAGGCGCACAACATGATGCAGCGTAAAAAGCGTCTGCTCGATCAGGGGTTTATTTCAAAAGTAGAATATGAACAAAGTCAGGTCGATTATCAGGCCCAGCTTGAAAATGTCCGCGCCCAGCAAGCCAATGTCGATATTGCCCAGAAAGCCGATCGTGATGGCACCATGACCAGTCCGATCAGTGGCGTGATTACGCAACGTCAGGTTGAACCGGGTCAAACCGTTGCCATTGGACAAACCCTGTTTGAAATTGTCGATCCGAAACGGCTGGAAATTCAAGCACGCGTACCTAGTGATCTGCAATCAGGTTTAAGACTGGGCAGTCAGGTCGAATACAACATTCAAGGTAATCCAAATCGGCTCACTGCCGTAATTAGCCGGATTTCCCCCATTGCAGATCAGGCCAGTCGCCAGATCGAATTCTTTGCCACGCCGAATGAAACCATTCCTTCGCTAAGTATCGGCTCCTTCGTTGAAGGCAACATTCTGAGTTCACAACAGATTTCTGGCCAGCTGATTCCATTAGATACTATTCAAGACATTCAGAATAAACCTTATGTCTGGATAATACGCCAGAATAAAATTATCAAAGTCAATGTTCAGGTACTAGAACAGCGTTATAGCGACAACATTGCCGTGGTTCAAGGACTAGAAAATAGTGATCAGGTCAGCCGGGTTAAGTTTAGCGAAGCCGATCTGCAAAAAACTGTCACCCTTCGCGCCAACTAAAACCATTCATACAGGATCATTGACATGTGGTTTACCCGAATTAGTGTGAAGTATCCGGTTTTCACCATCATGATGATGTTCTGTTTGATGGTACTGGGACTGGCTTCCTGGCAGCGGATGGGCGTTGAAGAATTTCCTGATGTCGATTTCCCTTTTGTGGTGATCTATACCAACTATCCGGGCGCTTCTCCGGAAACGGTTGAATCGGAAATCACCAAGAAACTCGAAGATCAGATCAATACCATTTCCGGTTTGAAACAGGTGATTTCCCAGTCCAGTGAAGGCCTGTCCATCATCACCACTGAATTTAATCTGGATGTGACATCTACCACAGCAGCTCAGGACGTGCGGGATAAAATCGCTTCTGTAACTGCTGAATTTCGTGATGAGATTCAGGAGCCGATTGTAGAACGTTATGACCCGACGGCGAATGCGGTAATGTCGATCGTATTTGAATCCGACAATATGGATGTGAAAGCGCTCAGTTCCTATCTGGATCAGCGAATTGTGCCACAATTGCGTACAGTCCCGGGCGTCGGAACGGTCAACCTGCTGGGTGATGCGCAGCGCCAGATCCGGATTCAGGTGGAACCACAAAAACTACAAGCCTTTGGCATTGGTGTGGACAGTGTGATTAACACCTTAAAGGCCGAGAATATTGAAGTCCCGGGGGGGACGCTTAAATCGGGTAATTCGGAACTGGTCATTGAAATCAATTCCAAAGTACTGCATCCCCTCGCCTTCGGCGATCTGGTTATTGCCAATAAAAACGGCGTACCGATTTTCCTCAGACAAGTGGCCAATATTCAAGACAGTCAGGCAGAGCTGGAATCGGCTGCCTTTTTGAATGGTAAAACCGCAGTGGCAATTGATATTTTGCGCAGTTCAGATGCAAACGTCATTGAAGTAGTCGACAAGAGCTATGCAGCTTTAGAAAGTATTGAGGCGCAGCTTCCACAAGGTACCACTTTACAAGTGGTGGTGGACTCCTCCAAAAGTATCCGCGGCACCATTGGTGATGTAGCCCGAACCATTATTGAAGGTGCGGTACTGGCTGTGCTGATTGTCCTACTGTTCCTGGGTTCTTTCCGCTCCACAGTAATCACCGGTTTAACCCTACCAATTGCTCTCTTGGGCACGCTGACCTTTATCTGGGCCTTTGGCTTTAGCATCAATATGATGACTTTACTGGCGCTGTCCTTGAGTATTGGTCTGTTGATCGATGATGCAATTGTGGTGCGTGAAAATATTGTCCGGCATACCGACATGGGCAAAGATCACGTGACTGCTGCACTCGATGGCACCAAAGAAATTGGTTTAGCTGTTCTGGCCACAACACTGACCATTGTTGCCGTATTTCTGCCTGTGGCCTTTATGGGCGGAATTATTGGTCGTTTCTTCTACCAGTTCGGGGTCACGGTGAGTATGGCCGTTCTGATCTCGATGTTTGTCAGCTTTACCCTGGACCCGATGCTTTCTGCGCACTGGGCAGAAAAGAAAAAAGATCCAAATAAAAAACCAGGTCGGGTGAAACATTTCTTTAGCTGGATCTCCGGCAAGCTGGACAATCTAAGCCATGTCTATGAAAAATTATTAAAACTGGCCTTGCGCTTCAGATTGATTACCTTAATGATTGCTGCGGCTTCATTATTTGGTGCTTTGGGTTTATCCAAGCTGATTGGTACAGAATTTGTACCGGTTCCGGATAAAGGCGAAATCCGGATCAAGTTTGAAACACCGGTCGATTCATCGCTTGAATATTCACAAGCCAAACTGCAGCAGGTGGATCAGATTATTCGTCAGCATCCGGATGTCAAAGCCACTTATGGGGTGATTAATGGCGCAACTGACCGCGGTAAAAACCATGTCAGTTTACGGGTGACTGTAACGCCGCGTACCGAACGTGAAAAGACCCTGAATGACCTGAATAATGAATTCCGCCAGCGTCTACAATCGGTTGCAGGAATCAGCATTACCTCGGTGGCATCCGCCGATGAAACCGTTTCAGGTGGCCAGAAGCCGATCATGATTTCGATTAAAGGTCCGGATCTAGATGAACTGCAAAAAATTTCCGATCGCTTTATGACGGAAATGGCGAAGATTAATGGCATTGTCGATCTGGAAACTTCATTAAAAGAACCCAAGCCGACTCTTGATGTACAGATCAATCGCGTCTTGGCCAGTGATTTAGGTTTATCGGTCAATCAGATTGCCAATGTAGTGCGTCCGCTGATTGCCGGTGATGATGTCACGATCTGGCAGGATGAAAAAGGTGAAACCTATGATGTGAATCTGCGCCTGACCGAAGACCAGCGCAGCTTGCCTAGCGATTTACAGAATATGTATATCACCTCGAATAAAACCGATGCCAATAATCAACCAATTCTGGTTCCGCTTTCGAGTGTCGCCAAATTTGAAGAAAAACTGGGCGCCTCGCAGATTAATCGACGTGATCTGGCACGTGAAGTTCTGGTCGAGGCCAATACTTCAGGACGTCCTGCAGGCGACATCGGGACGGATATCAGCCGCTTGCAAGAAAATTTCGATATGCCACCGGGCTATAGTTTTGATACTCAAGGCTCCAATGCCGACATGGCAGAATCCGCAGGTTATGCTTTGACCGCGATTACCCTATCAATTGTATTTATCTATATTGTGCTCGGTTCGCAGTTCAACAGCTTTATCCATCCTGCGGCAATTATGGCCTCACTGCCATTGTCGCTGATTGGCGTGTTTCTGGCCTTGTTCCTGTTTAACTCAACCATGAACCTGTTCTCGATTATCGGCATTATCATGTTGATGGGACTGGTGACCAAGAATGCGATTCTGCTGATCGACTTCATCAAGAAGGCCATGGACCGCGGTGAAGACCGTTATGATGCAATTATTGCCGCTGGTAAAACCCGTTTGCGTCCTATTCTGATGACCACCAGTGCCATGGTCATGGGCATGGTTCCACTTTCCCTAGGGCTAGGTGAAGGTGGTGAACAAAGTGCACCGATGGCGCATGCGGTGATTGGTGGGGTAATTACCTCTACCCTGCTGACCCTGGTGGTGGTGCCGGTGATCTTTACTTACCTGGATGACTTTAAGAATTTTATGCTGCGTCAGGCACGTAAAATCATGGCATAATTTAATGCAACACAATGAGGTGACATTCCCAAAAGCTCACCTCATTTTTTATTGTATAATCCCTGCTTTAACGCTTAATTTTTTAGGACAGTTTCCATGCGCGCGAGTCGCTTTTTATTTGCAACGTTAAGAGAAACCCCGAACGATGCTGAGGTTATTTCACATCAGCTCATGCTTCGTGCCGGTATGATTCGTAAGTTGGCTTCAGGTCTATACACCTGGTTGCCGATGGGCGTTCGCGTATTAAATAAAGTTGAAGCGATCGTTCGCGAAGAAATGGACAAAGTCGGTTCACTTCAAGTCTATATGCCGGTGACTCAACCTGCATCTTTATGGGAAGAATCAGGTCGTTATGTACAATACGGTCCTGAGCTTTTACGCTTCAACGACCGCCATGGCAACCCATTTGTTCTCGGTCCGACGCATGAAGAAGTGATCACTGACCTTGCACGTAACGAATTAAAAAGCTACAAGCAATTGCCTGCAAACTTTTACCAAGTACAAACCAAATTCCGTGACGAAATTCGGCCACGTTTTGGCGTAATGCGTTCACGTGAATTCATCATGAAAGATGCCTACTCTTTCCATGCCAATCAGGAATCACTGCAACAAACCTACGACGACATGTATGCAGCCTACTGCAAAATCTTCACCCGTCTTGGTTTAGATTTCCGTCCAGTACAAGCAGATACCGGCTCAATCGGTGGTTCAGGTTCTCATGAATTCCACGTGCTGGCTTCAAGCGGTGAAGATGATATCGCTTTCTCGACTGAATCTGACTATGCAGCCAATATCGAAATGGCAGAAGCAGTATTTGTCGGTGAGCGTGCGGCACCGACACAAGAACTCAAACTGGTAGATACACCAAATCAAAAAACCATTGCGGATGTATCAGCATTCTTGGGTACCGATCCTGCCCATTCAGTAAAAGCATTGCTTGTTCAAGGCATTGCAAAAGAGGATGGTTCTGTTCCTGTGGTTGCTTTATTCCTTCGTGGCGATCACGAACTGAATGAAATTAAAGCTGAAAAACATCCTTTAATTGCTGCACCTTTGACATTTGCTACTGAAGAACAACTTCAAGCACTTGGCTTAACTGCTGGCTTTGTCGGTCCTCAAGGTCTGGTCGAAAAAGGTATCACCGTCATTGTTGATCGTGCAGCATCGGTATTGTCTGATTTTGTTGCGGGTGCAAATGCAGCAGATCAACACGCAACAGCTGTAAACTGGGAACGTGATGCACAGTTCACTGAAGTTTATGACCTACGTAACGTGGTTGAAGGTGACCCATCTCCAGATGGTAAAGGTACGCTTCAGATCAAACGTGGTATCGAAGTGGGGCATATCTTCCAGTTGGGTCAAAAATACTCTGAAGCTTTAGGTTGTAAAGTCTTGGGTGAAGATGGCAAACCATTCACTGTAACAATGGGGTGTTATGGTATTGGTGTAACGCGTGTAGTAGCTTCTGCAATCGAGCAGAACTTTGATGAGAAAGGCATTATCTGGCCAACTGCCATTGCACCGTTTGAAGTTGCCATTGTGCCGATGAATGCACACAAATCTCCACGAACTATGGAAGCTGCGGAAGCACTCTATGCTGAATTACAAGCTGCAGGTTTTGACGTATTACTTGATGACCGTAACGAACGTCCGGGCGTGAAATTCTCTGATCTTGAGCTGACAGGTATTCCACACCGTATTGTAATTGGCGAAAAAGGCTTAGATGCAGGTACGTTTGAATATAAAGGCCGTCGTGATGCTGAATCTGTAAATATCTCGAAAGAAGAATTATTGGCAAAAATTGCTAAATAATTTTGCTTTCTTATAAAAAATCCCGCGTAATGCGGGATTTTTTATAACTAAACTTAGCAGAATTTGTGTCCACCAAAGCAGTTCGGTTTAAAGTTCTGGCCTTGTAAAGTTAAATTAGTAAGAGGGAAATCAAGTAGCGCAGGATTTTTAATTTCCTTTACATCAAGTGCACTTCCTAGCACACAACCAAAAACCAGACTTCCACAATCTCGCACATTAGTGGTTAAATCATGGTTAATTCCTGCAATAGTTTGCTTTAAAACAGCATCTGAAATTGGCACACTATATGAAGGTGAAATACTTCCTAAATCCACTTCATCTTCCATTGCCAGCCACCACCCTTGTTTTGCCGCGACTGCTGCACCAGGCCATAAAATGCTTTGGGATTGTAAGGAGAGTGAAGCTGGATTATTTAAATATAAAGCATGAATAAGTCCGAGATTTTGTTTAACGGTAATGTCGGTCTGTAGCCCGGTTAAGTAGCCTGTAATATCTTTATCTAATTTTAATGCTCCATCCAATAATTCTGCTTTTAATGGTCCTTTAAAATCAATACGACCTACTGTCCCTGTCCCTTTTAGTACAACTTCTTTCATTCTTGTTCCTGACACTATCGTAGCAGGAATAGTAAAAGGTGCTGTTGTAGAATTTAACTGGAAAGCATAATTGCTAGATGTGTAATGTAAATCCAGAGGTAATGGTTGACCTAATATAGTGCCTTTTACCGTGCCCTCAATATTCATTCCAGTTGCAGCATAATCCATGACACGAGGAGCGGTTGTTGCAACTCCTGATGAAGATTTTGTTTTCATATAACCACTGAAACTGTTAATACCATTTGGTGTAGCACTATTTTCTGTCCCCATTGTCAATAGACCTGAAATCTTTTCCGCACTTAAACGGAAACCTAAAACTTCACGTGTAGATGCCTGATTTGGATTTTTTATGGCAAATTGTACAAATGGATTAGTAATCAGAGCTGAAGTCGCGGCACGATCCGCGCCATTCGTAGGATTACCACTTAAGGCAATATGATCAATATCAATATCACAGCCGGTTGCACCATTAACACCGCCACACCCGAGTTGTAGCTTTTTTATATTGGCATTAATTTCCATCTCGGCTTCCAAGCCTAATTTATAAAATGAGATATTACTCTGGTCATAAGTAGCTCCTAGATTATCCATCTGGTTAAATCCAGACTGAACCTCCATTGACAATAAAGCCTGCCCATTGACTTCTGAGAGCTCTTGGTCTTCCAATGAGGTTAATGCAGATACCTGACCACTTAGGCCCATCATAGCTACCACTAGACTTTTTAATATTATTTTTTTCATTTTTCTCATCCTGATTTTCAGCGTGGTGTGATTCCCATCGTGCTACGAATGGTTCCACCAGTCAGTGCAATACTTGCCATGTTTTGCATATTGCCATTGGTCGCCATGGCAAAATTGGTTTTAAATGGTGTTGCAATATTATTTTCATTATTGAGTTTGACCTGATTATCCAAAGTCACTGTATCTGCACTAACACGAACTTTTGCTTTGACACCCAAATGACCTTCCATCCGGTTAAAGTTAATTGACGAAGTTTTTAATACCCCCGTTGAGTCAATATCTTCATTGGCAATACTAAAATAGCTGCCCAAATTATCTTTGTTTGCAGTTTCTTCTGCGGTAAGGGGTCTAAACTTAAAGTTTGCATCAAATGACAGGAAGTTGGTATCTGGTGAACCGCTGGCTGGGTCTATACCAGGAATAATCAGGAGCTCACCATTTCCATCAAGTTTAAAAGCAATATTCGTCAGGACATCATCACGTTTAGAAAAATTATCGTGAGGCACATAGCTCCCGCATTTAGCGATCGATGCATTGGTACAATTATATTTAGATCCTGGTAATTGACCAATCGCAAGCTCAGCTTTGGCTCCAATCAGCAGCTTATCAGCGCGAATATAAATACCTTCATCTTTATAACTAATAATCCCTTCTGACTTGATCAAAGCATCGATATTCCTAAAACCAGCATAATAGTTAACAGCCTCACCATGATCGCCATTCTTGCCATCAATCAATATAATCGAGGTTGTGCTTGGTAAACCGGTTTTCTTGTCAATTCCATAGCCTTCTGTAGATGCCATAATGTTATACGCAATTGCTTGCTTATTGTTTGTTCCATAAGTCGTTCCAGACAAGGCAACATTGGCATTTAAATTATAAATAGGAATACCGATTCCCCATGAACCACCATCGCCACCAATTTCCGCCAAAGAGTTATCTGATATGAAACGTGCTTTAGCAGCAATGGACTGAAAATCCATTCCACGTACGGCGATATAGGCAAAATCCTCTCCATTCGTGGTGGTACTGGGTGTCTGTTTAAGTACAGTGCTACTACTACCTAAAGTCTTTTGCATATTTTCATTGATTATGAAATCGAGACTTTTTGCAGTAATGGTATTTATATATATATTTCCAAAGTCGATATAAGCATTTTTACCGTGTAAAGCACCGGCAGCATTACGTGTAGTCAAGGGTCTGAGCTTGGAGAATTGCACAGCATGGCTTCCCTTACCGGTATGACCAATCTCAAATGTTGTAGGTGCCATAGTTGCTGGAAGCCCGGTACTATTAGTACCTGTAAAATCTGCAGACAAGCCTAGATTCAACCCACCTTCTCCGACCAGGCTACTGTAACCTGTTGCAGCTTTGTCCTGACGTTCTAGTACACCATTCACCTTGTTACTAACATCAAAAGTACCTATCTGGGTTTGATCTGCACTCATGGATAATCTTGCGTTAGTGACTGCACCCGAAGCTCCTAAACGCATAATATTTTTGCGTTCATTATTTGGCGTATTATAACGCAGGTCAATATTAACCCCTGGATTGGTCGGATTAACCCGGCCAGCCGCGATATCAGTAATATCTTCAGCACGCTTTAGATCCACATAATGATCTTGACTGCCATTTCGTGTGGTGAGTACCACGCCTTCATCCGGGTCAATGTACATATATCCTTGACCCGCGAAGTTAAAGTTAAAGTCATTCAAAATCAGACTATTTTCGCCTAATTTATGACTAATCGTGGCATTTTTAAGTTGAAAATCGATACTGGCAATTGAATCTTTATTAAATAGACCTGCACTGGTTTGTAATAGCACACTAAGCGGTGTAGAGGTACTAATCCCTAATGTCCCCAAACTTTGATTAGATTGAGTACCCGCAGTCCGAATACTATTCGCAGATTGACTACATGGATTGGTCGTACAGGCGATCTTTACCAATTTTAAATCTGCAGTGGCTTGAAACGGTGAAACACTTGCAGCTAGCCGAAGTCCTGCCCCTTGTGAAGTGGCACCTACATCTATTTCAAGTTGACTAATGATTGGTTTATTATCTTTTCCAATAATCTCAACATTATGTAGACCTAAACCCATTTTAGTGTTGGCAGTTGGATTTGGATCATACCAATTGGCTTGAGCAATACTGGCTTTAGAAATTTCATGAGTAATCACCATACCATCTTGTCCAGTGACTTCACTCAATTCTTGCTCTTCAATAGTTTCAAGTGCATAACTTTGTTGTATAAGACACATGCATACTGTTAGCAATTTCAACTTTATTGTTGTTTTTTTCATTTATATATCCTTATGCTGTACTTGACGTTGTTACTAACAACGACTTTGTGCTCCACCTGTACAGTTATAACTAAATATTTTCAAATTGCCTGACGTATGCAGATTTCCATGAACGTTCAACCCCATAAATCCTTTTTCAGCACCTTTATCAAATGAAGGAACATCTTGGGGCGCGGTTGTATAAGTTCCATCGGCATTATAGGTACGCCCTGTATACGTACTATAAACACCTGTATTGGCATAACCTTCCAAGGCGCCAGCACCTGTACCCGTTTCAATGGAAACTGTATTAAAGCCTAAATTACGGATCTTTAAAGGCTGGTGATCATAAAAGGTAATTTGCATCGCCGTTTGTGGTTCATTACGATGATTAATGATGGTTGTTCCATCGATCGAAAACTTATCAATCTGAATCGTGCCTTGAATGCCTTTAAAGACTAACCACTTTTTATTTCCATTGGCATCGACATGGTTATTCGGCGCTATTGCTAGACGGCAAAATTGTTTTGTTGCTCCACAAGCGGTGGGATCTAGAACATAAAATACTTCTAGCGGGTTGCCACTTCCATCAAGCCGAGAAATTTTATCTTTACTTAAATCTGTCGCATAAACATGGTTTAAAGATAAAGTCCAGTTAAGATCAGCTCCACCCTGCCCCACTGTATTGGTTAGTGCTTGCTGATCAAGGGCTTCCAATCCGGCAAGACTGGCCATAGAAGTACATAATAATGCACAGAGTGTTACTAATTTGGACATTCTTATACTCCCTTAAAGACCAGTTGTTCTAATTTTCAGATGCTGAATCAGGACACCATCAATGACAGCAGATCCAAAATTCTTACTTACACCCTCAGTATTTTTAAATACGATTCCTGTTGAATTCACACCATCCTTGGCACGCAGCATATTTGTTCCTGAGATACGCTCTGTAGTCCCTATTGAGATACTACTGTGAGTCGCATTACGCCCTTGATAAAGTGCGGTGGTATCTGACACATTATTTTTAATCGGTGTACCACAACTATAGACATTACAGGTCGAACCCTTTAAATCTGTTGTACCCAATCCGCCCCCATAATTTTGATAAATTTGATTATAAATAGCAGGAATATTGGGAATACGTGTCACTTCTAAAATAATATTATTGCCTTCCGAACCGACAACGAAAGGCTGGTACATATTACCAAGCACCAAGTTAATATTTGGACTATAGAGATATAAACCCTCAGAATCATGAAATATAGGAGCATCACTTCCATTCAAGGCCGGGGTTGGAACATTACCATCAAGTGCATCTGTTTTTGCTGCGGTACTGAGACGAATACCTTTACTGTTAAGATTACTATCGCTACTGCTTAGAGTTTCTGGTCGATCATTGGTATTCAGACGAACAATACTCGCCATACCCAATGTTTGGCTGTAATTCTTATTGTCAGATTCTAAGGTTTGAAATAACCGAACTTGCGAGCCATTAAAACTCAGACCATTGGCAACAAATTGGGTTCTTAATCGGTAATCCGTATCAAGTCCTGATATTGGCCCACCTGTTATAGGATCTACAGCATTCGAGGAGTTAAGCTCACGTGCAAAAATATCACTCCAGAAGCCCAGCTTGATATTATTATCACTTTCAACCCCTGCGATTGGACTTAATGGGGCTTCCAAAGCAATATAGCCTACATCTTTAGCAGCGTCCTTAAACTGTTTGACGTTTTCAGTTCCTGCCCGAAATAACCAGGGATTATCTGCTGATCCCCAGCTGAAACCCTGATTACTGTATCGTGTGCTTAAAGAACCATCACTTTTCGATAATGCCAGACCATAAATAAATACATCGGCTTTAGTTCTTAAAGTGCTCACAGAGCTTTTAGCAGCTTCAGTTTTAGCAGCCTGATCTGCTCTAGCAATGATTTCAGCCATAGCAGCACTATCTGCATCCTTCATTATTCCGGCTAAAGCAGCTTCCAATTTTTTATCGTAGTCTGCTTTAATTAGTGCAAGAATTCTTGCATCTACAATCGCTCCAATAATATTTTGTCTATCAACAGTCGTACTCCATTCAGTTGAAGGAATTGATTTCGTCGCATCCTTACCATAAAGAAGGTCAATCATTTCCAATGTATTTGTTTTGGCCTTATTATCTAAACCAATTAGATTCCCCGGTGAGTGATCAAACATTGTTGTGCCATCATCGACTAGACTATATTGAATTAAAGCGGGTTTACCGGCTCCATTATAATAATCATCACGACGTTGGTCATAATAGGCTTTCATAAAGTCTGTATTATAATAATAATCGACTAATTCTTGCTTAAATGCGTCCCGGTTTGTTTGTGTATCATGAGTATTCTTAATCGTATTATAGTTATTATTATAAAAATCAGTTTTTAACGTATCATAGGCTTGCTGATACTCAGTTGCATAATTCTGCGTTCTTTCAACATGAAAAGTATTATCATATGTAGATTTATAAACTTTGTCGTATACACGCTGCCCAAGTTGGTTGTAATTTTCACCAGTCGGAATGATACGAATAAATCCTGTATCCGCCTGCCCCGGATTTGCAATCTCTCTGGCGTAACTGGAACCTGCAGAAAGATCTTTAGGACCTTGAAACACCATTTTAAAATCATCAAGGACGAGCGCAACACCCTCACCTGTGGTGTCAGAAAGAGAAGAATCTGATAATTCCTGCATCGCATGTGCAGAAGGCAACAGGCTGAAACCGATTGTCATCGCCAAATAACTTTTGCGAAATTTAAATATATCTTTGATTTGAGTCATCTCACTCTTTCCTTTTTATTCGATGCTCCGCACCTTTATGCTTCAGCTTCCCAGCCGCCAATCTTTGATTTTTTATGATGTATTGCATCTTTTTTATGGTTATGCGAAATCTATTATGCTGATTTTTAATACAGATGCCAAAGCCAATTAGGCGAAAAATAGTAGTTTCCGATGAATGAAAATCTCAAAAAAATAAACGGGACATAAAGTCCCGTCATTCAATATCTTAAAACAATTAGGTCTTCGGCAAAGTAACGCCTGTCTGACCTTGATATTTACCGCCACGATCTTTATATGAGGTTTCACAGACTTCATCAGATTCAAAAAATAGCATTTGCGCTACACCTTCACCTGCATAAATACGCGCAGGAAGATTGGTAGTATTTGAAAACTCTAAAGTGACATGTCCTTCCCACTCTGGCTCAAGCGGCGTCACGTTGACAATGATTCCACAACGCGCATAAGTCGACTTACCCAAGCACACGGTCAAGACATTACGTGGAATGCGGAAATATTCGATGGTACGCGCCAAAGCAAACGAGTTCGGCGGAATAATACAAACATCCGACTCAATATCAATAAAGCTGCGCTCATCAAAGTTCTTCGGATCGACAATTGCAGAATGGACATTGGTGAATACTTTAAATTCACGTGCACAACGCACGTCATAACCATAGCTGGATACGCCATACGAAATCAGCTTTTGACCATTTTCATCCAAACGTACCTGGTTTTCTGCATACGGTTCAATCATGCCGTGTTTTTCGCTCATTTCGCGAATCCAACGATCAGACTTAATTGCCATTGATATAATCCAAAAATCTTAAGAACAAGTTATTGCGACGTACTTTAACTGAAATTGACACTAATGAAAATAAGTGAAAGGCTTAGAGCTAAAGTTGCCAAAAAATTGCTGATTGAGATCAGCTTATAAACTTAAAAGTGCAGAATAGCTTAAAGGAATGGAAAAGCTCATTAATACCAGCGAAGCCGTTTTCTGCAGGTTTTTCTGATTGAGCCAGCGACTGTTTTTTCTGGCCAGGATTGAACCCAGAAAAGTCCAGAAGAATGCAATCGGGATCAACAGAAGCAAGAAAACCAGCATATGAGTCACATAATGTTGGCCGCTTTTCCAGACAATGACAGGAAAGATCGCTGAGGCAAATAAAAGTGCTTTAGGATTAAGCAAGGTTGCCAAAAATAATTCTCGTGCGCGAATCGAGACATTTTCAAGATTTTCGCTTATTTCTGCAGTCCGCCATAATTTCACAGCGAGAAATAGAATATAGCCAGCACTAAAAAGTTTGAGAATGGTCGGTAAAAGCGGAAGATGAACGGAAATTTTTCCGATCAGAATGCCCCATAAGCTAATGGCAATCAGATAACCAAAGGCTTCCGCAGGAATTAAACGAAATGTTTTTTTAAATCCGACTTGAATGCCTGAAGATGCCAATAAGGTATTGGTTGGGCCTGGTGTTAAAAGAATGGTTGCCACTAAACCAATAAAAAACCATGAAATCATAGTTTGACCTCGCTCTAATCAGAGTAGCATAGAAGAATTCGGTCAGTGCTGCAAAAAAATAATTGTAAGAGAACATATGATCTAAAATTTAAATTTATTTATTTTAATTAATTCAAATGTTTATATAAGCTTTCAGGATAAACACCCGATAGTCATTTCAGTCAATTTCGATCATTTAAATCGAGCTAATTTTAAAAATAAGAAATAAGAAGCCCTAGCTTTTAGCTAAGGCTTAAATATCTGAATTGTCTGTAGAATTAAAAAATTCGACTATGGTCTTTCTCTGCTTTAGGTAACTGCGCTGCAATTTTCTCTGCAATCAGCATATAGCTTTCTGCAGCAGCATCTCCCGCGATCACTGACGGCGTTCCAGCATCGGCATTTTCACGAATTTTAGCATCCAAAGGTAAACGACCCAATAATGGGACTTGATATTGCTCAGACAGTTTATCGCCACCGCCTGTACCAAAAATCTGTTCCTCAAAACCACAATTTGAGCAGATATGGGTCGACATGTTTTCAATCACGCCCATGATCGGAATCTGCACGCGGTTAAACAATTCAATGCCTTTGGTCGCATCCAGCAAGGCCACGTTTTGTGGCGTTGTCACAATTACTGCGCCCGTTACCGGAATACGCTGCGCGAGAGTTAACTGGATATCACCTGTGCCAGGTGGCATATCAATCATCAGCACATCAAGGTCTGGCCATAGGGTCTGATTGAATAACTGCATTAATGCACCCGTGGCTTTTGGACCACGCCAGGCGACTGGAGTATTGTGATCTCCAGTTAAATGGCCAATTGATAATACCGCCATCCCATAGGCTTCGATAGGGACAAACTGCTCTGCTTCGATCATTGGCGTTTTGCCGGCATTGCCGAGCATAGTCGGAATACTTGGGCCGTAAATATCGGCATCTAGTACGCCTACGCGCAGGCCTAATTTCTGTAGAGCCAAAGCCAGATTTACAGTCGTGGTCGATTTACCTACGCCACCTTTACCAGATGACACCAGAATCACATTTTGAATCCTTGGGTGTTTTGGAACATCACGCTGTTGCGGCGCAGCTTTTTGAATAGGTGGATTATTTGGATCAGCTTCTTCTGTTTTTGCAGGCTGTGCCGACGCATCAACCACAGGGGGAAGATTGGGTTTTGCTTCCGCTTTAGGCTCGCTTGAACAGTTTTCACCTTCAGCATGGTTATGCCCGCAACCCCCTTCTTTCTTATGTCCAGTTTTCTGCTGAATCACATGCATATTCAGTTCTTGAATACCACATTTTTGCAAAGCTTCCGCCAGTTCATCATGAATCTGTTGCAGCTGCGCTTTTTCTTCTGGATAGGTATTCAAAGTGATTTGCAGAATCTCACCCTGTACATTGACCTGCGTAATACGATCTTTCAAGGCATTGCTGGAATTTGGCAAGATATAGTTTTGCAGTACGTTTTGCACAGCTTCTTCGTTCACCTCCTTGGAAGGCGAAAAAACCGATTTAAGCGAAGAAAGCCAAGACATAGGTTACTCCAAAAATGTAGATCGACATCTGAATCGCTTAGTTTAACGGGGTTTTAGGCGAAGGTTAAGCACTGTATTGGAGAAGATGAAACAGATATCTTCAATTTCCAACCATTTTACTCGGTTTTGTGAAATATTTTATGGAATCTTGGTGAATAGAAATAATGAAAGAAAAGAGAGATGGACTATTTTGATGTAATAAATTTTTTTTATTTATCTCGAGCGTGTTAAGCCACTTTAACCTTCTGTGATTAAAGTGGCTTAACGATCACAGACTATTTATGATTTTTATTGTTTTCAGATTTGTCCTGTTGATCCTTGGTATTTTTATCCTGATCTTGTTTCGATTCATCCTTTTTAGACTGAGAGTTGCTTTCTGAATCTGTATCTTTGGCATCTTGCTGCTGATCAGAATCACCTTCCTTCGATTGATTATCTTTCATTTTATTCATCGTATCAGTTGCCATCTGTTTCAGCTCAGCGAACTTAACCGAGGCTTCGCTGAATAAGTCTGTGATTTTCTGTCTGGTATCTTCAAACTTATGCATGGCTTCATCTTTTAAATTTGCCATACCTGCCTGCTGATCGGTCTGACCATCTTTAGCATTTTGTTTATCTGACTTGTTAGATGACTTATCTTGAGAAGTATGATCCGCTTTGGCTTTTTTCGCATCATCCGAACCTTGCTCAGCATTTTGCTGGTTGTCAGATTTGCCATGTTTCAGCTCATTCAGAAGCTTTTCACCTTTTTGCAATAGCTCTTCACCAATCGCTATCGCTTTGGCTTTTAAGTCATCCATCTTAAAGCTTTCAGTTTTTTTATCAGACTGATTCTCTTGAGAACTGTCTTTTTGCGCTGATTGCTCAGCATTTTCCTCTTTACCGTTATGCTGGGTATCAGACTTCTGATCAGCATGGGTCTGGGCACTTTGCCCGTTCTTATGTTCCTGATTATGCTGTTTATCCAGCTCGTTTTGCTTTTGCTCTTTTGCAAGCTGATCATTCAATTCGCGTGCATGTTGTTCTTTATCTTGATTTTGCTTCGACGTATTGTTTTGGTTCTGCTGAGTCATGAGGTACCCTCCTTAGGCATATCATATAAACAATCAGCCATTTTTTTAGCACAAAGCATCACGCGAATCGGGCGAAGTAAGCAAACTGCAACAAAGCCTGTACAAGTTGTTGCTATTGTTTGCAGGATGTAGCATGAGCTGAGTCAAATCTGTATTGAAAAGCTATATGCTAAAGATGATGCAGGCTTTTGTATTCGGGCTGTCCAAGTCCATCTATTCGCAGGGTTTCAGCAAAGCATTTCTTTGTAATCCCCTCGGCATCATGTAAAATTATGGCCCATTGCATAATGAATACGAATGAGAGAGTGAATCCGTGCGTAAAATTTTAGTCACCAATGCCCTTCCTTACGCCAATGGCCCGATTCATATGGGTCACTTACTTGGCTATATCCAAGCAGATATTTGGGTACGTGCCATGCGTGCGATGGGTCATGATGTGACTTATGTCTGTGCGGATGATGCTCACGGAACCGCGATCATGCTACGTGCCGAAGCGAATAGCATTTCACCTGAAGCGCAAATTGCCAATGTGCAAAAAGAACACATTCGTGACTTTGACGGTTTCGGTGTGCATTTCGATCATTATGATTCTACACATAGCGATACCAACCGTGCCCGTGCATCTGAAATCTATGTGAAAAACCGTGATGCTGGCAATATTGCAGTTCGCCCGGTGACCCAGCTTTTTGATCCTGAAAAAGGCATGTTTCTGTCAGACCGTTTCATTAAAGGCACCTGTCCGAAATGTAAAGCGGAAGATCAGTACGGCGACTCATGTGAAGTCTGCGGTGCAACTTATAATGCGACAGAATTGTTGAATCCGCATTCCACTTTAAGTGGCGCAACTCCAGTCGAAAAATCATCTGATCATTACTTCTTTAAATTGCCAAATTTTGGTGAATACCTGCAAAAATGGACTCGTGATGAAGGTCGCTTGCCGGTATCGATTGCCAACAAGCTGGACGAATGGTTTGAAAATGGCTTGAACGACTGGGACATCTCACGTGATGCGCCATACTTCGGTTTTGAAATTCCAGATGCGCCAAACAAATATTTCTATGTTTGGGTCGATGCACCGATTGGTTATATGTCGAGCTTTGAAAACTACATCAAAGCCAAACGCCCTGAATTGAATTTTGACGACTACTGGAAAAAAGATTCTGAAAATGAGGTGTATCACTTCATTGGTAAAGACATCGTGTATTTCCACGCCCTGTTCTGGCCGGCAATGCTTGAAGGTGCAAACTACCGTACGCCATCAGGTTTATTTGTGAATGGTTTCTTGACTGTAAATGGCCAAAAGATGTCAAAATCTCGCGGCACCTTTATTAAAGCTGAAACCTATTTAGAGCATTTAAATCCTGAATATTTACGCTACTATTTCGCATCGAAACTTTCTGACAAAGTTGAAGATTCTGACCTGAACCTTGATGATTTCGTTCAGAAAGTAAATTCAGATTTGGTCGGTAAAGTCGTGAATATTGCCAGCCGTTGTGCGAAATTCATCAACACCAAATTTGATAACAAGTTAAGCACGATATGCGCTGAACCTGAATTGGTACAAAGCTTTATTGATGCTGGGAGTTCAATTGCTCAGGCTTATGAAGCACGTGAATTCTCGGCGGCGATTCGTGAAATCATGGCGCTTGCAGACAAAGCCAACCAGTACATCGACGAGAAAAAGCCTTGGGCACTTGCGAAGCAAGATGGTCAGGAACAACAGGTCCATGATGTATGTTCTGTAGGTATTAATTTATTCCGCCAATTGGCAGTTTACTTGGCTCCTGTATTGCCAACTTTGGCTCAACAGGTTCAAGATTTCTTGCAACTTGAAAGCTTCGATTTTGCTTCTCGCGAAACCATTCTAGTGGGTCATGAAATTGCATTGTTCCAACCGTTGATGCAACGTGTAGATCCAAAAGCTGTTGCTGCCATGGTGGATGCATCTAAAGATTCTTTAGCTGCTCCTGCTGCTGAACCAGCAAAAGCTGAGAAGAAAAAAGAGAAGAAGATTGAAAAGAAAGCTGAACCTAAAGTCGGTGAAGCTGAAATCATTAATATTGATGATTTTATGAAAGTTGACCTGCGTGTGGCTGAAGTTTTGGAAGCGGCTACGGTTGAAGGTTCTGACAAACTGCTTCAACTCACTTTAAACGTTGGTGAAGCTGAGCCACGTAATGTGTTCAGTGGTATTCGTGAGTTTTACCAACCTGAAGACTTAAAAGGTAAACTGGTGGTGATGGTGGCAAACCTTGCGCCACGTAAAATGCGTTTTGGGATCTCTAACGGTATGGTGCTAGCTGCGGGTAATGGCGACGGTGTTTGGGTGATTTCACCTGAATCTGGTGCTAAACCGGGTGATAAAGTGTCTTAAGTTTAGGTTTTGAGAAAAGAAAAGCCTCTACGTATGTAGGGGCTTTTTTATATCATCAGTTAAATTTACTTTCTTGATTTTTAATATTTTCAATATAAAATCAATGCGCTTTTTTATTCTTTTATAATTATTCGGGGTAAGCATGAAAAAATTATTAGTTTCAGTTCTAGCGATGTCTACAATTGCATTTACAGGTTGTTCGGTACGTATGGCTGACATGACAGTTGCATCTACTAAAAACTACAACCTAAACTCAAACCAGTTTGTGAAAGGTGAACGTGTTAAAGGTGAAGATAAAGTTCCTGTGATTTTATTCCCACTTGGTATTCCTAACTTCAAAACAGCAGTAGATCGCGCAATTGAAAAAGACCGTTGTGCTGTTGCACTTTCTGATGTGGTAATTACTCAGCTTAATCAAGCATTTATTATTGGCCAGATTGGCTATCGTGTAGAAGGCACTCAAGTGATTGACCGTTCTCAGCCTGAATGTGCTAAATAAGTTATAAATATAAAAAAGCCTCTATCTCTAGAGGCTTTTTTATTGCTGGGTCACTTAGCCTTGCAACACAAATTCCCAAATCACATAGCCCAGTCCAAAGCCCAGTAGTGAATATAAGGTAATAATGAAAAATACAAAGCTGGCATTGTTTTTTCTTTTCCAAAAACTCATCGCGACACCCAAAGCTTGTTCGTAATACCCCATGTTAACGAGCTTTTCATAAAAAGTGAAATGTATCTAAGCATTTTATTTATAATAATATTTTCATCAAAAATAAATTCTTTACTTTCAAAAAATCAATATACAGATTCAGACTGATTTTTTAGTACAGATGCCAAATCGGCATTGCTATTTAAAAAAATGGTAAATATATTCATATTCTTTTTTGCTGGCATCCGTGCTAATACATAGAATTGACTTTAATTACATAAGAATAGCCATGAAATACTTCACATCTTCTCTCGTCATGTCACTGCTTGCTTTAGGTTCAATGACGGGTATCTCTCAAACACATGCACAAACCGTTTCTAGCACCCAACAACAAAAACAGGTTCCGGGGTATTATCAGTATAACTTCGGAGATTACCAGATTACTGCCCTGCTAGATGGCACCAATTATCTGTCCAAAGCCTTATTTAAAGATATTCCAGCAGCCCAAGCCGATCAGATCTTGAAAAAATACTACGTCGATCAGGCCAAAGGCATCCAGACATCCGTGAATGCCTTTCTGGTCAATACAGCCAAAGAACTGGTTCTGGTCGATAGCGGAACTTCAAGCTGTAATGGTCCACACCTAGGTTCAGTGTATTCCAATTTACAGGCTTCAGGGCATAAACCTGAACAGGTCAATGCCATCCTGCTCACGCATTTGCATCCTGACCATGTATGCGGCATCAGCAATAATGGCGTGGCCAATTTTCCCAATGCCAATATTTATGTGTCTCAAACTGAACTGGATTTCTGGATGAATTCTAAAACAGCAGACAAATTACCAAAAGCCAAGCAGGCAGGTTTTTTGGGCACAGTCGATAAAATCAAGAAAGCCATTGCCCCCTATCAGGTCAAGAATCAGCTCAAAACCTTTAAAACTGGCGATAAAATCCATGCTTTCGATGTCATCAGTTCGGCTGGACATACACCGGGGCATTTTGGTTTTAGCTTAAAATCACAAGGTCAGCAGATGGTGTTTATTGGAGATATTGTGCATTCACATACGCTGCAGTTTGATCGCCCACAGACCGGCGTTGACTTTGATGTCGATCCGAAAAAGGCGATCGAAACCCGCTTAAAATATTTTGCTGAATATGCGAAAAATGGTCAGACGGTAGCAGCACCACATTTGCCATTTCCGGGGATTGGACATATTTATTCTAAAGACAATAAAAGCTATCAATGGATTCCGGTACATTTTAAAGATTAATTGAATACTTCAATAATTTTATCTAAGCATGAAACCCTAATTTTTTAGGGTTTCATTTATTTTAAATATCCTTCAGCCAGATTCCCTATGACTTGGTAAATTTAAAACTTGAATGACGCTTTGAAATTTAAAAGCAATAGTTTCGTTTATTTTTAAATTTTTTCTTAAAAATCTTTTACTTTTTACGTGCACCTTTAGCATGCTTTTTTAGCACCGTTTTTCTTACGATAAATATAAACACCTAAAAATATAATATAAATCTGAATTTTATGAACTCTCGCCATGTCTTAGTTTGGTGCAAAAAAATAGTAACGTGCTTTATATCGAGTCTTATCAATTTCAAGAAATTCTTCATCAAAATTTCCCTTGCTTAGCCCTCTTCTACAATCAATTTGCCTCTATATACTGATTTTCTTTTGTGATCCCGCGCACTAAATTGGAACGCACCATGCAAAATATAGACTTATTATTTCTTCTTCTCGGTGCAGTTCTAGTGCTTGCCATGCATGCTGGATTTGCTTTTTTAGAGCTTGGAACAGTTCGACATAAAAACCAGGTCAATGCCCTAAGTAAAATTCTAACCGACTTTGCCATCTCCGCCATCGCCTATTTTTTAGTGGGCTACTATATTGCCTACGGTCAGCACTTTTTCCATGATGCTGCAACCTTGTCTGCAGATCATGGCTACAATCTGATGCGCTGTTTTTTCCTGTTGACTTTTGCTGCAGCAATTCCAGCGATTATCTCTGGAGGGATTGCAGAGCGTGCCAAAATGCGTTCACAGGCTTTAGCGACATTATTTCTGGTTGCGCTGATCTATCCGTTTTTTGAGGGTATGATCTGGAATGGCAACCTTGGTTTTCAGGATTGGCTGACCCATGCATTTGGTGCAAGTTTTCATGATTTTGCCGGTTCAGTTGTCGTTCATGCAATGGGCGGCTGGATCGCACTGGCCGCAATAATCCTACTTGGTGCGCGTCATGGCCGTTACAAAAAAGATGGCCGGATCACCGCGCATCCTCCTTCATCAATTCCTTTTTTGGCTTTGGGTTCCTGGATTCTGATTGTTGGCTGGTTCGGCTTCAATGTCATGAGCGCGCAGCGGCTGGATGCCATTTCTGGACTGGTCGCTATTAACTCTTTGATGGCCATGGTCGGTGGAACAATAGCAGCCAAAGTTGCGGGGAAAGATGACCCCGGCTTCCTGCATAATGGTCCCTTAGCAGGTCTGGTGGCGATTTGTGCAGGATCAGACGTCGTTCATCCCTTGGGTGCTTTTTTTATCGGGATCAGCGCCGGCATTATTTTTGTGAAACTCTTTACCTATACCCAAAATAAACTCAAAGTGGATGATGTATTGGGGGTTTGGCCTTTGCATGGCGTTTGTGGTGCTTTTGGCGGATTAGCTGTGGGTATCTTCGGTCAGCAATGGCTTGGAGGAATGGGAGGAGTGTCTTTAATTTCACAACTCATAGGTACAGTGCTGGCGATTGTCTTTGCTTTGGCGGGTGGTTTTTTGGTGTATGGCCTGCTTAAGGTTTTGATGGGTATTCGCCTGACTGAGGAAGAAGAGTTCAATGGTGCAGACTTGTCGATTCATCGTATTTCTGCTAATTCGGAAGAAAATACTTTTTAATAGACATAAAAAAAGCCTCTACGACTAGGGGCTTTTTTTATTTATAAGCAGAGCATCTAGATGAAGTAATTACTTCATACCAAAAATTAATTTTAAGCCAAGTACCGTCATAACTGCGCCTGCTGCGCGGTCAAACAAAGCCTTAAACTTCAAATAAACACGACGTGGCTTTTCCGCAGATAATGCAACTGCGACTAGTGAACACCAGCCTGCATCAATAAAGAAACATAAGACAGGCAAAACAAAATAAAAATACGTTGGAATTTCTTTGGGCAATAACGCGGTAAAAATACTGGCCAGCACAATCGCAATTTTGGGATTGGACAACTGTGTGATTAAACCAGTGGTAAAAGCACGGCGTAAAGACATCTGTTTGCTAATGGTTGTATCCGCTTCGATCGGATCTTTGGCATGTTTAATGATTTTAAACGCCAGCCAAAGTAAATATAAACCACCACAAATTTTTAAGGCCAGGTACGCTGAGGGTACAGCCAGTAAAAATGCCTGCAAACCGAGAACCGCCAGCAGACCAAAAATCGCTGCACCGAGACCAGTACCCAATGCAGTAAATAAACCATGTTTACGTGAAATGGCAATTGAATTTTTTGCCACATAAATAGAAGTTGGCCCGGGACTCATTGCGCCTAACATCAGGGCAAAAGCAATCGAACCTAAAATCCAGAATGATTCCACGAGATAACCTGACTTAAAAATTGAAGGGCTATTTTAAGCAAAAACCTGACAATTTGCTGTAAAAATTTCTGGATTTGTCATGAATTTCAACTATAGCAATTACTTAAGGTTTCAACTGATCCTGAGCACTCAAATGCTTGTCTAGCAGTTGATAATCCTGCTCATGTACAGGTACGCCACCAATAATCATGGTGCGGGTTTCTGTTTTAGGTTTATTCATCGCATCATCACAGCCCGACAGACTGAGCAGCATGCCGACCCACACAGCATAGGATAATATTTTCATTATTCTACCCTCCTCAGGGTTTCCTCTGTTTAGATTAGCATTGTTATTTAGATTATCAGCAGAATATTTGTGACAATCTACAACCAACTCCATAGCTCTCAGCGAATAATGGCTTATTGAAAAGCTCTGATTTTTAGCACTTCCGCTATAATGTTTTAATAACCTACTATCTTAATGTCTATGTTTGAAAAAATTGCTCAAAATATTCCAGATCAACAGATTAATTTTCACGATATTACTTTAACAATACGTCGTCTGGATCTGGTGCATCCGCAAATTTCGGGCAACAAGTTTTTTAAACTGAAATACAATTTTCTTGAAGCCAAAAGACAGGATTATCAGCATATTCTGAGTTTTGGAGGTGCTTATTCCAATCATATTGCCGCTACTGCATTTGCCGCACAGCAGTTTGGTTTTCAGAGTGTTGGTATGATTCGAGGTGAAGAACTGGCTGATCACCCATTGAATCCAACATTAGCCACCGCCCAGCAATTCGGGATGCAACTGCACTTTGTCAGTCGTGATGAATATCGACGCAAGCAACAGCCTGAGTATTTGGCCGAACTCGCTCAACAATTTCCTGAACATTATATTATTCCTGAAGGTGGAACCAATGCTTTGGCGATTCAAGGTTGTCAGGAAATATTAAAAGATGGCGATGCGCAATTTGATGTGATTTGTTGTGCAGTAGGCACCGGTGGCACCATCAGTGGATTGATCGAAGCCAGTCATGGGCATCAACAGGTTTTAGGATTTTCTGCACTGAAAGGTTCATTTTTAAAAGATGAAGTCGCCCAGCTGACGAAAAAAACCAACTGGAATATTCTCGATGATTATTGCTGTGGTGGCTATGCCAAAACCAGTGCAGCCTTGATGCAGTTTATCCGGGATTTTGAAGCGGAATTTGCAATTCCACTGGAGCAGATCTACACGGCTAAAATGCTGATGGGGATTTTTGATCTAATCGAGAAAAATTATTTTCCGGCTGGATCAAAACTGTTGGTGATTCATACTGGTGGTCTGCAAGGCCGTCATATTCCCTTTGGTTTTACAGCAACCTAAGCTTCAATCGGTTGATTATTATTTAAGGCAATTAACCCTTTGACCAAGCGGTAGATATGCCAGATAAAGACCAGAAATACAATCAGGAAACCAATCAAGATCACAGTCAATAAGCCACCGACGATATAGCCCAGCAAACTGATCCAGAAGGTTTTAATTTGCCAGTCGACATGACTTTCCAGCCAGGTACCGCGCATTTCATCACGCTTGATATAATTCATCACAATCGCAATAAATGGGGTCAGACCAAGAAAAAATCCTAAAATATAAAGAATATAAGTAATGAGATTATATTGTTTTAAATCTTCCGCGCTTGCCATTCGCTTTTCCTTGTTATTATGTTTTTAGTTTGTACAAAAACTATGCATGAGTTTTAGACAGCTTTCAAATATTTTATGTTTAAAATCCACTGTGAATCTGCAATCACGGAACTGATTTTTCTGGAATAGAGAAAGCTGAAATAAAATTGTCTATAATGCTTCCCTTTTCTTCTCCCTTGAGTGTGTGATGTCTTGCAAGCAATACGATGTTCTAGTCATAGGTGCCGGTGCCTCAGGTTTAATGACGGCGTATATGGCTGCGCAACGTGGGCGTAAAGTCGTGGTAGTGGAAAAAGCCAATAAGGTTGGCAAAAAAATCCTGATGTCTGGCGGTGGTAAATGTAATTTCACCAATCTGGAAGTCGAACCGAGCAATTACATTTCACACAATCCACATTTTGTGATTTCAGCTTTAACGCGTTATACCAACTGGGACTTTATCGGCTTGGTATGTGAATACGGTATTGCCTATGAAGAGCGCAAACATGGACAGCTGTTTACCTTAAATGGTGCAAAAGATATCTTGTCGATGCTGCTGGCGGAATGTGACAAAACCGGTCTGGTCGATATCAAAACCAGCTGCGAAGTGAAAGCAGTCAATCCAGTCGATGATCAAGGTTTTCAGGTGGCAACCTCACTGGGATACTTTGAAGTTGAATCTGTCGTCGTGGCATCCGGTGGTTTATCGATTCCTACGCTTGGCGGTTCAGGCATTGGCTATGAGATTGCAAAACAGTTTGGACATCACGTCTATCCAACCCGTGCCGGACTGGTTCCATTTACCTTCTCTGACGGATTTAAAGAAGTCACCACGCGCTTAAGCGGCAATGCCGTAGAAGCAACACTCTCGAATGAGCTTAATAGCTTTACCGAAGCGCTACTATTTACCCATCGCGGTTTAAGTGGGCCAAGTTCCCTGCAACTTTCCAACTACTGGAATGTCGGGCAGAGCTTTAAGGTAGATTTTCTTCCAAGTGTTGATCTGTTGGATTTCTTCAAATCCAAAAAACAAAGCCAGCCCAAAGTCTTGTTACGTACACTACTCAATGAATATTTACCGAAAAGTGTGGTGGCTGAATTACAAAGTATAATCTGGACTGAAAGCGCTGAAACTGCCATTGGCAATATCAGTGATGACAAGCTGGAACAGATTGCGGCACGTCTGCATGTCTTTGAAGTGAAACCTTCAGGAACTGAAGGCTACCGTACAGCGGAGGTGACTTTGGGTGGTGTAGACACCACGGAAGTATCCTCAAAAACCATGGAAAGTAAAAAGCAGAAAGGCTTGTATTTTATTGGTGAAGTGCTGGATGTTACCGGACATTTGGGCGGCTATAATTTCCAATGGGCATGGTCATCGGCGCATGCCGCATCGGAATATATTTAATCAATAGATGATCTGGATTGCTACTTAACTCATTCCAGATAATCTGTTTTAAACAGGTTGAGATTGGCCGTATTTGTTAAACGGTCAATCGTCAGCTGCATTTTCTGCGCTTCTCGCAGACATAGCGGTACGTTATCTGCTGAAGATGCCATGAATTTATGTTGCAATACTTTCCACATATTGTTGATCTCCTTTTCTTTATATTTTTAATGCAAGAAAAATACCAAAATCATTTTAGTATTCACTTGAATATTCTATATTTTTTAAAAAATAAATTCTATTACTAGTGACTGAGCAGGATTGACTTCTCAGTTAAATTCGTCTGTCTCTGGTATTTTCTTATCTAGCTCTCGCTCAGACTGCTCGTCCTGTGTGCTCTTCACAAAAATAAATCGATAGGCAGCGGTAAAAAAGCCAATCGTAATTCCTGCAATGACTAAAGGAGCCAGAACTTTGTTAGGTTTCTTGGTATTCATTCATTTTTCCTTATGACTGAACAAAATCGACCACATGAGCGTGGTCGATTTTGCTTAAAGATAACAGGTTATTTCAGGTCATCTTTTTTCTGAGTTGAACGGTCAATATCGACATCTGGCTCTTTTTCTCCGGTTGAACCAAATGGATTATTGGCTGGTGGATGAGTCGGATCGACTTTTACTGAATCTGGTACGGCCTGATCCGCATCCGGATTGACAGGATCAATACCTAATGACTCATCATCCTGTGGTGCAGTGGTAAGGATTGCCGGGGTAGTATGGGATAAATCCGTACTCATAGGCGTACTCTTGTCTGAATCCTGATTTGGCACGATGCCTGCTCCTGGAGTTGTGATTGAGGAATCGCTAGTACCCGTAGCAGTTTGCGAACCACCAGAGGACTGGCTCATTGAGCTATCTGTAGAACTCATACCCATCGCCGCACCTGTAGTACCTGACATGTCGGCTGCACTTGTACCTGTGGTCTTGCTACCTAATCCAGAAAATATGCTGTTCTCAGCTTTTTCTTTGACTGGATTGGGTTCTTTAGCTTCTCGTTTGGCTTTATCAATCAAATCTGTGAGTACACGCTCCGCAGGTTGACGACCACCCAAACCAAATGCCAAGGCAAATGCCACTGCTACAGCACCCAAAGTTAGACCAAATGCCAAGTTAACAATTGAATCGGCAATACCCATGGCACGCAGACCCATTGCCACAACGAGTCCCATGATCAGAACACGAACCAAATTGGCTAACCAGCGTGAGCTGTTATATTCACCACGTTGTACGATATTCGCAACAATATTTGCCAGCCAGAAACCGATTACCAGAATCACCGCACCGAGCAGGATATTGGCACCGAAGTAGATGAACATTGCAATAAGACCACTGATCTGTTCAAAGCCCAGACGGTTCGCTGCTTCAGATACCGCAAATAGCATGGTGAATAAAACGATCAGGAAACCGACTACACTGGAAAGTTTAGTCGTGCCTAAAAAACGCTGGATATCCAGTTTGGCAGGAATTTCATCAACACCTGTACCGGCAACTACTTCAACTACCAGACGTGCTACCAGTTTAGAGACCACATACGCCAGAATCAGAATCAACGCAGCAGCGATAATATTCGGAATGGCATTCATGATTTCATATAGCATGGCTGTAGCAGGCTGAGAAATGGCCTCGATACCCAATGCTTCAAATGCAATGATCAGTGCCGTAATGATCACCACGGCGAAGATAAATGAACCAATCACCTGAGAAACATTCGAGTTTTTGAAGATGCCTACTTTTTCAGCATGTTGCTGTACGTTCAGACTGTTTAATAGTCCTTCAACAATACCGCGCACAATTTTCGCCAGGATATAACCGACAAAAATGATGACTGCAGCAATGAAGATGTTTGGTAAGTAACTAACAACATCGGTCAGCATATTCTGAACTGGTAACAGCAGACCGTTGAGACCCAGAATAGACAGCACGATTGGCAAGAACAGTAATAAAATTAACCAGTAAGCAATTTCACTGATGTTTTTACTAATCGGACTGACACCGACTTCAGCACTGAGTTTTTCATCGAGTTGCGTTCGGTCTAGCAGTTTTTGTAGCCCTATCTTCACCAGATTGGCCACAATCCAACCTATGAATCCGACTGCAATTGCACCTAGTAACTGCGGGATAAATAACAGGAACTGCTGGATCATATTACTGAATGGACCGCTGACACTGGTAAGATTGAGCACGTTCAGCGCACCAATCACGGCAATAATCAGAATAATCCAGAACACGACGCGGGCGATAATGCTCTCCACATTGGAGTGATGACCTGTCGCCGTATTTAAATGTGTATTGGTGCCCAGTTTTTGCAAGAGCTTTTTAACGCCTGCCGAGACCAGTAACGCAATGATCCAGCCAATTACTAATATGGCAATTGCACTAAGAATGGGATGGAACTGATCCCAATAGTACATGGCATCGAAGCCACCACGCGGGCTTCTCATATAATCATTCATGTTGTTCTACCCTCTTTGTTATTAAGCTATTTATCTGAAATCGGGGGCATCTCCCTGAAACAATCAGCCCCTTCTTTTTCCGGATTCATATTAGATTTGATGTTTTCAGGCTCAAGCCAGGTAGATGGCACTACCTTAAAACATCACCATCCATTGCAAAAAAGCCCCAGTGGTTCACTAGAGCTTTTCAGGTATTTTCAGTTATTGAGTCGCCTGTCCATCAGTCGCAGTTGCTGTTGCTTCTGTGCCATCACCCACGGTTGCTGTAGCTTCCGTTCCATCATTCATGGTGGCGGTGCCTTGTGTAGGCTCACCGACTGGAGTTGAATTATTTGGGGTAGCAGGCTGTACATTCGGATTTGGATGTCCTGCAGGAGCATCATTCGCATCTGGATTCATGTCAGCAAACATATAGAACAGTAGTGCGAGTAAAAAAATACCGACCAAAATCAAGATATAAACAGGGATACGCTTTTTCTGCGTCACGTCTGCCTGATGATTTAAAGGTGGTTTTTTATTGAAATCATCGACCATAACCATCCTCACTCTTTGTTATTCATAAGTAGATTTTTAGAATAACAAGCTGTGAATAGGGCTTCTGTGACAAAACATGGTGAGATGGTGACGGGATGTAAGTCACTAATCCATCAGAATTCTCTGCTAGATGCTACTTTAAAATAGCCGTTTGGCTGGACTATGTTGCATATCGACTGGGGTTTCGTGTTCATCTTTCAACTGCACCCCTGAAAGCTGTAACTCACAGGATTTACGCATCAATGCGACCAGTCGCTGGATAGCTAGTGGATAGGCCAAGCCCGCAGAATGGACATTGGAAATACAGTTGCGCAAGGCATCATGACACCCTTTAAAAGCATTATAAGTGTAATAAATTCCCATACTATCGGGTGAGCTCAAACCCGGCCGTTCGCCAATTAGCATGACCAGCATTTTCGCCTGTAAAATTTCTGCCAATTCATCACCCAGTGCCACACGACTGCCACGGGCAATCACTAAGGGGGCAATCTGCCAGCCTTGTTCTTTGCATGCCTCTAGCAAGGCCGGAATAAAATGCAGGCTATTTTCCTCAATGGCACGTGCTGATAGTCCATCTCCCAGCACAATGGCTACATCCCAATGTTGCTGATGTTCGGCCCGGTATTGCTGCAATATCGTTTTGGACTGTTCTGAAAGCACACGCCCAAGATCGGGACGTTTAAGATAAAGATCTTTCTCTACCGCTTGGCTTTCAATTTCCAGAATGGGCAGTCCGGTTTTACTCAAATCTGATTTTAAGGCTTTGATATCAAGTGGCTTCAGTACCGCATCTTTGGCCTGGGCATGCGCCAGTTGAAATTCCAGACTTGGTCGAGTCGGCAAGCTGCCCCCAGTTCGACCTAAGGCAATCCGTGCATCAGTAAAGGCTTTTAACTTCTGCCAGGGATTATCCTGCAATTGAGACTCAAATTTCACATCAGCAATTAGTTTCATAGCACTTCTTCAAGACAAGATCAGACGTGAAAATTGCTTCGGCAATTCGGTCGGCCAGTGCAACTGATTAGACTGTTGCGCCAAAATTCCCTGCTGCTCCAGCCAGTGGTCAAATTCAGGAGCTGGTTTCAGTCCTAATAACTGTCGAATATAAAGAGCATCATGAAAGGATGTCGTCTGATAGTTCAGCATCACATCATCTGAACCGGGAATACCCATGATAAAATTCAATCCGGCATTGGCAAGCAAGGTCAGCAGTATATCCTGATCGGCATCGGCATGATTGGTGTAGCAAATATCACAGCCCATTGGCACACCGAGCAGCTTGCCACAGAAATGATCTTCCAGCCCGGCCCGGATAATCTGCTTGCCGTTATACAGATATTCTGGCCCGATAAAGCCGACTACAGTATTGACCAGCAAGGGATTAAACTTACGCGCCACGGCGTAGGCACGCGCTTCCAGGGTCTGTTGATCCACGCAATGCCACCACAATGGTCGCAATAAACATGCCTCACCAACCCGCCTGTGCCAGACCAAAATTCCAGCCAGCAAAGTCATCGGAAATCACGTAAGCTATCCCCAGACCGACGAGAAGCAGCCAACCGACGGCGCCTTTCTTGAGCTGACGTAAGGAAAAATAATCTTCTTGTACTGCTGTGTCAGTCACACTGGTATCAATCACACTTTTTGATTCTGACATAGCAACCTCGTTGTTTTATCGTTGTTCCCTGAAGATATACATAAGCCATACCAGTTCCGCAGGCTTTAGTGAAGACAGTTGAGACGCTGCCTTTCAGCGATGAAATGCGTTATAATTATCCACCTTCTCATTTATACACCCGAGTTATATGGCGTATCGTCAACAAAGTGTATCGCTTGATCTTGATACTGACGTCACACATCAATGTACGCTGCACTACAGCCGTGATCAGCATCTGATTGGAATTATTGAATTTAGCAAGCCAAGCTTCCTGCTTCGCTGGCAGGATCTGGAATATTTCCGTCGTCGTACCGAAGAATTTTCCGTGATGCCTTTTCCGGACTGTGTCAATGCGATGATTATCGATATTCGAGATGTAACGGCATGGCTGGATAATGAAGTGCCGATTATTCCATGGCGCTTATTGGAAGAAGACTGTCCGGTGCGTCTGGTGGTGCCTGCAGACCGTATTGAGCACTATGCCGGATTCTTTGAACCGACTTGGCTCAGCCCCGATGTCGAAACCGCCATTCAGGAAATCCGTGAATCCATGGATATGTTTGTGCATTAAGCTTGAATCGAAAAAACCTCCGCAATGGGCAATGCTTTTTACTTAAGCATTTGAATCATTTTGGAATTTATTAGGGAATCCGATGTCAGGTTTGGCATCGGATTTTTTATGGTATTTCAGCAGGATATTTTAGATCTTAAAAATCTGTTTAAGCTCTCGAATCTGAGTACTTTTATTCACAATATCACCGTTAAGTGGGTCAAGTCCACACTCAGGTTGAGCAGTTCCGCGACTATTCGCAGGCGGTGCTTGCCTGCGGATCAGGTACTTTGGCTGGTTCTTGGAATGGCGATTTTCCGTGATGTCCTCATCCATGAAGCAGCAAGAAGACTCAATATTTGCACTCAGTGGTTAGCCTCTTATGACTTGCTGACGCGCATTAGTCTAACCAATACACGTAAACATCTTGGTGCAGATTCTGTGGAGTGGCTATTTCACCAGACCGATCAGCACTGGGGACAAGAGCATTATCCGGCTGGGCTGTCGGAACTTAGACAGGGATAGGTAGTTTGTTTTAGAGAGGCCTACAAGGCTTCGGAGAGTCAAAATGTTAAAAAACCGTTATCCCTTAGATCACAATGCCGCTCCTGTTAAAGGAACCGCATTGCCTTCAAGCAGGGGGTTTTGCTCATAAATCCTTCAACCTTACCAGTAATTCTCGACCGCAATATTTCCTTCACCACGACGGTTCATGGTCAGGCCACGAGCTTTTAAGGCTTCTTTGGTATCATCGACCATATCCGGGTTACCACAAAGCATGACATGCGTCGTTTCCGGATTAAACGCGATACCTGCTGCCTTTTCCAGCTCACCATTGGCAATCAAAATCGGTAAACGGTCGTGTAAAGGTGCATCGGGTTCACGGGTAATAATCGGGATAAATTTAAAACCAGTATGTCCTTCGCCAAAGGTTTCAGCGATTTCTTGAATCCGGTCTACATAAGCGAGTTCTGCCCGGGTGCGTACACTATAAACCAGATTAATTTTTTCGTATTTGCTCCAGGTTTCAAAGTCTTGCAACATGCAAATAAACGGTGCCAGCCCCGTACCGGTACCCAGTAACCATAGATCTTTAGGCAAAGGCAATTGATAACGTGCCAGAGTCAGATAACCATAAGGAATTTTTTCCAGATGCAGCTCATCCCCGACTTTGAGGTGCTGTAAATTGGAGGTAAATTTACCTTCTGGAACGACAATCGAGAAAAACTCCAGAGTTTCATCAAAAGGAGATGACACTACCGAATAGGCACGAACCACCAGTTCATCCCCCACTTGCAAACCAATACGCGCAAACTGCCCTGCCGTGAATTTGAAATGTGCCGGGCGTGTCATCGTAAAACTAAATAATGTATTGGTCCAACGGTGTACAGATAAAACTTTTTCTCGGGTAAATTTTTCAATTGACATGATTTCAACGTGGCATGAAAGACTATGCTCATGGTAGCATGGCAACATAATTTATTAATATTTTTTAAATGTTAAGGCTCTACTCATGCGCATGACTTTACGCCAATTGGCTGTTTTTGTAGCAGTGGCACAAGAGGGTACCGTAACGAAGGCTAGCGATGCCGTCAAGCTTACACAAAGTGCGGCTAGTATGGCTTTAGCAGATCTGGAAGATGGTCTGGGTGCTCCACTATTTGACCGTCTAGGCAAACGTTTACAGCTGAATGACCTGGGGCGCTTTCTTCTCCCTCAAGCCCTGGAAATTTTAGGTCGTTGTGAATCTTTTGAACAAGTCGCTAAAGGTGAGCTTCAAAGTATCGATTTACGTTTAGGTGCAACCCTGACGATTTCAGATTACCTGATTCCTGACCTAATGGCCGATTTCTTGAAAATCAAGCCGCAAGCACATTTACAGCTTCAAGTCGGTAATACCCGTCAAATGATTGAAGCGGTGAATCAGTTCCAGCTGGATCTTGCCTTAATTGAAGGTTCATGTCATTTGCCACAGCTCCAATGTATCCATTGGCGTGATGATGAGCTGGCTGTGTGCTGTGCACCAGACCACCCCCTTGCGCAATTAAACCGTGAACTAACCGCTGAAGATTTCAAATCTGTAGAATGGATTTTGCGTGAAGAAGGTTCAGGTACCCGTGAGGTGTTTGACAATGCCATCTTAAAAGATGTGCCGGATGCCAATATCCGTCTGACACTCGGTCATAATGAAGCCATTTTGAAAATTGTAGCGGGCGGAATCGGCATGTCCTGTATTTCCAAACTTGCGATTGAGCCTTTACGTGAAAAAGGTCAATTGATAATTCTGGATACACCATTCTGGTCGCTGACTCGTCCTCTGTTTATGCTGGTACATCGCCAGAAATATCAGGGTCCAGGTCTGAGAGCCTTTATGAATTTTTGTGAAAGCTAAAATATGAAAAGCACCTTAAGGTGCTTTTTTATTTATCGACGATATCCAAATTGATCCTCACATGGAATACCATCACCATCACCATCCATTTTCGTACCTGAACAATTTCTAATAAAGAACACCGCTTCTTCATAGGAATTCATTTGAGGACAACGTGTACGACCATCACATTTAAATTGAGATACAGATGGCGAAGCCGTTGCTGAAGTTTTTATATTAACGGGGTTACTTTGGATTCTTAACTCAGCACCACGATTTTCCAGGTTCTTCCTGCCCTGCTCAGATAATCCTTGCATAGGTAGATCACCTTGCGCTGCTCGCTGCTCAGCGACAATTCGTTGCTGCTCTACCATCAGTCCTTCAAGCTTTTGCTGTTTTTGAACTTGGTAGCTTTGGTATTTGTTATAAACAAGAGCAGCAAGAATCACAAGAATCACCAGTCCTGATATTGTGATTATTTTTGATGTAGTTGATGATTTTTTCTTTTCATAACGTGGAGAAGCTCTGGTTTCAATATCTCTATGTAGATCATTATTCTGCGAAACAGGCATCGTTGCTTTAACATCCAAGCGAACAATATGGTCCGCCTTAAACTTTCCATTCTCTTCTACAATTAAAAACTTTAATTTTTCCCCAATTCTTGGCGGAATATTTTTATTGGGAAAGTCTTTGACGTGAAAAAATAAATCTTTAGATTGTCCTTCGATCTGAATAAAACCAAAACCACGATCTTCGTTATAGGTTTTGATTTTCCCCTCTTGAAACATAATTCGCTCTTATCTTTAATATTTTTTATCATTGTAATCAAAAAGAGAATGAAAATCTTTTGTAAAATTCTCTAAAGCAGAAACACAAAAACTAGATGTGCATCTTATGGCGGAAGAATAGATCCCTAGTTAAAAGTAAAAAATTAAAATTTCTTTTTTATTTATACTTCACCAAAAATCATAAAGCCAACAGCTGATGCCATTGCCAGCCATAGGGTCGGACTAAAGAAAAGTGAATTACGTACAGGAACAGCGACTGTGGGTGCCAAGGATTGCAAGGCGACGACTTCTGGCACAAATTCATCCTGCACTTTAATATCTAGACGTACCATGTTGTCTAATGTCATGCTGCCTTGTTGGGGAATGATTCTAAATTTAAGCCGCTCTCCAATTTGTGGCTCAATTTCAGGCGAAGGTAAATCCTGTAACTTGAAACTTAACTCTTGAGCTTCCCCTACCAACTCCAAAGTACCCATACCACGTTCGGAATCGTAAGTTTTAATTTTTCCATCCCTAAACATGACACTTTTCTCTATAGACTTCATTTAATTTGTATTCTAAGCCCAAGGAAATATTCAGCATTGTTGCTGTTCGGTGGATTTTTTATGTGTTATCTGTCTCTTTAAATATGTAAGCGGTGGTGCTATAAAAAAAGAGGCTCGAAAGCCTCTTTTTAAATGTGATTAAAAAAGATTAAGTATGAGAATAATCCATTAACCACGGAAGTTATTTAACAATGCCGATGTAATTGATTTATTGTGTGTTGCTACTTTGGTTTTTTTAGCTTTCTTTGAGTTGTCTTCGACACGTTCAATCTTGATCGCTTTGTACTTATCGCCATTTTCAACAACATTAAATTTCACGCGTTCATTGCGTTTTGGCTCGCCTTCTGCCGCAGGGAAGTCTGAAATATGGAAGAAGACATCTCCCTCAGCGCAGCCAATGAAACCGAAACCTTTGGCAGGGTCATACTGTTTGATTTTGCCCTGATACAATTCATCTTTCATGCTATTGTCCTATCCTGAAAATGCCCTGTCTACATTATATAAAAAAGAGGCTGTAGTAGCCCCTTTTTTCATCATATTCAAAAATTAGTCTTTTTGAACTGAACCAAAGATTTTATCCCCAGCATCGCCAAGACCTGGAACGATATAACCATTTTCATTTAAGCCATTATCGATAGAAGCAGTAAAAATCACAACATCCGGATGCGTAGCTTCTACACGCTTAATGCCTTCTGGTGCAGCAACTAGAACCATCACACGAATATCTTTACAGCCGCTGGCTTTCAGTACATCAATTGCAGCCACTAAAGAAGAACCGGTCGCCAACATTGGATCAATGATCATTGCGATACGGTTTTGTACGTCTGGAACCAGTTTTTTATAATAGGTACGTGCTTCCAGAGTTTCTTCATCACGCTCTAAACCAAGTACCGATACTTTCGCACTTGGAATCAGGTTCAGGAAACCGTCAAGCATGCCAATACCGGCACGTAGAATTGGCACAACCGTGATTTTTTTACCCGCAATACGATCAACTGTAACAGCACCATTCCAGCCATCAATATCATGTTCAACCATTGGCAGGTCTTTAGTTGCTTCATAAGTCAGAAGCATGGTCACTTCTTGAGCTAACTCACGGAAATTCTTGGTACTGATATCTGCACGACGGAGTAAACCAAGCTTATGTCGAATGAGTGGATGACGGATTTCATGGATTGCCACGGGAGAACACCTAAAAGGTTAAAGATAAATTTCCGCTATTATAAAGGCTTTTATTGATTTGTATAAATAAAAAAGCCCCCAATCATGGAGGCTTTTTTGTAATAACGTCAATCTTTGCAGATATTAGTTAAAACCACTTTGAACCAAAGTGAAAATGAACTGTTGCAATTCAGGTGACATGGCAAAGAATGCATATTTAGATACTGCAATCACCGGATCTGGGTAGATACCGATCACAAGTACCGCAAGCGCAGCAAGAAGTACCATGATACCGCCGACTTTTTGACCCCAATGATTCACCGCATCTAGACGTGGTGTTTCAGGTGGTGTCATGTAAAGTACAACCATTACGCGCAGGTAGTAATACAAACCGATACCAGAACCCAAGATAACCATCGCAGTCAGGAACCAGGCTTCGCCTGCAACCGCAGTTTTAATTACCAGGAACTTACCGATAAAGCCGGCAGTTAAAGGAATACCTGCAAGAGACAGCATCATCACCGTCAATACAGCAGTCAATACTGGACGGCGCCAGAACAGACCACGGTATTCAGCCAGACTACCCGCTTCATCCGTATTGTTATACGGACTAGACATCAGCGTAACAACACCGAACGCACCGATCGTGGTTAATACATAGGTAATCACGTAGACGTTTACACTTTCAAAAGTCGCGAAACCTTGAACCTGTAAGAAATCCGTATTACGTGAACTTACGATGGCAACCAGCAAATAACCAAAGTGTGCAATTGAAGAGTATGCCAAGATACGTTTCAAGTTCACCTGGCGAACCGCCAGCAAGTTACCTGCAAGGATAGACAGAACCGCAATAATCGAAATGATGGTGACGAAGCTGTCTGCCAAAATTAAACCTGAAGACAATGCATAACGAACAAAAAGACCAATCATCGCCACTTTTGCAACTGTCGCAAGGAAAGTCGCGATTGGCGCTGGTGCACCAGCGTATACGTCTGGTGTCCATTTGTGGAATGGTGCAAGCGATAATTTAAATGCCACAGCAAATACAATTAAAGCCAGACCAATCACCACAGCCGGTTGACTGAATACGGTAAACAGTTTGCCTGGTTCAGCAACGAAACTTAAAGTACCTGTATATGCATAAATATATGCCATACCCATGAGCAGCATTGCAGACGCAGTTGCTGAAAGCACCAGATATTTCACACCCGCTTCAAGCGATTGAGAACGTTGATGTGTATATGCCAACAAGCCATATACAGGAATCGACATTAACTCAAGGCTAATAAAGAATGATGCATAGTGTGAGCTAGCTACCATTAGCATGGCACCCGCAACGGATGTCAGCATCAGGATATACAGCTCTTCACGGTTATCTTTATAGGTTTCGATATACGCGTGAGATAGCGTTGCACATGCAAGTGCAGCAATCAGGATCACAAACTGGTACAGCATCGTAAATGGATCTACGATGAACAGATTCATCACGTTGGCAGGTGCAAACACGCCTGCCAACAAAACGAAAATGATATAGAACGCAGCAAGGTTTAAACCAATCACCGTGGTGGTAGCCACCAAGTTATGGTTACGCTTGATTGCGGTCAGCAACATCACGACGATCGCAGTTAACGACACGATCATCACAGGTGCTAGAGGCATAAGCTCAGAAAAAGATATTGTGAAGTTCATGGCTTATTGGATCTCCACATTTTCAAGTTGAGTCGTTACTTGATCAGCAACTTCAACCACTTCTTGAACTGGAATGTAGCTATTCGCTAACCACGCCATGCTTGAGTTAGAAACGTCAAGGAAGCTTTGTGGATATAGACCAAGCCAAAGTAGACCAAACGCACAGATCAACAATAATGCGATTTCACGTGCATTTAGATCTTTTAATGGATTTGTATAGTGCTGCTGTTGTGCTTCATTTGGTACACCAAACAGGGCTTTGTGAATCAGGATCAAACCGTACAAACCCGCAAATACCAAGCTGATTGCCGCAAGAATGGTAAACGCCGGAAATTTCGCATAAGCACCCATCAGGATCAGGAACTCACCAATGAAGTTACCTAGACCTGGAATACCCACCAACGCCGCAACGAAGAACATCAGGAAGAATGCAAGATACGGGAATTGACCACGCATACCACCCATCAAACGCATATCACGCGTATGCACACGCTCATATACCTGACCACACATAATGAACAGTGCAGCAGATGAAATACCATGTGCCAACATCATGATCATCAGACCTTGGAAGGTCAGGATGTTACCTGCGTAGATCGCAAGTAAAACGAAGCCCATGTGTGAAATAGAGGTATAAGCCAACAGGCGTTTCATGTCGGTTTGCTGGAAAGCACACCAAGCACCGTAGAAAATACCGATTAAACCAAGAATGATTGCGAAGTCTGCAAACTGTGCAGACGCTGCCGGGAAGAACGGAATCACGAAACGTAATAAACCGTACGCCGCAGTCTTAATCAAGATACCTGCAAGATCGACAGAACCCGCTGTTGGTGCTTGCGCATGCGCATCTGGTAACCAGCCGTGTAATGGGAAAACTGGAAGTTTTACCGCAAAACCGATGAATAAACAGATCATGAATGCATAAGCCACCGCTGGCGCCTGAGCATCAAGCGTATTCGCCACACCTAATAGATAGTTATAGTCGAAACGGATTTCACCCGTCATGGTATAGCCCACAGTCACCAGACCAAGGATACCAATCAGCATCACCAAACCGGCAACCTGCGTGTAAATGAAGAACTTGTTAGCTGCATAAACACGTGACTTGCCCTCTGCCCCTTTATGACCCCAAAGGGCAATCAGGAAGTAGATCGGCACCAGCATCATCTCCCAGAAGAAGAAGAACAGGAATAAGTCAATCGCCAGAAACACACCGATGACACCACCTAAAGACCATAAAAGGTTCAAGTGGAAGAAACCAACGTTCTTTTGAATCTCGCCCCATGAACAGCCTACTGCCAATACACCCAGGAGTGCAGTCAAGCCAACCATAAGAAGTGATAAACCATCCACTGCTAAGTGAATGTTAATGCCCAGGGTTTGAATCCAAGGCAATTTGAATTCGGCAGCCCACGAAGGTGTAGCACCGCCTAATTCATAGTTGTAAGTACCAGTCTGCCAAAGGACGATGGTCAAGACCAAGGTCACCAGCATACCGATCAGCGCGATATAACGCGGCAAGTGTTGGTCGAGTTTATCGACCAACCAGCATATGAAACCTGCAATGAACGGAATGAGGATCAGAGCCGGCAAAATAATATTGTTTGGAGCTTCCATTTTATTTCCCCACGACCTGAATCACGATCAAGATCATCAGTAGGACAACGACACCGAGCCCCATACTAGATGCATATTCACGCAGTGAACCGGTTTGACGTGAACTTGTAAAGCTGTGACCACCTTTAACAAGTGCAGGAAGTACCAGCCATAGGCCATCAATAGGATCACGACCAAAGATCTTTGCGAACATTAAATATGGCTTCACGAAAATGAGGTCATACAGCGTATCGAAACCTAATGCATTACGGCAGATGTTGACCAGGCCAGCACCTACAGAAGTGGCTGCAAAACGTTTGACTGCATTGTAAGCAAAAGCGAACAGTACTACACCCACTGCAAGACCTGTCAAAGCAACAGCAATTGCGATGTATTCAGCACCATGTGCACCTGCTTCAAGCGCTTCAGGAATAATGAAGGCTGGAATTTGTGCAGCATCCAGAATACTCATTACCGGTGCTTTTAGTACGATCGCCAGACCTGTTGAAAGTACAGCAAGAATCGCCAGTGGCGCCCAGTAAGTTGCACCTTTGATTTCATGATAAGGCGTGTTTTCTTTGCCGAAGAATACAACCCAGATTAAACGGAATGTATAAATAGACGTTAAGAATGCACCTGCAACACCCACCCAGTACAGCGTGTTATACACTGGTAAACCAGCAATATGACTTTGCGTCCAGACTGCAGCAAGAATCGCATCTTTTGAGAAGAAACCAATCGTTAGGAATGGAATCGCTGCCAATGCACCGCCACCAATCGCGAAACATGCAAACAGGAATTTGTTCTTGTAGAACAGACCGCCCATCTTGAAGATGTTTTGTTCGTGATGGTAAGCCAGAATCACCGCACCAGACGACAAGAACAATAATGCCTTGAAGAATGCGTGAGTCAGCATATGGAACAGACCTGCCTGGTATGCTTCAGCACCTACCGCCATAAACATATAACCGAGCTGACTCATGGTTGAGTATGCCAGAATACGTTTGATGTCGGTTTGAACCAGTGCAGCAAAACCAGCCACAAGCAAGGTCACCGCACCTGTGATCGAAATAAATACCATCACTTCTGGTGCAAGTTCAAAGACTGCGAATAGACGGCAGCACAGGTAAACACCCGCTGTTACCATCGTTGCAGCATGGATCAATGCAGAAACAGGTGTTGGACCTGCCATCGCATCGGCTAACCATGTTTGTAACGGGATCTGTGCAGATTTACCCGCCGCACCCAAGAAGAATAACAATGCTGTCCAGATGGTCAATGAAGAACTTTGCGTCATTACAGTCGCCGCATTTTCGACGATGTACTGAATGTTCAAGGTACCGAATTGCTGGAAGATCAGGAACATGGCAATCAGCAGGAATACGTCACCAATACGGGTCACAGTAAATGCCTTGATTGCCGCCAGACCGTTTGCCGGGTTCTGGTAGTAATAACCGATCAACAGGTATGAACACAGACCTACGCCTTCCCAACCCAAGAATAACAACGCCAGGTTGTCACCCAATACCAGCAATAACATGCTGGCAACGAACAGGTTGAAGTAAGAGAAGAAACGTGCAAAGTCTTCTTCACCGCGCATATACCATGATGCAAAGATGTGAATTAAGAAACCCACACCAGTGACCATGCCCAGCATCAATAAAGACAAGCCATCCAGCTGCAAGCTGATGCCCGGAGCAAAACTGCCAACACTGAACCAAGTCCAAAGATGTTGTACTACTGCAGTTGAACCATTATTCACAAAGTCCATACCTGCAATCAGTGCGAACAGTGCAGATAAACCGACTGCACCCACACCAATCATCGCTGCAACAGATTCCGGAAGCTTGTTGCGCCCCGCCGCTAACAGGACAAAACCAATGAGCGGAAATAAAATTGTTAGATATAAATAACTCATCCGCGCATCTCACTAGCAGCATCCACATCCAGGTGATGGAAGCGATGATAGAACTGAAGGACGATCGCAAGACCAATACAAGCCTCTGCCGCAGCAAGCGTCAGGATCAGGATAAACATGATCTGACCATCTGGCTGTGCCCATGCACTGCCCGCCAAGACGAACGCTAAAGCAGCAGCGTTCATCATGATTTCAAGGCTCATTAAAATAAATAGTAGGTTGCGTCGCACCATTACACCGTAAAAACCCAGTGCAAAGAGAATAGATGCAACGATCAAACCATGCTCTAAAGGGATGTTGCCCATTATTCTTTTTCCTCTTCTGCATCTGGTTCACGTTTACCCAAATGGAATGCAGCTACCAAGGCAGCAAGCAATAACATCGCGGCAACTTCAACCAACAACAAGTATTGCGTAAAGAGTGCTTGACCCACTGCTTTCGGGCCCACCATTTCTGTACCCATTAACAGTGAAGCTTGTGTGTAATCAGAGTTTAATACCCATACCAGCACCAAACCGATCAGGAAGCTCATCAACGCCGGATAAGCCCAAGCCGATGAGGTCAACCATTTGCGTTCTTGTTCAACGGTCTGCTCACCCAGGTTCAGCATCATCACTACGAACACGAACAACACCATGATCGCGCCCGCATAAACAATCACTTCCAGCGCACCAGCGAATGGTGCACCCACGATCAGGAACATGCCTGCGACTGCAAGCAATGACACGATCAGACTTAATAAAGCATGTACCGGATTCGCGTTAGTGACCACGCGAACCGTAGAGACAATGGCCACGAGGGCCATTAAATAAAATGGCCACATCATGGTAATAGACTCCGTACATCAACAGGTGCACTTTCACGCTGTGCTTGACCTTTGTCCTTGCCTGCAACTGCCATACCGGTTACACGGTAGAAGTTATAATCAGGATATTTACCAGGACCAGAAATCAGCAGGTGTTCTTTTTCATAGACCAAGTCCTGACGAACATATTCGCCAAGCTCGAAGTCCGGGGTCATCTGAATCGCAGTGGTTGGACACGCTTCTTCACACATACCGCAGAAAATACAACGCGAGAAGTTGATACGGAAAAATTCCGGATACCAGCGACCATCTTCACGTTCTGCTTTTTGTAGTGAAATACAGCCTACCGGACAGGCAACCGCACACAGGTTACATGCCACACAGCGTTCTTCGCCATCAGGGTCGCGTGTCAATACGATACGACCACGGAAGCGTGGTGGCACGATTTCTTCGGCCGGCACTTCCGGATATAAAATGGTGTCACGTTTACGTGTTGCGTGGCTGAACACCATCCACAACGAACGAACGATTGACCCGAATCCAGCTAGAAATTTAAACATTTTGTTCTCCCTGCTGTCTTAGGCCTGATTCATCAGAATCACAGCACCAGTTACCAAAAGGTTAACCAACGCCAATGGCAAGCAAATTTTCCAACCAAAGTTCATCACCTGGTCATAACGTGGACGCATTAATGAACCACGCGCCAGTACAAACATCATTACAAAGAATGCTGTTTTGATAATGAACCAGAATGCTGCTGGAAGGAACGGAATATCAAGGTTGAATGGCGCAAGCCAGCCACCGAAGAATAAAGTCACGATCAATGCAGAGATCAGTACCACGTTGACGTATTCCGCAACGAAGAACATCCCCCATTTCATACCGCCGTATTCGACATGGTAACCTTCTGCCAGTTCCTGTTCTGCTTCTGGTTGGTCAAATGGGTGACGATGCGTTACCGCCACACCTGCAACCACGAAGATCAAGAAACCCAGGAACTGGGGAATTACAAACCAAACATCTTTTTGCGCTTCAACGATTTCACGCATGTTGAATGAGCCGGCAATTGCCACCACACCCATCAACGAGATACCCAAGAACACTTCATAAGAAATGGTCTGAGCCGCAGAACGTAAACCGCCCAGTAAGGCATATTTGTTGTTTGATGACCAGCCACCGAACAGGACTGCATAAACTGCAATACCCGCCATTGCCATAAAGAACAACAGGCCGATGTTCATGTCTGCTACACCTAAATAAGGTGATACAGGAATAACCATGAACGACAGCACCGCAGTTGCCATCGCAACTGCTGGCGCCATACGGAACGTCAATTTGTCAGCAAACTTAGGTGTCCAGTCTTCCTTGAACATGATTTTCAGCATGTCGGCAACAATCTGGAACATACCGCCCGGACCAACACGGTTCGGACCATAACGGTCTTGCCACAAGCCGAGTAAACGACGTTCAATAAAAGACATCAACGCAGCGATCAGTACTACAACCAGCAAGATCACAATCGCTTGAATGACTGAATAGGCAATTGGCCAGTTTTCAGCCCACAACGGCGTTTGACGGATTAATTCTTGTTCCATGAATTACACTCCTACCGCGACTGAAACAGGCTCTGCAAGAGATACCGTCGGTGCCAGACCGATTGGGTAGCCAATATAACCTGTCGGTAAATATTCAATCACTTGAACTGGAAGAACGATTGACGTCTCACCTGCTTTCACCGTGATTGTCTGACCATCTTGAACATTCAGGCGCGCTGCATCCTGCTCACCCACTGCAAATACCGCTTCAGGAATACGTGTTTCCATCGCTGGTGTTTTGATGGTAAATTCACCTGAACCAAAAATATGGTGCATCGGTACTAGACGGAAGCTTTCAGCATTGACCAGAACAGGTGCCGGTGCAACGAATGTACGTGCCGGACGTTTTGCCAAACGGTCGAATAAACGAACGCCTGAATCACCACCTTTCAGTGAACCACCCACAGTTTCCTGGAACTTGTTCCAAGCTTGTGGCGAGTTCCAGCCTGCAGACCATGCAAATGGAACCAGTGGAGATGGAGTCTGGTCTCCGACATAACCTTCCATCGAGAATGTTAATGCGGAGTCTTTATCTGTAGGCTGTTTCGGCTCATGTACAGACAATGGCGAACGCATTGAAGTACGACCTGAGTAACGACGTGGTTCACGTGCCACTTTCAAGCCATGAACACGGAAGCCCGCATCAGGTGCAACATCCAGAATGCCTTCAAGCGCAGGAACGTTTTTCGCCACTGACTCGATCACATCATCCAGTAAAGTCCAAGAAATCGCTTTGCCTTTTACGCCTGTTTCCAGAGCGTGTAACCAGCGCCAAGATTCCTTGATCGCCAATTCAGGATTGTAGTAGCTTGGGTCATACACTTGGTAGAAACGTTGTGCACGGCCTTCTTGAGAAACGACAGTACCATCACCTTCAGCAAACGATGCAGCAGAAAGTACGATGTCGGCTTTTTTCACTGTTGCAGTTTCAGAGTGATCCAGTACGATCACATCTTTACCTGCAAGTGCAGCATCGACCTGTGCAGCAGGAAGACGACGGTAAAGGTCGTTTTCAACCACAATCACAGTATCGTAATCTTGTGCAAATGCTTGCTCTAGGCTTTGACCACCAAAGATTGCCATACCCATCGAGTTCACTTCAGGAACCGTCAAAGTCAGACCCGCATTACCCAGATTCTGTGCAACTTGTGCAGCAGCTTCCATAATGGCAGGATCTTGCAAGCTTGTACCCGAGATAATCAGTGGTTTCTTCGCAGCTTTTAAAGTGTCCGCAATGGTTTGTGCAAATGCTTTGGCATCGTCATCTAAACCAAGAATCGTTTCACCAGCAACTGCTGCAGCAACCGCAAAACCTAAACGCGCGATGTCGTTTGGAGAAGCAACCACTTCGCCTTCAGCAACATCAGACAAACGGGTTTGTGTCGCAGCCAGGATGTAAATCGGAGATTTTGTATCTTGGGCAATACGTTGTACCGGCTCAGCTAACCATTCTTGCGTACGGCGCTCTGCCGCCATCTCTTTGCCTTTATTTTTCGCAGCCTGGCGAACAGATAAAGCCATACGTGGCGCAGTTTGTGTGAGGTCTTCACCCAAAATTAACACAGCATCGTAGCTTTCAATTTCACGCATGTTCGGGTTGTAAACACCCTCGGTTTGCATGATAGAAGCTGCCAACTCAACCAGATTCTGCTCTTTTTGAGATAGACCTGTTGAAAAGTTCTCTTGACCCACCAACTCACGAAGTGCGAAGTTTGATTCAAGTGATGCACGCGGTGAACCAATACCCAATACTTTTTTGCCCTGGATATTTGCAATGACCGTGTCTAGTGCTGCATCCACTGAAACAGTTTCAACAGTTGCACCTTGACGGAATTGTGGTTGACGCGGACGGTCCTCACGGTTCACATAACCTGTACCGAAACGGCCTTTGTCGCATAGGAAGTACTGGTTGACTTCACCGTTATAACGGTTTTCTACGCGGCGAAGTTCGCCATAACGCTCACCCGGAGAGATGTTACAACCTGAAGAACAGCCTTGGCATACGCTTGGCGCATACTGCATGTCCCATTTACGGTTGTAGCGAGCCGAATGAGTTTTGTCGGTGAATACACCTGTTGGACATACTTCAGTCAGGTTGCCCGAGAATTCAGACTCTAAAGTACCTGATTCAGGACGACCGAAGTACACACGTGATGCATTGGCATACACGCCGAAGTCCGTACCACCTGCGTAGTCTTTGTAATAACGCACACAACGGTAACACGCGATACAACGGTTCATTTCGTGAGAAATGAATGAGCCAAGCTCCTGGTTGTAATGGGTACGCTTCGTGAAACGGTAGCGACGACGGTCATGCTGCGTCATTACAGTCATATCTTGTAAATGACAGTGACCCCCTTCTTCACAGACTGGACAGTCGTGCGGATGGTTGGTCATCAAGAATTCAACAATCGAAGCACGGAAATCTTTGGCTTCTTTGTCTTCAATCGAGATGTAGGTATTGTCAGATGCTGGCGTCATACATGACATGACCAAACGGCCACGCGTATCTTCTGGATTCGCGTACTGGGTCACGGCACATTGACGGCAAGAACCGACAGAACCTAAGGATGGATGCCAACAAAAGTATGGGATATCAATGCCAAGACTCAAACATGCTTGTAGCAAGTTTTCCGAGCCGTTGACTTCATACGATTTGCCATCGACATGAATTGTAGCCATAGTCGAATTCCTTAAGCTTGTTCTACGTTGCTGGTTTGAGCGGCGGCATTCACAACCTTCGCTTCAAATTCGCCACGGAAATATTTGAGTGCGCCCATAAGCGGCTCCATTGCACCCGGTGCGTGGGCACAGAAAGTTTTACCAATCCAAAGCTTACGAGTCAGTTCTTGTAAGTGATCGATATCTTCTTTCTTACCTGTGCCATCTTCCAGTGCTTTCAGCGCTTTCACAGCCCAAGGTAAGCCATCACGGCAAGGCGTACAGAAACCACATGATTCGCGTGCAAAGAATTCTTCGAGGTTACGTGTCGCTGAAACCATACATTGGGTTTCATCTACCACCATCAGTAAGCAAGTCCCTAAACGCGAACCTGCCTTCATGATGCTTTCCGCATCCATAGGAAGATCAATATGCTCAGCAGCCAGGAAGTCAGTCGATGCACCACCCGGTAACCATGCTTTCAGTTTTAAGCCGTCACGCATACCACCCGCATGGTCTTCAATCACTTCACGTGCTGTCGTACCAAATGGAAGCTCCCATAGACCTGGGAATTTTACCTTACCTGATGCACCATAAATCTTGGTGCCTGGATCTTTCGACTTACCCGCAGACAAGTTGATATACCATTCAGGACCACGCAGCATGATGGCTGGTAAGTTGTTGTAGGTCTCTACGTTGTTGACAATCGTAGGACGACCCCAAGCACCTGCAACTTGCGGGAATGGCGGTTTAGTACGCGGGTTGGCACGGCGACCTTCTAGCGAGTTAATCAATGCAGTTTCTTCACCGCAGATATAACGACCCGCACCGGTATGCACGTGTAACTCGAAGTTCCAGCCTGTACCAAGGATGTTATCCCCTAAGTAACCTTTGGCACGAACTTGCTCAAGTGCTTCATTTAAGTACTGAGCAGCTTCAATGTACTCGCCACGGATAAAGATATAACCGTGTGTTGCTTCAAGCGTATAGCCTGCAATCAGCATGCCTTCGATCAATTGATGCGGAAGATCTTCCATCAACAAACGGTCTTTAAAGGTACCTGGTTCCATCTCATCGGCATTACAAATCAGGTAACGTGGACCTGAGTTGTCGTTTGGCGCCATCAAAGACCATTTGATACCTGCCGGGAAGCCTGCACCACCACGACCTTTTACAGTCGCTGCCTTAACCACTTCCAATACATCTTTAGGCGACATAGACAGGGCTTTTTTAAAGCCTGCATAACCTTCCAGCGCTTCGTAATCATCTGCATTACGTACGTTGGCCTGCTTGCTTAAACGCCATGTTAATGGATGCGTTTCCGGGTTACCGTCGCCATAAATTGGTTTTGGTTCAGTATTCATACATACTTCTCCAACAGCTGTTTCACCGAAGTCACTTCAACCAGACCGTGCGTGTCTTCATCAATCATTAAGGTTGGACCTTTGTCACAGTTGCCCAGACAGCAAATTGGCAGCAAAGTGAAACGACCATCTGCAGTCGTTTGACCAAACTGGATTCCTAATTCGCGCTGGAATGCTTCTGCCAAAGTTTCCGCACCCATCAAGAAACACGCAATCGAATCACATAATAAAATTACGTGACGACCGACCGGCTGACGGTAAATACGGTTATAGAACGTTGCCACACCTTCCAGGTCTGCAACGCTCATGCTCAGCATTTGTGCGATGGCATTCATTTGCGCATCATCTACCCAGCCATTACGGCGTTGTACACACTTCAGCGCATCTAGACACGCTGCACGTGGGTATGGGTAGTGCCCCATGTGATGTTCGATATCGTGAATTTCGTCCGCAGTCAAAATCCCTTCAACATTCACACGTGGCTTTTTATCAGTCAAAATCATCATAATGCGTTTACCCCTTAGCGATCCACGTCAGCCATTACGACGTCAATGGTCGCTAAATAAATGATTAAGTCAGACATTAAGCTGCCGTTAATCACAGAAGGCATTTGCTGTAAATGCGTGAAGGTTGGTGTACGGATACGGGTACGGTAACTCATGGTTGACTTGTCTGAAGTCAAGTAGTAGTTCGACGCGCCTTTCACCACTTCCGCCATCACAGATGCTTCACCCGCAGGCATTACAGGACCCCAAGATACACTCAGGAAGTGCGTAATCAAGGTTTCAATATCTTGTAATGTCTTGTCTTTTGGTGGTGGAACAGCCAGTGGATGATCTGCTTTGTACGCACCAGACGGCATATTATCTAAACATTGTTTGATAATTTTCAGTGATTCTTCGATTTCACGGTAGTGAACGATAACACGTGCATAGGCATCGCCTTCGTACTCAACCGGCACTTCGAAGTCATAATTTTCATAGCCGCTATATGGACGATATTTACGTACGTCAAAGTCGATACCTGTAGCGCGTAGACCTGTACCTGTTACACCCCAAGCCAATGCAGATTTTGCATCGTATTGCGCAACATTACGGGTACGACCCACAAACACCGAGTTTTTCAGCGCTGCAGTATGGTATTCCTTCAAACGTTTCGGCATCCAGTCCAGGATTTCACGGATCAGGTGCTGCCAGTTGTTTGGAAGGTCATGTGCTGTACCGCCAATACGGAACCATGCCGGGTGCATACGGTAACCGGTGATCGCTTCAATCGCGTCATAGATTTTCTGACGGTCAGCAAACATGTAGAAGACTGGCGTCATACCGCCGGCATCCTGAATCGCAGTACCAATGAACAGCAAGTGGTTATTGATACGAAACAGTTCAGACATCATCACGCGAATACATTGCGCACGGTCAGGTACCGTAATACCCGCCATTTGCTCTACGCCAAGCACGTAAGGCATGTTTTGCGCACAACCACCGAGGTAGTCGACACGGTCTGTATACGGAATGAATGAATGCCAGGTTTGACGTTCAGCCATCTTTTCCACACCACGGTGGTGATAACCGATGTCAGGCACACAGTCTTTCACTTCTTCACCGTCCAGCTGCAAGATCACACGGAACGCACCGTGCGCAGATGGATGGTTCGGACCCAAGTTCAGGAACATGAAGTCTTCATCGGCATTGCCGCGCTTCATACCCCAATCTTCAGGGACGAAACGAAGATGTTCCTGTTCGTAGTCCTGTTTGGCTTTATCTTGCAAATACGGCGTATATTCAGTCGCACGCGCAGAATATTCTTTACGTAGCGGATGACCTTCCCAATAGGTTGGCAACAAGATACGACGGAGCATTGGATGCCCTTCGAAATTGATCCCGAACATATCGTAAGCTTCACGTTCGTACCAGTTGGCATTTGGCCAAATATTGGTTGCCGTCGGAAGATTCAAATCGCTTTCAGCTAAGGCAACTTTAATACGAATGTCAGTATTACGCTCGAGCGACAACAGGTGATAGAACACGGTGAAGTCAGACGCAGGTAAACCGTCGCGGTGCGTACGCAGACGCTCATCTACCGCTGACAGGTCGAACAACATCACGTAAGGACGTGACACTGTACGCAAGAACATTAAAACTTCTTGTACACGTGCGCGCTCAACCCAGACTGTCGGGAAATCCTCGAAAGTCGTTTGCACAAAGAAGTTCTCACCAAATTTGGTTTTGAGTTCTTCAATGATGGCAAATGCTGGGCGTGAATCAACAGGCGTTGATTCTGGCATAGCAATGTCAATTTCAGCCATTGGCTTGGCTTCCTATTTAATACAAATTCAGTCAATCTAAACGACAATTACACCCATAGCGGGTGCACAACAAAACAACCTGTCGTTTAAATTATTTAATTTCATCCATAGAGCGTAAGTTCTTCACAGCAACACGCTGGTCTTTCTTACGGTCACGTTCCGGCATCATCTTTGGCTTATACACTGGCTTAAGATCATCACCGATCACCGCAGAAAGCGGACGACGCTCTAGTTGAATCTGGTCTTGCAACAGCATCAATGCCTGAATCAAAGCTTCAGGACGTGGTGGGCAACCTGGAATATACACATCGACCGGGATGATTTTATCCACACCTTGTACGACTGAATAAATATCGTACATACCACCTGAGTTGGCACATGCACCCATTGAAATGACCCATTTCGGTTCCAGCATCTGTTCATATAGACGTTGAATTACTGGTGCCATTTTCACGAAGCAAGTACCCGCTACAATCATTAAGTCTGCCTGACGCGGTGAAGCACGGATAACCTCGGCACCAAAACGTGACAAGTCATGCACGCCGGTCAAGGTGGTTGCATATTCTACGTAGCAGCAAGATGTACCAAAGTTAAATGGCCAAACTGAGTTTTTACGACCCCAGTTGACTGCTGTATGTACCACATCCTCTAAGCGAGTCATGAATACATTTTTATTCACTTCTTCTTCTAGCAACGGATCTTCTACAACAATACGTTCCTGAAGTGGATATTGGTCAGCATCCGGATTCGCACGGGTTAATGTGTATTTCATCCCGTCTTACTCCTTATCAGATGATTTAGCCGGTGAGCTTTTCACACGACCAGAGGATTGAGCTGGGATTTGACCTGTAGGGTCGATTACCAATTCTTCAATTGAGTTGAAGCGCGTAATTTCTGCTAGATCCATATTTGGCGAACCAATTTTAGCTTTAACACCTGCGGCTTTACGTCTGTCTGAAGGTGCCCAATTGAGTGCACCTGTCGATAATTCGTAAATCAAACCAACAAGTAAAACCAAAATAAAGATAGCTGCAGTTGCAAAACCAATCCAACCTACTTCACGAACAGAAACCGCCCATGCATATAGATAAAGTGCTTCTAAATCAAACACCACGAAGAAAATTGCAACTAAATAGAACTTTGCAGACAAGCGGATACGAGCTCCACCTGCGCTAACTACACCTGACTCAAACTGCTCCTGCTTGGCACGGCCCCATGATTTACCCCCGAGGAGTAATGGGACAGTCAGCATAAAGACGCATAAAAATGTAACGCCGATCACGAAGGCAATAATTGCCCATTCGTATGGAGTAATAGCACTCATGCGGGGATAACTCCTGGCAGGCCTATTTGTTAACAAAGAATGTATGTATTGGCCTTCAAATACACCAAACACAAAATTAATCCCGCCAATTGTACCTGATTTTGGATTTCACTTGCTAGTTTATAAGCCTTAGTCTTTGGGATGATTTTTTAGACATTTCAGCATTTAATTTGACTTTAATCATTCAGAATTCGTTTTAATCGTTTTCCTAAATTAAATTTTAATTATCTATTAATTTTTCCATAAATAGCGCTGCCAGAAAATAGACTGATCGATGAGCTGCTTTTCTCGCCCACCCATTTACATATAGTCCTTTTCACTATTGAATCCAAGTTAAATCAGATAAAAACTTATTTTAACACCTATTATTCCCTTCAAACTATTTGATTTAACTTGAGATTTAATGTGATTTTTTACATTTAACTGCTGATTTACCCCCTGCAGCCACTTGGTAAGCTTAGATTGGCAATTGTGTCTTTTTGCAACATGCTCAACGGACTGATTCAGAATATGTTATTTCTATTTCTAAACCACATCATGACATTAATAAAGTAACAATAAGGAGTCCTTGCATGTCTCTACGCTTTTCTCATCGACCTAATTATTTTTTATTTGCTCAATTACTGGTTCGACATATAGAAAATTACATCCAAAAAAATCCCAACATAAGCCAGGCAGCTTTTGACTTACGTGACATCCATGCACTTTTTCAAGAAGATCACGCCTCTTCCAGCATCAATCTGGATGGCATTATGAATATCGCTGACGAATATAAAGTCGAAACGTTATCAGGCGACCAGAAACTGATTCAGCGCTATAATGTCGATGCGAAAAACACCAAACTATTGATCGACTTTAACCCTGAAGCGCTACAAAGCTTAAAAGAGGGTAAATCACTCATTGAACCTGATGCGACCATTCAGGAATAAAAATCGCTCCCAATAAAAAAACGATGCCGATGCATCGTTTTTTTATGACTAAAATCATTCACACAATATCAAGCTAAATGATCGCTCGCTTCCTCAGGCTTTTTTTCTAGCATCTTGCGCTTACTCTTCTTGACATAACGTTGTGCCGGCCAAGTCATGGTAAAACGCGCACCACCCAGGGTCGGACTTTGATCAACTTGAATCGTACCACCAAACCAGTATGCAATCCGGCTGACAATCGACAAACCTAAACCATAACCACCCGAAGCACGGGTACGACTATCATCCAGTCGGGCAAAGGCTTCAAAAATGCGGGCGCGATCTATTTGCGGAATCCCCGGCCCGTCATCTTCTACACAAACATAGGCCTGACCATCTTGGTCCAGACCACCGCTAATCAAGATTTTATTATCACAATAACGGATGGCATTCCCCACCAGATTCTGAATTACACGATGCAGGTAGCGACGCTCTGCCTCTACCGTAATCGCAACAGGCATTGGATATAAATCAATGATTTTCTGGGTTTTCAGTGCTTCTGTTTCTTGTGCCACCTGATTCAGTACGTCATACAGATCAATCTGTTCAAACTCAATCGACGGCATGCCCTGTTCCAGTTTGGCATAGGTCATAATCTCATCAATCAAGGTATTCAGTGCTTCGATGTCCTTATCAATCTGCTCCACCTGTTGCAGACGATAATCGTAGTCGTCTTCATCTGCCATCATTTCCACACCAAAACGGATCCGTGCCACCGGTGTACGCAACTCATGCGACACTGCACGCATCAGCTCACGCTGTGCTTCGATTAAACGCTGGATATGGTCTGACATATTGTTATAGCTAGATGCCAGTGTAGACATCTCGTCACTGCCTTCCACAGGAAGACGCAATGACATGTTACCCGATTTCATTTTGTTTAAGGCATAGCTGACTTCACGTAACTTGCGCTGCATCGGAACCAGCAGACCATAAACACCCAGACTCAACACAAACAGGCTTAATAAGGTAATACCGGTCGCCAACTGGAATGGCATCCAGTTAAACAAGGGTACCGGCCCCATGACCAATACTTGCGAGGTCGAACCAGGAATCGGTGAAATAATTGAAATTGTGGTACCACGAATAGAGGCATTATCGCGGTATAAAATGATGCTGTGATCCAGACGCAGACGTCCGATTTGCTCGGAGTCTAAAGGTAGATTCTGGACATTTTCGATAGAAACCGGATAAGAAAAATAATCCTGAATACGAGCCAGATATTCTTTTTCCTGACCTGGATAGTAGACCAGGTAGTCCAAAATAAAGACTGGTAAGGCCTTCATCTGACGTTCAGTAATACTGTCAGCCTTAATATAAAGGTAATGACCTGGGTCATCGCGCAGCCCTACCACAATATAGGCAATACCGGACTCGGCATCCCAGCGCACCACCGCTTTACGTTCGGCAATACGGCGCCCTTCAGCACGGGTAATGTCGACCTTGCTGGCTTCTACATAGTGAATGGGCAATTCCAGCAAATCGGAGGCATCAGAAACCCAATCCATTTTTTGCTGGAGATTTGGCTGGCGTGCAACCCCTTCACTGATGATATATGCCATACCATCAGTCAGGGATTCGCGATATTCTTGCGCACGCTGATAGTTGATAATCTGTACCAACAGATAGCCGAACACCGCCACCAAGACTACAAGAATGACGAGTCCTGCGTATATACGCAAAAATATACTGTGCTTAAACACCTATAATTTATCCTGCTTATTCAAGCAACAAACCACATTTGCTTAAAGACCATTGGTCTCTTTAACAAAAAGATAACCTTTACTACGTACTGTTTTAATACGCTTCGGATTTTCTGGGTCATCACCGATTTTTGGACGGATACGAGAAATACGCACATCGATTGAACGGTCTTGACCATCATATTCGATACCACGTAAACGCTCGAAAATATCTTCGCGAGAGAGAATACGGCCAGCATTCGATGCAAGCAACCATAACAGGTCATATTCTGCACTGGTAAAATCAACCAGATCGCCATTTAAGGTCACTGAACGACCGCCATTGTCGATGACCAGATCATCAAATTCGATGCGCTGTGCCACTTCATCTTCAGGCACCTTGTCAGTACGACGCAATAATGCACGAATACGTGCTAGCAATACACGCGGCTGAACAGGTTTAGCGACATAGTCATCTGCACCCATTTCCAGACCCAAAACCTGATCCATATCTTCAGTACGCGCAGTCAACATCAAAATCGGTTGATGATAATGTGGACGCACTTCACGGCAAATGGTCAAGCCATCAGCACCTGGCAACATCACATCCAGCACTACCATATCTGGCTGTTCAGCAATAATCCGACGAATGGCACGATTACCATCCGGCTCTACCCCTACCTCAAGTCCGTTACGGATCAGGTATTCTTGCGTTAAACGAGCAAGACGCTCATCATCTTCAACAATTAAAATCTTGGGTAACTTTTCTTCTTGGCTCATGTATTGCCCCTTATTTGGTGGATCTACGCTATAGGCGTATCCTTTTGAAATCCAATAGATACGTTTTTAATATGCTTGCAATATACACACGTTTACATTGTAAACAAGATAGCGTTCACCAAACTGATACATCAAGATAGCATTTTGTAATATTTTATCGTGCATTTTTTGGACAATTATGCTTGAAACAGTGGCTTAGATCTGATTTGCGATTTACACAACTCTTACATGGACAAAATATGACTGCTTGATTCAGCACTTTTTAGTTATCCACAGTGTTATCTATAAGCACTTTCTTTGGACTTTGTTATGCTATGCCTTGCCTGATAAGGCTTATACAAAAATCAATAAAAATAGCGATATTTTTACAAGGACTAAAGCACAACTTAAGAAAAATATTTAGCTAAATGTCAATATTGATCTACCCTAAATTTTCCCGTATCTTGTGTTCAATTAATTTTAAAACCACTAGGTCTTGTGTTTATTCCTCAAACACTGTGGCACGAATTTTGCCCAGTTCAAACGGTCCATAAACATAAAAATAGATGACAATGGAGCTATGCTAACATGAGCGTAATCACTTCAACTCCTGGTCAACTTCAGGTGATTAAACGCACCGGTGATGTTGCCGCTTTTGATGCAGAAAAAATTTCTGTCGCAATTGGTAAAGCGTTTTTGGCGGTTGAAGGCCAACAAAGCGCTGACTCGAGCCGGATCCATGATCGTATCGAGCAACTGACGGAAATGGTATTAAATACCTTTAAACGTCGTTTACCTTCTGGCGGAACGATTCATATTGAAGAAATTCAAGACCAAGTTGAACTTGCGCTAATGCGTACGGGCGAACAGAAAGTTGCACGCTCTTATGTCATTTATCGTGAACAACGTTCTGAAGCACGTAAACAATTAGGTGCACATCATCACCCGACCCTGCAAATTACCGATGCTGAAGGCAAACTCAAGCCACTGGATTTAAGTGCTTTAACTGCGCATGTTACTAAAGCAGCTGAAGGCCTTGAAGGCATTGATGTACAAGCGATTGTCGATGAGACTGTGAAAAACTTGTACAACGGCGTAAAAGAGTCAGACATCTCGACCACGATGATGATGGCGACCCGTACTCGTATCGAGCAAGAGCCTAACTATACGTATGTGACTGCACGTTTATTGCGTGATGACCTGGTTGCGACTGGTTTGAAATTCCTGGGTCTACCTGTAGATACAGTTGAAGGCGATGCGCTGGAAACTTACCTGAAAAAAGGGATTGAGCTTGAGCTGCTTTCTCCAGAATTGCTGAACTTTGACCTGGCTAAACTGGCAGCTGCGATTCAACCGGAACGCTCTAACCAGTTTACTTACTTGGGTCTGCAAACTTTATTTGACCGTTACTTCATCCATTCAGATGGCGTACGTTTCGAACTTCCGCAATTGTTCTTTATGCGTGTTTCTATGGGCTTGTCGCTCAATGAAGAAAACCGTGAAGACCGCGCGATTGAGTTCTATAACTTATTGTCTAGCTTCGACTACATGGCATCGACGCCTACCCTGTTTAACTCAGGTACGCTTCGTCCACAATTGTCGAGCTGCTATTTAACAACCATTGATGATGACCTGTATGACATTTATGGCGCGATGCGTGATAACGCAATGCTGTCTAAATGGGCAGGCGGTTTGGGTAATGACTGGACGCCAGTCCGTGCCTTGAACTCATACATCAAAGGCACTAACGGTAAATCTCAAGGTGTAGTTCCGTTCCTGAAAGTGGCGAATGATACTGCTGTTGCGGTTAACCAAGGTGGTAAGCGTAAAGGTGCAGTTTGTGCATACTTAGAAACCTGGCACCTGGACATCGAAGAATTCTTGGAACTGCGTAAGAACACCGGTGATGACCGTCGTCGTACCCACGACATGAACACTGCGAACTGGGTTCCTGACCTGTTCATGCAACGTGTATTCGAAGATGCAGAATGGACACTGTTCACCCCTTCTGAAACGCCTGATCTACATGATTTGACGGGTGCAGAATTCGCTGAGCGTTATGCACATTACGAAGCGATTGCCAAAGAAACAAATATGCTGCACAAGAAAATCCGTGCAAAAGATTTGTGGCGCAAAATGCTGTCCATGCTGTTTGAAACTGGTCACCCGTGGATCACATTCAAAGACGTATGTAACTTACGCTCACCACAGCAACACGTAGGTGTGGTGCACTCTTCTAACCTGTGTACAGAAATTACACTCAACACAAGCAAAGAAGAAATTGCGGTATGTAACTTAGGTTCAATTAACCTGGTACAACACGTCAAAGGCGGTGTACTTGATCGTGAAAAACTGGCACGTACAGTTAAAACTGCGGTTCGTATGCTCGATAACGTGATTGACATCAACTACTACGCTGTTCCACAAGCACGTAACTCGAACCTGAAACACCGTCCGGTTGGTATGGGTATCATGGGCTTCCAGGATGCACTATACGAAATGAACCTGGCTTATGGTTCTGATGCTGCGGTTGAGTTTGCTGATGAATCGATGGAAGTGATTTCGTACTACGCAATTTCAACATCTAGCGATTTGGCTGTTGAACGTGGTACATACGAAACATTCAAGGGTTCATTGTGGGATCAAGGTATCCTGCCAATCGACTCGCTTGATCTGGTTGCGAAAACTCGTCCTGAACGCATGTTCGAAGTCGACCGCACTCAACGTCTGGACTGGGACACTTTACGTACCAAAGTTCAAAAAGATGGTATGCGTAACTCGAACGTGATGGCGATTGCTCCGACTGCTACGATTTCAAATATCTGTGGTGTTTCTCAATCTATTGAGCCGACATTCCAGAACTTGTATGTGAAATCAAACCTGTCTGGCGAATTCACCGTGATTAACCCGTACCTGGTACGTGCGTTGAAAGAACGTGGTCTTTGGGATGCAGTAATGGTCAACGACCTGAAACATTTCGAAGGTTCTGTTCAGAAGATTTCTCGTATACCTGAAGAGCTTAAAGCCATCTTCGCGACTGCGTTTGAAGTTGAAACGCGCTGGATCGTGGATGCTGCATCACGTCGTCAAAAATGGATTGATCAGGCGCAGTCTCTTAACCTTTACATCGCTGGTGCAAACGGTAAGAAACTGGACATCACTTACAAGATGGCCTGGTTACGTGGTCTTAAGACGACTTATTACCTGCGTGCATTGGGTGCGACTTCTGCCGAGAAATCAACAATCAACACTGGCGCATTGAATGCAGTTAAACCTGCAACTGTTGCGGCGCCTGTTGTAGCAGCAGCTCCGGTGGTTGAAGCGCAAAAACCTGAAGCTCCTGCAGAGGAAGAAGGTTTTGCACAAGCGGCTCCAGTGCCAATGGCATGTTCAATTGACAACCCTGATTGTGAGGCTTGTCAATAATCTGACAGGTTTTAAATCCTCCCCGACCCTCCTTTAATAAAGGAGGGAGAAAATCCCCCTTTTCAAAGGGGGACTTAGGGGGATTACGAAATTCAGGCAATAAAAAAGCCCTCTAGCGTCCGTCAAAACTAACTAGAAGGCTTTCAATCTCGAAGTGATACCAAGATGGTCACAACGAGGCTGGCATCACAAAATGCGTGAACGGATTGTATCATCAATTCGAGAAACGAGCCAGTAAGAGTCATCTTGAATTTGTAATGGAGATTATCTCTATGGCTACGAAAAAAGTTTCTCGTGATGCAGGAACTGGTCGTTTCGTAACTGAAGGCTATGCAAAAAAGCATCCTAAAACTACAGTTACTGAAACAATCAAGCCTAGTAAATCATCTAAAAAATGATTTAAACGTGAATCCTAGTTTCGGCTAGGATTCACAAACTAAAAGTAAAAGGAAACCTCAATGCCACATATGACTCATAACTACATGTTAGGACTTGCGGCATTGCTGATTTCCTTTGGTATTACCTTTTATTTACCCATTGCTTACTTCTGGTTCAAAGTTCGCCAGCAGCGTAAGCAAAATAAGTAGTGGGGATTATTGCTCCTGTATAAAACTAGAGCATTCATCAACAAAACTTAATTTTGCTTACACAAATTAAGCGTATAGTAAGACATCTCAGCCAAGCTGAATGTCTCATAAAAGATATAAAGCAACGTAGAGAGAATTGATATGTCTATCCTAAGTTGGGACGATTTCGAAGATGATTCGCAAAAACCGGCTGCACCTGAACAGCAGCCTGCGCCCGTCGAGCCGCAAAAAGCGACTAATTCACAGATGGTATCTGATGCAGGCAACGCATCGCCGGATGTGGCAGCTGCACAACCCCTTAGAGCCACTCAAAACCGAGGATCAAATCCAACCGATTCACTGGCAAGAGCATCTGCTTCCCTAGAGCAGCTTGATGTTGCACCGGGTCTGGAAGAGCTTGAAATGGGTGCGCAACGCGTTCAGGTTGATGACAAGGCGATGATCAACTGTCGTGCAGACTTGAACCAGCTTGTTCCATTCAAATACGAATGGGCTTGGCAGAAGTATCTGGACGGATGTGCAAACCACTGGATGCCACAAGAAGTGAACATGAACCACGACATTGCGTTGTGGAAGTCTGAAAATGGCTTGACTGAAGATGAACGTACCATTGTGATGCGTTCACTTGGTTTCTTCTCGACTGCCGATTCACTGGTTGCAAACAATCTGGTACTGGCGATTTACCGTCATATTACCAACCCTGAATGCCGTCAGTACATCTTGCGTCAAGCGTTTGAAGAAGCGATTCACACACACGCTTACCAGTACTGTATCGAGTCGCTAGGTATGGATGAAGGCGAAGTCTTCAACATGTACCGTGAAGTACCGTCAGTTGCACGTAAAGCTGCGTGGGGTCTGAAATATACTCAGTCTTTAAGTGATCCTACTTTCAAAACCGGCACACCTGAAAACGACCAGATCCTGCTTCGCAACCTGATCGCGTTCTACTGTGTACTTGAAGGTATCTTCTTCTACTGCGGTTTCAGCCAGATCCTGTCGATGGGCCGTCGTAACAAGATGAATGGTGTTGCCGAGCAGTTCCAGTACATCCTGCGTGATGAGTCTATGCACCTGAACTTCGGTATCGATATGATCAACCAGATCAAGATCGAAAACCCGGGTTTATGGACAACTGAATTCCAGGAAGAAATCATCCAGATGATTCTTGAAGGTACGATGCTGGAAATCGAATACGCACGTGACACCATGCCACGCGGTGTACTTGGCATGAACGCTGGCATGATGGAAGAATACCTGAAGTTTATTGCGAACCGTCGTCTGGCGCAGTTGGGTTTGCCTGAACAGTTTGCTGGTGTGAATAACCCGTTCCAGTGGATGTCAGAGATGATGGACTTGCGTAAAGAGAAGAATTTCTTCGAGACGCGCGTAACAGATTACCAAACTGGCGGTGCGTTAAGCTGGTAAGGTTTAGCTTAAAATGACACGACATCTGTCATTTTAACTTTAAATAAAAAGCCACCCCTGCGGTGGCTTTTTTATGATCTGATTGATCTGCTTAAATTCTGAAATTTATTTCAACCGATTCCCTGCTTCATCAATAATCATTTCCTCATTTTCCATGCTAAAAGCTGCGCGCTGCGGAGCAGAAAGAATATCTAAAACAACTTCTGATGGTCGACACAATCTCACACCAAGTTCAGTCTGCTGATCTCAACAATCGATATTCTGAACGGGTGGAAAGTGCCGAGGAATTATCGAAACGGGTGAATCAGCAAAAGATCTAGTTTTATCTCAAATCCTCTGATCAACTTTTCAAAACTTAAATATTAAAAAATCCCACTCAGGAAGCGGGATTTTGTTTTTTGAAAATTTAACAGCCCTAAATCATCTGAATTAAAATTCTTTTGTCACACTCAGACCAGCGCTCCAGTTCCGCCCTTCTGCCGGCTCAAAGAAACGGCTATTGCTTTCATTGACAATCACCGAACCGGAATAATCTTTATCAAACAGGTTATCGACACGCGCAAAAGTATTCACTGCCCAATCCTGCATTTTCCAGTGATAACCTATATTGGCACCAGCGACTGTGTAGCTTGGTGCAGTATCAGAATTTAAGTCATTCACATAAATCTTGTCCGAGTAACGCACATCGAGTCCTGCGTGTAAGCCACTTTCAGGCTTCCAGCCCAGACTTAAAAATGCCTGATTTTTGGCAATCCCCGGAATATAGTTTCCGGCTGCAATAGCGGCTACCGTACCGATTGCGGGAATGTCAGCATCAAAAGTAGCATCTATATAGCTATAGCTGGCTTGAGCAGTGAGATCACGCCAAAGGTTTTTGTTCCAGGAGAGTTCAATACCTTCTCTTAAAGTTTTATCGGCATTACGGAAAGTAGAGCGACCATTGTCACTCCCTGCAGAAACAATGTCATTCTTCGTCCTGGTCTGAAAAACTGCAACAGTAAAATCACCTAATGTATTTACAGACTTTAATCCCATCTCATAGGTTTCACTTTCTGCTGCTTTTAAACTGAAGCTGCGGTTTTCTGCAGTATTTGCAGGATAAGACATTTCGGTAAAGGTCGGCGTTTCAAAGCCTTGTGCATAACTGGCATAAGTCATCAGCTCAGGTAAAATCTGCCAGCTTAAGGCCATGGATGGCAATAATTTCTGATAATCGGTTTTACCTGAATTATTGCCATTCGCCAGGAACTTGTCTTTAGACTTGAAATGTACATTGCTATAGCGCAGGCCGGCATCCAAGGTCCAATCGGGAGCAAAGTGATAAGAAGCTTGCAAATACGGATCTAAATTCCACAGGGTATTGTCTTCATCTCGGCGTAGGTCGCCTTTCACTCCCAAGCGATCACCTAAAAAGTTTTGATAGCCTTTACGGTCTTCGGTCATGGCATCAACCGCAAGTCCAGCAATCAGCTGGGTATCTGGCCAAATGTTCTGACCTGTCCAGCGTAAATCTATCCCATAAAAATTACGGTCAAAATCAATGACACCACCGGGATGATTTTGGGCTAGTTGAACTGTATTAGGTTTACAAATATCAGTATTTTCTTCATATGCACACTTTGGAATCGACTGATATTGCGTGACTGCGCGCTGTCCCCAGTAGGCCATGCCATATAGCTCATGCTGATCATTGATCGGCTTATTCCAGGTTAAACCTGTTTGCAGCTGCTCAATTTCTTTACGTGCATTATAAAGAAGGACGTTGGTCGCGACCTGTCTGGGATTGGCCTTCCACTGCTCTCGGGTTAAACCGCCCGGATCATCTGCAGCAATTTTAACGTAGTTATTCATCCAGTTGATTTTAGAACCATCTTCCAGATCCCAGGTCAGCTTGGCATTGCTCAGGATTTTATGCGCACCGCTATGCTCCCGATAGCCGTCGGTATCAAAATAAGATGAGCTGATGATATAAGCTGGTTCATCGGCATTTTCTGAACCGCCTTGCAAAACCAGCTTGGTCTGCCCTTTGTTCTGGCTCCCTGCAGAATGCCCCAGTTCAATTGAGTCAGCGCCTTGCCCTTCCCTTGTGGTGGTTAAAATCGTTCCCCCGGAAGAGTTGCCATACAGTGATGAAAATCCACCACCCAATACTTCAATATGGTCCAGACTGTTCAAATCAATATTCGAGGTTTGTCCCTGTCCATCCGGCATTGTTGCAGGGATTCCATCCACATATAAACGTACACCCCGTACACCAAAACTGGAGCGCGCACCAAAGCCACGCATCGAAATTTGCAGGTCCTGAGCATAGTTTTCACGGTTATTTAACTGCAGTCCTGGAACACCTTTTAATGTTTCCGAAAGGTTCACATTCAGGCTGTTCTCTGGTTGTGCCTGCTCCAGATAATAAACCGATGCAGGCGTGCTCAACTTCTCCCGGTCAGTTCGGGTCGCCTGCACAATAATAGGCGCAAGTTTTTGCACTTCTGTAGCAGTATTTTCAGCATACAGCGTCTGGCTCATACAGGCGATTAAACAGGATAATGTGGTTTTTACAGGGAGATGTCGAAATTGATGCTGCATATTTTGTAGGTTCCAGTTATCTCTATGACTTAGAAAACTCATAAGCTGCCGAAGCACATCACATGATTAATTCTATAAGCCGGTTTGATCTTCAATGATCAGTAGATCGAGTTTGCTTGATCAGATTACAAGTAGAAATTTTAGTTTTAAGCTGCGTGGTCAATAGAAGTCACCTATCAAAGCAATTTATCAAAATCTTTGTTTACTTCATTCAATATCGTGCAGCCCACATGATTTTCTTTAATATTCTAACGATTTATAAAAAGACTGATGGGAAAGCCTGACGAATCAGGCTTTCCCATACAACAACAGAGAGTCAGTTACTTATTGTCTGGCAAGGCATAAGCCACCAGAGAGTCACCCATCTTGGTACCAAAAGAACCATGACCACCCGCCATAATGACCACATACTGCTTGCCATTGGCTTCATAAGTCATTGGCGTAGCCTGACCACCTGCAGGTAGACGGCCTTTCCACAACTCATCACCGTTGTTCACATTAATGGCACGGATATAGTTATCTTGAGTTCCACCCACAAACATTACATTACCCGCAGTTGAAATAGGTCCACCCAGCATCGGCACACCCATTTTGAATGGCGGCAATGGAATGCCTGGCATACTGTCACGAATGGTACCGATACGGCGTTTCCAGGCCACTTCATGAGTATTTAAGTCCACACCTGCAACAAAGCCCCATGATGGCTGTTTACACGGCAGCCCAAACGGAGACAGGAACGCACTGATTTCAACGCCATAAGGCACGCCATACATCGGTTGAACGCCGGCTTCTGTGCCTGCACCTTTAGCCGTCTTAGGACGGTTCGGATCTTGAGGAATCAGTTTTGATACAAATGGCAGGCCAATCGGGTTGGTCAGTGCAATTTGACGGTCTGGATTCACCGACATACCCCCCCATTCAAACACACCCAGGTTACCTGGGAAGACCAGCGTCCCATTTTCAGAAGGTGGGGTATAAATGCCATCGTAATTCAGTTTGTGGAACGCAACACGGCAGACCAACTGGTCAAACATGGTCGCACCCCACATCTGTTTATCGGTCAATTTATCTTGTGGCGCTAGGTTAAAATCAGAGAACGGTTGAGTTTTAGAATAGAACTCGCCTTTGGTTTGAGGACCGCGTTTCACAGATTGAGGTACTGGTTTCTCGGTAATCGGCACAATCGCTTTACCATTACGGCGATCCAGCACAAAAGCATTCCCGGTTTTGGTCAAGACATAAATGGCTGGAACCATATTGCCGTTTTTGTCTTTAATCTCGGTCAATGTCGGCTGTGAAGGTACGTCCATATCCCACAAATCGTGATGGGTGGTCTGGAAGTTCCATACCAGCTTACCAGTCGTTGCATTCAAGGCCAGCATCGAGTTGGCATAACGCTCGTCTAGCTCAGTCCGGTGACCACCGTAAATATCCGGGGTACCGACACCCGTTGGTACGTAGACGATGTCCAGCTCTGCATCATAGGCCAAAGGTGCCCAAGCATTTGGAGAGTTATGTACAAATTTTTGACCCGGTGCAGGAATCAAATTCGGATCTTCAGCGCCTGTGTCAAATACCCAAAGCAGTTCACCGGTATTGACATCATAACCACGGATCACACCCGACGGTTCTTCAGTTGAATAGTTATCTGTGGTTGAACCCGCAATAATAATGGTGGTGCCGGTGACTACAGGCGGTGAGGTCGGAATATAACCGCCCGGATATGGGAATGGCATATCTTTTTGCAGATCAACTTCGCCATTTTTACCAAAGTCAGAGCAGACTTTACCGGTGGTTGCATTCACAGCAACCAGACGCCCATCATTGACCGGTAAAATGACTTTTTGTGGACATTCAGCAGAACTGCTTTTTTTCGCAGCGAGACTGGTTTCAAAACCAGCCGTATTGTTGACATCATAATAAGATACGCCACGGCAGGTTAAATGCTGATAGGTATGATCAGCTTTTAGTTTTGGATCATAGGTCCATTTCGCCTTACCAGTTGCCGGATCAAGCGCAGTCAATTTCTGGTGAGTGGTACAGATGTACATGTTGTCACCCACCTTGATTGGAGTAACCTGATTGGTGGTTTCACCCGAGTCATTTTCAGTCTTGAATTCGCCCGTGTGATATTCCCAAGCCACCTGCAAATCTTTGACATTTTCAGTATTAATCTGCTTTAAGGGTGAATACCGTAAACCGGACTGGGTACGGCCATAAGCAGGCCAGTCTTCATCTGCCACACCGGGGATTGGCTGGTGGGTTGCAGGCTGCTGGGATTTTAATTCACCGCGAATTTCTTGCGGGTCATTAAATACAGCATAAATCATGACAGCGATGGTAATGGCCAATGAAGCACCCAAGGCAATTTTTGCGCCTTTGCTTTGATCAAAACCGCGTGTTACCGCCGGAATCAGCAGGGCCAGACCAAACAGACCTAAAATATCTAAACGCGGTGCAAGTGCAAAGAAATCTGAACCGACTTCCCAAAGCCCCCACACCACTGTTGCCAAAACGAATACGGCATAAACCAGAAGAGCAGCGCTTTTTCGTTTATACAAGAGAACTGCGGTCGCAATAAAGAGAATACCTGCAATGATGTAGTACCAAGACCCACCCAGCACTGCAAGATAAATCCCTCCAATCAGCAGTCCTATACCGAAAACAGCAGCAATGACCGCCAAAATTGTTTTCAGTACTGAACCTGATGACGAAGTATTCATGTTGAACACCTATAAAAGATTTTTTGAAAGTCCATGCACATGACAGGCATGAGCACCCTTATTGTTAAATTCTTAGTTATAAATACATTAGTGTCTTAAGCAGGCATTGCCCATTACTGCAACAAAGGACTTAGAGATTCAATAGTGTATTTGCAACTAAAAACTATGTTTTAAAATGACGTATTAAACTTGATTCCGCCCACCCAGACATTTTCACCGTCTTTATATGCACCGACGTGACGCACATATTGCACATTCGGGCGAATGGTGAGCCAATTAGTGGCATGTAAGCCATAATAAATTTCTGCATCGATTTCTTGATGACGGTCAGCACTGACATCGTCATTCATGTTGATGCGTGCAATACCAAATGCGATTTCATCTTGAGGGCGTGAATCCATTGCACCCTTATAAACCAGCCCGATATTTTGCATATCACTGACATTATTGGTTTTGGAGTCATGCACTGTCGCATTCACAAAGCCGGTCAAACCACGCGAAGTATCTCCGTGATGTGCAGTCAATTGTTGCTTGGCAACAATCCAGCCCCCATGGTGATGATCGGTTTGATCTGGATTGGAAATGACTTCAGCCTCTGCTGTACTGTAGTAATAACCGGCACGGTATTCACCCGGTAGTTTCTGTTCACCCAGTTTAGGCGCCCAAACCACTTCTGCAGGAAGCATTGCCCCTTTGGAACCATCCGTACTCAGGTTAAATCCTTTACCACGTTCCAGATTCTCAGGGTTGTATTCATAAGCACCGACTTGGGCATAAAATTCAGGGTTAAGGTTATATTTGACCCGTGCAGCCCATTGGCTTACCGGCCAGTTGTACCACTGATCGCCAACCCAGTTCCCGACTTGTGAACCGCATAGGGCCAGATTCTGGAAATCACAGTCAAAACTATTGAAGTCTTCACCCTCACCAAAGCGTCCGACTTTCACATCCAGTTTTTGTTCCAGGAATTTTTTCTTGATCCATAAATCAGTCAGGCGCCAGGTTTGACCACGGCCCCAGACTTCTTGCACTGAACTCAGATGGCCACTTAAAGCAGCAGCGCTTTGAGACAGTGACTGACCGTTACGCTGGGTCACTGTTATTTGTGCTTCGGTGTCTTGCCAGCCTGCAATTTTTGCCAGATCCAGATGTGCCCCAAAAACAAACTGGTCCGCATATTCAGTTTTATGGTTTGAAGATCTTTGCGCATCGATCAAGGTTGCCATTTCACCGGTATAACCAAAACTGAAATCATAGCCCTGATTTTGGAGTGCTGTACGTTGCCCGTTCCAGTCACCGAGCATCCACGGGCTTTCCGAACTGAAAGCAGCTTCAGCATGCACAGTGGTCGTGGTTAAGATGAAAGAGGCACAGCAAAGGTAAACGGCCTTCGATAATGGGGAGAGATACATTGAATGTGATACCTTCATCACAATATGAAGCTTTTTATTATACGCCTGTTGATTTTAAAAAATCGTTACTAATAGATAAAAAGTATGAATAAAATGTTATATTTATTAGTATTATTATATGCTTTTTGTAAATTTAAAATTTATAAGTATCTGTTTATCATCATATTAAATTTAACAACATCAAACCATAGTTCCAAAGAAAAATTTGATATTCATCAGATAGATTTAGCTTTAATTTCTTATAAAAGATTCAGAGATAAATCAGCTCCATTACTATTTAATTTTCTTCATTTCAAATCATGCAACGCTACATTTTTTGTTGATTGAATACTGAATCACTATTGCGATAAGGCTTTTAAAAACATGAAAAAATTATTGTCATTTCACCATAAACTTTTAAAAATTAGATTATGCTAAAGTTATTCTGATAAGAAATTGCGTCGCTTTAAAACAATAATCTAGCTTAATAGACGAGAACAAGCATGAAAGGTTCAATCCTTGATTTTTCTATTCAACACAATACCGGTTTTATCTCGGGGGATGATAATCAGCGCTATAGCTTTAATGGCGCAGACTGGCGTAGTGAGCGTCCACCTTCACGCGGTGATCGGGTCGATTTTATCGTCAATACCGCGGGTGAAGCATCTGAGGTTTATTTAACCTCAGGCAGTTCTATTTATCTGGGAGAAAAAATTTCCAGTCAGCTTGGCAAATATTCAAATCTGGATCAAGCCGAGGAAAATTACAGCAGCATTGACTGGTTTGTAAAATGTCTGACCAACTATGCAAACTTTTCCGGCCGTGCACGCCGTAAAGAATTTTGGTTCTTTATGCTGTTTTGTGTAATTTTAGGCATTGTTGCTGAGGTAATTGATACAGTTTTAGGCACTAAACCGCTGGTGAATAGCCTGCTTAATCTGGCACTTCTAGTCCCAAGTCTGGCCGTTGGCGCGCGTCGCTTGCATGATGTAGGACGTTCTGGTTGGTGGCAATTACTGACGCTTACCGTGATTGGCATACTGGTACTGATCTGGTGGTGGGCAACTGAAACCAAGCAACAAAACAATGAGTATGGTGCTCCTGCCAAATAACCGAACCTTACAAATCCCGTCTTGATGCGGGATTTGTTTATCGATTATTTAATGACTAAATATCAGCAAAATCAGACTTTCTCCATGCTGCAAGATCAATTAGTGAAATTTCCAGATGCTGTATGGGTGCAAATCTATAAAGATAAAATGCAGCTGATGAATATAGATGGCACGATTACGCATACTCTGCTACCCGATGTGCCTTATGCCCACCCGCGGAGTATTATTGCCGACTTTGATGCAGCCGCGGTGACGCTGAAACGGCTGTTACCATCGTCAATGATGAAGAAACTATTTAGCTCTATAGCACTGCTGCAAATTATGGATCTGCCTGAAGACGGTTTAACCGAAGTTGAAAAGCGCGCGTTACTCGAACTCGGTTATGAAAGTAGCGTGCAAAATGTCATCCTGTTTGACCATGCAGGAAATGCACTGACCAAAGCCAGAGTTCCACCCCAACATCGAATGACGATCATCAATATTTTACTGGTGATTATCATTATGGTGGTGTTGGCATCGACCTGGTTTTTGACGCTTTAAATGTTCTTGTAAGAGCAAAAATCCCGCACGCTGCGGGATTTTTATTGAGATAACAATCTAATAAGAGAGTTGATCTGTATAGATGTAGCAGCTTATAGACAAAATATCTCTAAAAATCAGCTCAAATAAAATAAGCAAAAATTAGGGTTTATTTAAAATAATCTAGCAACTGATTAAAGCGGTCTATTTGATATTTAGGCTGTGCCAGTGCTAACTCTTCCTGACTACCATAACCATAATTTACCGCAATAGTATCAATACCATTTTGACGGGCACCAAAAATGTCATGCTCACGGTCACCCACCATCAGGCATTGATCGGCCTGTAATTTTTGCTGCTCTAAAATATACTGAATCAGCTCAGCTTTATTGGTTCGCTCGCCATTCAGCTCACTACCATAAATGTCGGTAAAATACTGGGCCAGATCAAAATGTTCCAGAATCTGTTTGGCATACACTGTCGGTTTTGCTGTAGCGACAAACAAGCGATAACCACGGCGTTTCAGTTCTGCCAGCGTTTCTGCTACACCCTCAAAAACATGATTTTCATAGAGACCCTTGACTGCAAAGCGCTCCCGATAACCCATCAAGGCCTGTTCAGCCAGAACATGATCGGCCTCAACATTTAAAATTTTGGCAAGCGAGGCTTTTAAGGGCGGACCAATAATCCAGTCGATATTGATCTCGTCACTAATCGGATGACCGATCTTTTCCAGACCATAGCGTGCAGACGTCGTAATCCCCACTTTCGGATCGGTTAATGTCCCATCCAGATCAATTAAAATATTCTTAATCACCGCCCATCCCCTCTCATTAGTACCGATATAAATTAATATCGAGAGTTCATTCAAATTTGCCTATACTAATGCAATTTTAGTGAATGAAGGACATCATTTTGCGCCCTACCGTACTTTGCTTTTCCGGTTTAGACCCTTCAGGTGGAGCCGGCCTTCAAGCAGATATTGAAGCCATTGGTCAAAGTGGTGCACATGCGGCAATTGCCTGCACAGCCCTCACTATTCAAAATTCACAGCAGGTTTTTGGTTTCGAAGCCACTTCCAGAGAATTGCTGTTGGCACAGGCCAATGCGGTGGTCAATGACCTGCCCATTCGTTGCGTAAAATCTGGCATGTTAGGCACCACAGACAATATCGCAGCACTGGCCGAGTTTCTGGCTGCACATCCAGATTATCTGTATGTGCTGGATCCGGTTTTGGTCGCGAATAGTGGCGGTTCGCTGGGTAATCAAGAAACGCTGGTCAAAGCATTTACCCAGTTGATTCCATTAGCCACTATCTTAACGCCGAACACGGTTGAACTACGCGCCCTGACGGGTGAGCAAGACCTCAAACTGGCCACTCAAAAATTATTTGAAATGGGTGCACAGGCAGTTTTGGTCAAAGGTGGCCATGAAGATACGCCAGATTACATTCAGAACAGCCTATATATCGCAGGTGAGCTGGTCAACGAAACTCGCTGTCCACGTCTGCCAGGTGAATATCATGGTTCAGGCTGTTCACTGGCCAGTTTCATTGCCGGACGTCTGGCCATGGGTGATCAGTTGAAAACTGCGGTACAGCATGCTGAAACCTGGTTATTTGGGGTATTAAAAAATGCTGAAATTCCTGTTCCAAATGGCCAGAGAATTCCAAAGCGTTTTTAAGATCACACTTCTTAAAATCAAAACTAAAAAAGCCTGAGTCATTCAGGCTTTTTTATCACTGCTATTTTTTAAACAATACTATTTGGCCTGATAAATGATTTTGCTTACATAGGTCGGTAAATTCCAAGCACCACCGGCGAAGCCTTTGCATTGTACGGTCAGACCACTGAAGCTTTTGACAAATTTCTTGCCATTCCAGGCCCATTCGTTCTGACTCAGACAATCGCCCAAACCACGCACTTTATGCCCGGAAAATATCTGGCCTTGGTTAAATGTTTCTCCCGAGGTCGTCACCAACTGTTTAAATTGCTTGTTTCGATCCATCAGCCAGAAGCCACTACCCATATTATAAGCCCCACGCCAGCATGGAATCTGAATCAGTTGATTCTGGGCATTAATGGGATAAATGGTCATAACATCATCATCCAGAAAACGCTGGCTAAACAGCAAATCACATTGATCTTCCTTGGTGGTGGCTTGCAGTTTTCGAATCATCTGCTGACTGGCTGCCGTATTCAGTTTTGCTTGAGTGACTTTGCCTGACTGATATTTTGGTATCTGAATTTTCGGTATCGCTGCAGCTTTGAGCACCGCCTGATTGGATTTTTTCCCCGGCCTGATCAAGGCTGAGGGCGTAGAAAGTCGACGCTGAAATTCATCCATCTTCAGCAAAACGGCACTGGCACCGGAAGTCGACAGGTTCCAGCGTGATTGCGTATTCTTAAATACAACCGGAGCTGTTCCCTGTACAGCTTTTAGCAAGGCTCGCGTTTGATCAGTACTGAGTTGCCCTATTCCCTCCCGATTCAGACCAATCACACCATAAGGTGTGCTGGCAATTTGTAGCTGAAGCTGTCGTGTAGGTGTGGCAGCAGCTAAGGGTAAAATCTGGACTTGGGCTTTGATACTACTGTTTGCACCCGCAGCACGCTCTAGTAGCACCGAAACCGGCTGATCAATATCTTGATCCGATTGATAACCGGCAGCGCGGCAGGTGCCGGTATTATCACAGGCAATTTCCCAGTCTTTATGTGAAAAATGTAGGTCCTGCATGGCCGCTAGACTTAATGAGCTAATACTGGCTAGACTAAATATGATACTCATAATTTTGATGCTGTAGATCCATTTTTGTTTCATCATCTAGTCCTTATTTAAAATGCTTGCCGAGGTGGCTGGCTGCATCTGCTCAATCTGCTTCTGTTTATCTTTTTTCTTGCGCTCATTGCTCAAAGTCGCCATTAAATCCTGCGCCAAAGCCTTAAGTAGAATCATATCTTCGGCCTGCATCTGTCTCGGCTGCTTGTCCAGCAGACACAGACTCCCAAGCGCAATTCCATTTTTATCTTTTAAGGGCACACCGGCATAGAAACGGATATGATGCTGTCTTAACTCTGACAAATGTGGAAAGCGCGGGTCACGTTGCAAATCTTCTATCACCAAAGGCTCGTTTTGATAGAGCAGATGGGTACAGACTGAATCCTTGCACATTTGTCGGGTTGCTACAGGTTCTTGGGTAAAAGGACTGACTGGAATATACATTTCGTGCTGATTCAGCCAGGAAATTTGTGCGTAATCAACGTCAAAGGCTTGACGGGCTTCTTCAATATATTGTTTATAAAGGATCTGATGAAGGTGATCTAATAATCCCAACTCATTTAAAGCCTGCTGCCGTTCTTTTTCATTCTTGATCTCCAGATTCTCAAACCAGCTTTCCCCTTCATTCAAGGTATAAGTTTCGATAGTCAGAATCAGATCATCGACATTATTGACCAGTGCCTCCAGCTCAAAACATTGTTGCAGTTCATCCAGAAGCTCCAGCTGCATCACGCTCCAAGTCGCAAAAATGATTTTCAGCTCAGGATATTGCTGCGCCAATCGATATTTCAGCAACCGAATCTGTGCTGCAGGCGCATGATGAAAAATCGACACACATAAAATCTTGATTGAAACTGGCAGTACAATGCCCTTTCCTGATTCACTGGATTGAATCAGCACATCCGGATCATTTCGGGCAGCAATATTTTTGAGATTCAACGCGTGTGCCAACATGGCAGAAATCTGGGTGTCAATTTCCCAACGCGCACCAACGCAATAGACTTCGGGCTGCTCGTTACTTAATTTACTCGGATAAGCTTTTTGGAATGCATGATTAAAGAACTGCAAGCCCTGATAAAGACGCAACCGGTGCTCGGCAGTAACATCGGTATCATGTCCTTGAGAATAAATCCGAATGGCTGGAATGGCCACTTCACCATAGAACATTTGTACCCGACGGGCCACCTCCTCCGCACTGGGCTTTTTTGGCAATTGCGCACAGATATAATCATTGGCTACTTGCATTGCATCATTGACTTCGTCGGCTACCAGTCGCTGATAAAAGCGTTCGAAGGGTGACAATACTGGCGTACTGCCAAGCAAAGTTTTGACAAAACCCAGTGCCGGCACGTAGTTGGACAAAACCAGCAGGCAGGCAGTCAAAGGCGTCGACAAGATCAACCCCACCGGTCCCCAGAGGGTGGTCCAGAACGTGGCAGCCAAAATAATCGCTAAGGTAGACAGACCGGTACTTTCCCCATAAAGCCAAGGTTCAATCACGTTATTGCTGATCAGTTCCAGCACCAGAATCAAGGCGACAGTCCAGAGCACCATGTCCCAGCCCGGATCAACGGCGAAGGCCAGCGTAATCGGGAAAATAGCTGAAACGATCGGGCCAACATAGGGCACAAAACGCATAACCACCGCGACCAGCCCCCACATGATCGCTGCCGGCACCCCAATCACCAGCAGCCCAATCGCCATGGGAATGCCATAAGTGACATTGACCAGCAGCTGCATGCGCAAATAGGTTCCGATACTTTTGCCGGCATCATCCAGCGCATCGGTGCCGATATTCAGATTACCGCCCAAGAGTTTCAGAAAACGGTCATGCAAGTCTTTGCCATTGAATAAAATTAATACCATAAACAGGAACACAATCCCGATAATCGCCAGTGGATTCAGAATTTTATTCAACCAGTCTAGGGCAGCCTCTTCACTCGTTGGTTCCAAACCGACCACTTTGACATTCTGCACATTCGGGTCTTCTGTTTCATGTTCGGGTGTATCTATCGAATTTTCTACCGTGTCAAAGGTCTGGATCGCGCCATCCCACATACTCGGTCCCTGACGATAGTTTTCAAGCATTTTTAGTTTCTGCTGGATGGTGTCCTGATATTGCGGCAGTTCCTGACTCAACTTGCCGAGTTGTACTCCCAGATAAGTTGCAGTGCCGCCCAGAAATGACAAGGTCAGGCACATGACCAGGCCAATCGCCGCCCATTGGGGACAGCCCCAGCGCTTTAAGCGAGAAACCAGAGGAGAAAGTAAAAATGCCAGCAGAATGGCCAGAGCCAGCGGAATAAAAATATCACGACCAAAATACAATGCCGTCATGACTACAGCAGCAATTACAAAGCCTGCCATCATTCTGAGTGCATGTTGGGTGCGCTGCCGCTCGGACTGATCCGGCATCAATACTTCAGTCTGTTGTTGCAGGTTGGCCTGTCGTGGTTTTACTTGACTGTTCTTGTTGTTATCCACCTGAAAAGTCCTAAAATATTATTCCTTCAACATAATTTAGGACTTTCTATATTTTTGTTACAAAGGTATTCCTGTAATCATTTGCAAAGATATTTCACTTAAATCTTTTCAGGTAAATAGATTAACTCACGCTTTTGATCCGGCGCATTTTCCGGGTTTCGAGTTGCACAGGGACTGAAGTATGTTGATGCAGCAATTGCCATTTGCCCTGCTGCTTGCTCAGGCACATGCTGACCCGACACCAGCCCAGCTGGAAAATCGGTTCAATCACCGCATAACTCACCCGTACATAACCATCGACTACAGCCAGATCAGAAGTGACATGAATATTAAGGTCTTGGCGTTCGATGCGTATGCCTTCCGGTATAAATGCCCGATATTGCTGCCAGAGTGCCTGATAGGCTTCTACACCTTTAACCTCCATACTGACATCAACCAGACGGATCTCCGGTCGGCACAATTCAATAATATCCTGAATTTCGAGTCTGGCTATGGCATTATCCCACTCTCGAAGAAATGCCATGACTTCCCGAACCAATTGTTCATCCCCAAAAATCTGCATCAAATTTTCCTCAACCGGACAAGTCAGACCTGAAATCTTGGATTCAATCAACTCACCGGATTTCTGATCTTTTTGTTCTTATTATTTTGCCTATGCTAAAGCGCTGTTTTCGCTTTGCTCTCTCCATTGTCTGATTCGGTACAGCTCGCCTGAAGATTATTTTTAAATTATTTTTATTTCAATCAGGATGAATATGCCGTTTCTAGATTGGATGATTCAAAAATCAGCAGCGATTAAAAGTTACTTTAGAACTTTTATCGTATGTCTGTAAATGACATAAAGCGTCATTTAAAAGAAAAATATATTTAAATCTGAATAAGATAGCTGACCATTGCAAACCAAGTCGATCTGTTTATAAATTTCGTACGGCGTTGATAAAATTTCAAGCTATTTGATCCATGTCATATCAACAGATAAAAGCCATCCTTCAGACAATAGCTTTACTATAAGTCTGCTTTGGCATTTCAATGATTTCGACACAAAGTTATATTTTCAATTCAGGCTGTGGCGCAATATATTGCTGCATGAGGTCGAGCACCAATTTGAAAATTGCCTGACGAACTTCGACACTGCGACCGCTCAACAGTGAAGCTTTGGCATACACATAGGCCTGATCTGTAACAATATTCAGTCCAATCATATAGTCCTGCTGCATAATCGCGCGACTTTTTAAATCATTGAGATCCGTGACATAGCTGGCGCTAAAAAGTGCCTCATGGATCGCGACCAATAAGGATTTGATCTCAATATGTTGCAGATTGTCAGAATATTCCAGATGCAGGTGCGGCATTAAAGTGGTCTCAAATCGAAATGCGAGGATCAGGGCGGCAGGAAAATGATCAGCCCAGAATTTCAGCAATAATGAGAATAATACGATACATCAACCGTATTATTCTCTCGTCAGAATTTTAGTCTAGGGCTAAATTTAAGCTTTCTTTACATATTCTGATTTCAGTTTCATCGGGCCGATTCCCTCGATTTTACAATCGATATCATGCCCATCTGCAGCATCAGGCAACAAACGGATACTTTTGACTTTGGTGCCCACTTTCACCACTGAAGATGAACCTTTGATTTTCAGGTCTTTAATCACTGTTACCCTATCACCGTCCGCCAGTACATTGCCATTGGCATCCTTAATGATCACTTGCTCTTCAGTGATTTCACCTTCTTTCCACTCGTGTGCGCATTCTGGACAGATCAGTAGATCGCCATCTGCATAGGTATATTCAGATTGACATTTTGGACAGTTTGGCAGACCCATAAGAACCTCGAAAAAAAGAGAAAAATAAAATAAATGAAACAAATAAGCGCACAGTATAGCATCTTTGTCAGGCGCGCTCATGGAGAGGACATGAGGATGAAGCCAACATAGGAGATCGAAGGAATTAATTGTCTGAAATCTGCGGATTAACCAGCAAAGACAGAAGTTGCAGTGATTCCTGCCAGCTCAAATGACATACCGCTGGCGGCACCACATCCGGATAACCTACCTGAATAATGTGTAAACCTGTACCGATTGAGACTTTTTCAAAGATGATCGTGACCTCTATTTCACCCTGCAAGTCGGGGGTAGAAAACTGATCGGTATAGCGCAGTAGCTGATTGGGAATGACCTCATGATAAATGCCATGAAAATGATGCTGGGTTCCGGTAGAAAAATTGGTAAAGGTGGTTTTATAGCTGCCACCAGGTTTGACTTCCGCATGTTCTACTTTGGCAATAAAGCCATGTGGTGCCAGCCATTTGGCCAATGCATCCGGATGCACAAAGGCACGATACACCCGCTCCGGTGGTGCACTGAACACACGATGCATTTTTAAGGTGTAACTCATTTTTTCTTGTCCTTTGTTCTTATTATTTTTTTATTGCGGGATATTCCCTGCATTTATTGTGACTAAATCATCAGCCTGAGTTAAGTACTCATCTGAGTTATTTTATCCAGTTTTGAGCTGGCTATATATAATGAGTATGTATCTATACTCAAGCTCAAATCTTCATATAACGATTAAATAGAGCAATAAAAACCCCGGCAGCACCGGGTCTCTTACTTTAAATGCTTTAAATACAAGCATGCTCAGCTACTACGCAGGCTGCCCTCTTCGTCATCCAACTCATCATCATAGACATAGGCCATGCAACCCCAACCATCATATTCACCCTGAAATTGTGCCGCGATTTTGCTGAACCATTGTTCCAGATCCACGATATCTTCGTAAGCAGGTTCCATATACACATAAATCGTGATGATCCATTCCAGGGTATCGCTTTCTTCGTCCTGAAACAGGCTGATTTTTTGCTCTTCTTTTAATAGATGCAAGGCACAACGATCCGCCTGCGCTTCATCCGCAAAGGCAATCGAAAATTCAATTTCATGTGCCTCTTGCAAGTCGTCGCCATCCTGATGCATTTGCCACAGTACATTGCCATTTTCATCGTCCGGGAATTGATTGTAATCACGTGACATAGAAGTATCCTTATTATGATGCTGTTTTATTCTGCATTTAAGATTAGCTGATTTTCGTACAATTATCGAGATACAGACAAAAAATATTATCTTTTAACCATAAATAAACATATGATTTTTATAAATATAAAAATAAGTAAGAGGATCAATATAGTCAAGATTCCTCAAGGCCAAAAATCCTGAAAAATATCAGGATTTAAACCAACTTATGGCATTCAGAATACTCTGGTAAAAATCTTCTAGACCTATGAATGTCATGATCTACGCGATGTGTGGATGCAGATGATCCTGTTCCAATTGCAAAACCAGCGCAGCAAACTTGAGTTCTTCTAAACGCAGATCAAGATAGGATTCTTGAATCATCGCCTGACTCAGTGTCTGCCCGGTATAATTCAGCAAGACATAATCATCCTTTAAGGCCTGCAATATCTCGCCCAAATTTTCTGTGCTTAATTGAGAGAGATATAAATCTGCCTTACAGTTGAAAGCCAGACTCAGGATTTCAATAGTACTTCGACGGCGATTGTCGTCGACATAATTACAGCTCGCCACCTGCTGTTTTTCTATGGCCTGTTGAATTCTGTCACGGACATTGCGTAAATGCCGAACCGCATCCGTTTCGCTATAACCCTCAATCAGCTGCTCTAAAACCTGTGTTGCGGGAAGCTGCAAGCCGAAGCGCTGGGCCTGTATTTTATGCTGTAAAGCACTCAATACCTCTTGCAAGCGATGCTGTTGTTTAGCCTGTTCATAATAACCGTGCAAACTTTGTCGGGCCTCCTGCTCAACCTCGGCCACGGCCTGCGCCTGAAACTGGGCAAGATAATCTTTTACTCTTGCGATATAGGCTTTGAGATCATCGATCATGATCGAAGCATCCAGCTTGGTCGCTTCAACAAAGTTTTCAGCCTGCAAAGTCCGGTTAATAATATATTGCTCGATATCCCAGATATCCTGATATTTTTTATATTTATTCAGGGCAATGTTTAAACTGCCATTTTGTACCCGCAATTGGGTGATTTCATAATTCAATTCATCGACTTGAGTTTCATAATCTGCCAATTTGCTGCGGGAATGATCCAGGTTTTCCTGTAAAAACTGGATATTGCTGCGTAATGAAGCCTGTACCTTTAAGCTCCATAGCAATGCACATATTAAAATACTCGCGAGAACGAAGAGAGCCATACTGAGCATCGTTCTTTCCTTTAACCCCGGGCAGCGCCCTAAACCATCAAATTAAAAATTTATTATAAAGTCATGATTAATTTTGCATCACTTCGGCCAGATAATCAAAGCCGTTGATCAATACTAAGTCATTCATTCATTTTATTTTTCTACAAAATTTTTATGTGCAAGTCATGTATGACTGACTACTTTCCAGCTCAAGACAAATCCATTCTGAAACAACTTACGATATTTTTTATATCAAAGGATATAATTTGAAAGTTTAAAAATAATGAAAGGAAGGTTAAAAAATCATAAAAATAAAGGCATCAGGCCTATAGCGGGAGATAAAAGAATAAAAAATCTCTAGGCTTATCGTCAAGAGATAAACCGAACATTAAAAATTTATGTGCGGTAGTGACAACCGATCAGGCAATGGATCAGTAGAAAATTTCATTTGAACATGCTTGTAAAGCTACTCATCTCCAAGCTACTATCGAAATAAATTCTCACACTTTTTATTCGGGTTGCCCAGTTTAAGGGCTTGAACCTCATTATATTTATGAGCTTAAAAAACATGTGTCCGGTTGAATCTAACTATTAAGCAGAATCAAATTAGAACGGTATGGCTGCCTTAATTTCGACCGTGACACCACTCAAAGGCTGGGTAAAAGCCAGATAACTGGCATGCAAGGCCATACGATTTAAAGGACTGCGCTGGGGTTCAGGATGATAAATTTTATCGCCAGTAATGGGATGACCGATATGCAGCATATGCACTCGTAGCTGATGGGAACGGCCGGTAATGGGGGTCAACAACACCCGACTAATGTCTTGCTGGGGTAGATATTCTAAGGCCTGATACAAGGTTTTGGCGGCCTTGCCCAGTTCAAAATGCACCATCTGACGCGGACGGTTTTCCCAGTCAGTAATCAAAGGTACTTCGACGCTGCCCTCACCCTCAAGTTTGCCTTGTACCAGCGCGACATAATTTTTAAGTACCGTGCGTGCCTGAAACATTTTACTCACTGCCACTTCTGCATCGCGGTGTTTGGCAAACATCAAAATACCGGAGGTGGCCATATCCAGACGATGGGTAATTTTGGCCTGCGGATACTGGTCCAGTACCCGCAAATAGGCACTGTCGTGATGTTCAGGTAAACGCCCCGGAACCGACAATAATCCGGCCGGCTTTTCAATCACCACCAGATCATCATCTTCATAAACGATATGCAGCGGTTCTTGCGGTGGACAATAGACAAAGTCGTTATTGATGGGCATTTTAAGGGTACAGCATCTGGAACAATGCGCGCAAAATAACAAGCGGCTTCTAGGCTGTCAATTACCGTGCTTGACCAGCTCAGCTTAATCTGCCAGATAATAATCGACCGTCGAGACTACACGCACTTTCTTCAAATACGGGGTATTGCTGTCGCGATCTTCAATACTAAACAGCCCCTGATTGGCGGACTTGATTTTGCCCAGACTGCTTTTTGAATCTGCCGCAAATTTTTCGGCTACACTGCGCGCATTTTCGGTGGCCTGTTCAATCATCGCCGGCTTGATGTCATTCAGCTTGGTAAATAAATATTCCGTTCTTTGTCCAGAATCATCTCCGGCAAAGGCAATGCCTTTTCGACCCAAAGCCACCAGACGACTTTGTGCCGCACGCACTGCATCTATTTTATGGGTATAGACTGTAATGGTCTGGCTGGCGGTGTAACGTAGCGCGACATTGGCATCCCCGCCATATTGCTGGGCGTATTTATCGGTGATACTCGGTGAAGCACTGGTAATTTCTTCCGTGCTAAATCCTTCATTTTTTAAGAAGGTCTGAATTTCCTGGGTATTGGTTTGCATGGTATCGTACAATTCGGCCAAATCCTGACTGCCGGCATTAAAGCGGATTGGCCATACCGCCACATCGGCTTTGACTTCGCGTTCCGACAAGCCTTTGACCGAAACTATACGTTCATACTGTTTAATTTTCAGCGCGCTATTGCCCAGAATCCATCCTGTAATAATCATTCCCAAGCCGATCAAGGCGCCTAAAATCAGGGCCGGTTTGAATTGATTCATCCTTCAACTCCTTTGAAATCTTTTTTCGTTCTTATTGATCCTGCCACGCTATCAAGTAGCGATAAAATGATACTAATTCAATCTTATTTTTATCACTCGAAGATTCAATCACAACATCGTACTTAACCTTGATTTATCAGATAGATTGCAATTAACGGCGTCAGGTTAAACAGCAGAATCCCAATTTTATAGAGCGCCATCCCTGAATAATGAATCACATCGAAACTGGTATCTGACAGCTGAAACCATTTTCCATGCACCTGTTTCATCCAGTTTCGGGCAAAGACAAAGACCACGAACCAGATCATGAGAATGACATAATTGATCAGTGTGCAAAACAGTAAAAAGCGACACCAGATATCGAGATTCATGAGGATTCCCCTAAGGGGCAGCTGATGTTTTAAAATAACAGATCATGTTGAGAAATGAAGGGCTTATTTGTATCTTGCGCAGCTAGATATTTTTCTTAAATTTATGATTTATATTTATTTTAATTTTTTATTCTGCGTATATTACTAGAGAATTTTTTAGGGTGTTGGGAAAACTCGCAATGGTTTACTTCAACTATCATTCTTTGTAAGACCTGATCTTATAGCCTATAAACTTTTGGTCTATAGCGTCCTAAGCCGGATCGAGACCTTTTGGGTTCGTACTGCACTCGCGTTTTGCGCCGCTCACAGCATGCTACTCTTTCCGATCCCATCACACCCTTGAAAGCTATATTAGGCAAAGATGGACGGGATTAATTTCCTATGTTTTTTTAATTTCGATTAAATCTGAAAATTTATTTCACTATTAACCCCAATATAGAGAAATAAATTCCATTTCTTATTTTTTACGCTTTTTTATTCGCCAAAATGAGACTTTATTGCAATTTATATTCAGGAAATAATTACTATTTTATTGAAAGAATGTTCCCTGAATCCATTGCGCACTAAACCACCAGGCACTGATCGCTGACATCCCGCACAGAAGATTGGCCAAGACCTTGTTGAGCCTGGTCAGTTCAGAACTATAAATTTTCAGATTAAGCAGATAAGCGATCACAGCGTAAAACGAGCCAATCGCGCCCCCAAAAAGAATCAGGATCAGCGGCCATGCAGAATAGAAATGGGCTTTTTTATCTAATTTTCCTGATTCTGGCGCGTGCTGTTGAATATCCATAGGTGATAGCCCTCTTTTTAATATATGCACTTGCACTATTTCTAGGCAGATATTTATCCTTTAGAAAATATTTGCCTTCTAGGACTTTCACTGAAGCAAGAAGCAGACCAGTTTTAACGTACAAAAAGCTGTCGGGTATGATGATTGATATAGGCATTTAGCCCATCCCCATATTGAGCGAGCTGTTTCATGTTTTCGACATGCTGATAACCGGCACTGCTATAGCTGTAGGTATAGACTTTCGAGGTTTTCTTAAATTGAACCCGAATAAACTCGTTACCAATCTCATAATTGGCAACACCTGAGTCATGATTAAGATCAAGATAATGTTGCAATTGAGCTGCCCTAAACACTGTGAATCTAGAGTTTTATATGGGGTTTTATTGATCAATTTTCAAACAAATTTAAATCATAAATAGCGAAGTTTAGATAGCAAAAAGCCCTATTGAGTAATAGGGCTTTCGTTCAAAACAGAGGATAACTGTTTGAGTTGTCTTGCTTAGGCATTCTTATTGTTAAATTGATTGCCTTGGCATTTGGTACACGGTGGTAAACGATCAGTACCAATTTCTAAGTAGGTGCGGTGTCCGCATTGAACACAAAAATAGAAGCCTGTTCCGGGTTTTTCGCCAGCAGTAACCATCTTTGTTCTCCATGGTTTTAGAAATGGTCTAGCTAGTATAACCCTCTGGTGATGAATGTCTATTGTCCATTTTTGTAAATGATAGTGTCGTTTGGGCGAAGTAGTATTTCTAATTATTATTTAGTAACTTGTTTATTAAATAATGATTTATTAAAAATTTTTCAAGTTAAGTAGTTTAATAACATTGAGATAACTGATGCATAAGGCCAAGTCTAGTGAAGTGCGTTAATACAAAATTATCACCATAGCCATATGAAATTTTATATTCCCTTAAACTTATAGACGTCTTTAATCATTGAGGAAGCTGAATTTCTTAAGTATAAAAGGAAAAGTACTTGTTTGTATTTTCTTGACAAAGACATTAATGCTTTAAATAAAAACCCCACTTCACAGTAGAGTCTTTTAAAAAATATCAAAAACTTTAACTTAATTTTTTAATTTAGGTAGTACAACCTTTTAAAGAATTCTATACGCAATGCTAAATTAAAAATATTAAAGGCTAATATTTTTTTAAATTAAAGTAAAAAAGTATTCAGTATTCTTTATAGGCTGAGTAGTTACTTCATATGCACAATTTTCGATTTTTGCTTCATTAATTGGCCCCAAATGTATTCCCAAACACCATAAAGAACGTGAGGTATCTATTCCTGAATACTTAATATTTTTAAATTTTTTCACATCATTTACCATATATCTGAGACAAGAAGTAGGGCTAATATCTTGTTTAATTTCTAATGGTATAGAGGAGGTTTTTTGTTTTTGATGAATCATAAAATCTAATACTGCTGATCTTTTTATTTTACTTTTTCTACCATCTAATGGGTAACGAATTTCTCTATCCACTTTTTTTACTTTTGCATGATTTGTTAAAAACAAATAATATTCTACCTGAAGCCAAATTTCCCAACCTTTGACTTGAAACTCATAGAAATCATTTAATTTTCTAACAATGTCCTCCTTTTCAAAAAACTCTTCACTCACTTTAAGAATAAATTCTCTATCTTTTTTTGTAATCACATCATTCATTGTTTTACTCAAACTAATTTAAAAACCCCACTTTAAAGTAGGGTCTTTTTTAAATAATATCAACAACTTTAATCTACCCTTGCGAAGCAATACTTCTCACCTTTAAAAAAGGAGGGAGTTCCCCTCTTTTTCAAAGAGGGGCTAGGGGGGATTTACAAAAAGATTAAGCCACATTCCCTTCCAAAAAGTCCTGTGCAAAGCGTTGCAATACACCACCCGCTTCATACACATGCACTTCTTCTTCAGTATCTAAACGGCAAGTCACAGGCACTTCAATAATCTGGTTCTTACCATCATCGGTTGAACGCTCAATCACTAAAGTTAAAGTCGAACGTGGCGCGATATTACCAATCACGCTATACAGCTCAGTACCATCAAGACCTAAAGTCTTACGATCTGTACCCGGTTTAAACTCAAGCGGCAACACCCCCATACCGACCAGATTGGTACGGTGAATACGCTCAAAACCTTCTGCCACAATCGCTTCAACACCTGCCAGACGAACACCTTTCGCCGCCCAGTCACGACTCGAACCCTGACCGTAATCCTTACCGGCAATAATGATCAACGGCTGTTTACGGTTCATGTAGATTTCAATCGCTTCCCACATCCGCATCACTTCGCCTTCCGGCTCCACACGCGCTTTCGAACCCTGTTTGATCGTGCCGTCAGAACGCACCACCATTTCATTAAACAGTTTCGGGTTGGCAAAAGTCGCACGTTGCGTCGTGAGGTGATCACCGCGATGCGTTGCATAAGAGTTAAAGTCTTCCTCAGGCACACCCATTTTTTTCAGGTATTCACCTGAAGCACTGTCGAGCACAATGGCATTCGATGGTGATAAATGATCAGTGGTGATGTTATCGCCCAAGATCGCCAGCGGACGCATATTTGACAAGGTACGCGGTGCAGCCAAAGCCCCTTCCCAATACGGCGGACGGCGAATATACGTACTTTGCGGACGCCAGTCATACAACGGACTTGTTGCTTTTTCATTCACACCCAAGTCGAACATCGGAATATAGATTTTTTTGAATTGTTCTGGTTTTACAGCAACTTTCACCAGCGCATCAATTTCTTCATCCGATGGCCAGATATCTTTTAGATAAATCGGATTGCCGTCTTTGTCTGTACCTAAAGCATCTTTTTCGATGTCAAAACGAATCGTACCGGCAATTGCATACGCCACCACTAAAGGCGGTGAAGCCAAGAATGCCTGCTTCGCATATGGATGAATACGCCCATCGAAGTTACGGTTGCCCGAAAGCACCGCTGTTGCATACAGATCACGGTCGATAATTTCCTGCTGAATCTTTGGATCTAATGCGCCCGACATGCCGTTACAGGTCGTGCATGCATAGGCCACGATACCAAAGCCCAGTTTTTCTAAATCTTTAAGTACGCCTGCTTCTTCCAAATACAAAGCAGCCGCTTTAGAACCCGGTGCAAAAGAAGATTTCACCCAAGGCTTACGGACTAAACCGAGTTCATTGGCCTTACGCGCCAGCAAACCTGCCGCCACGGTATTTCGCGGGTTTGAGGTATTGGTACAAGACGTAATCGCCGCGATAATCACCGCGCCATCTGGCATTAAGCCTTCAGCTTCTTGCGCACGTGCAGCATCTAGATTGCCTGCAATGCCTTTTTCTTTTAAGTCAGATGTCGATACACGAGCATGTGGATTGGATGGGCCAGCAATGTTACGGGTTACTGTTGAAAGATCAAAACGCAATACACGTGGATATTCTGCCTGAGTCATATCCGATGCCCACAGACCAATCTCTTTGGCATAAGTTTCAACCAGTTTGACTTGCTCAGGCTCACGGCCGGTCAAGGTCAGATAATCAATCGTGTTCTGATCGATATAGAACATCGCAGCCGTTGCGCCATATTCAGGGGTCATGTTGGAAATCGTGGCACGATCACCCACTGACATGCTGTCTGCACCTTCACCGAAGAATTCTAAGTATGCCCCGACCACACGTTCTTTACGCAGGAATTCTGTCAGTGCGAGCACAATATCGGTTGCGGTAATGCCCGGCTGACGCTGACCAACAAACTCCACCCCAATAATATCTGGCAGACGCATCCAAGACGCACGCCCCAGCATCACGTTTTCGGCTTCGAGTCCACCAACACCAATCGAGATCACGCCAAGCGCATCAGTATGTGGGGTATGTGAATCTGTACCGACACAGGTATCTGGGAATGCCAGGCCATCACGGTTTTGAATTACCGGAGACATTTTCTCCAGGTTGATCTGGTGCATGATGCCATTACCGGCAGGAATCACATCGACATTTTCAAACGCGGTTTTGGTCCATTCAATAAAATGAAAACGGTCTTCATTACGACGGTCTTCAATGGCACGGTTTTTCTCAAAAGCATCCGGATCAAAACCACCAAATTCCACTGCCAATGAATGATCGACAATCAGCTGGGTCGGTACCACTGGATTGACTTTAGCCGGGTCACCGCCCTGTTCTGCAATTGCATCACGTAAGCCGGCAAGATCGACCAAAGCCGTTTGTCCCAAGATGTCGTGACAGACCACACGTGCCGGATACCATGGAAAATCATGTTCCTGTTTACGCTCAATCAGCTGTCGCAAAGACTGTTCTAAAATGGCAGGATCACAACGACGAACCAGCTGCTCAGCAAGCACTTTGGAGGTATAAGGAAGTTTGGCATATGCGCCTGGCTGAATATCTTCTACGGCCTGACGCACGTCATAATATTCCAGCTGGGTGGATTGCAGCGGTTTACGGTAGTTGTTGTTCATAGCTTGCCTGCCCTCGTTTATTACTCTTTTTTGCACATCAAAATTTATTGATGACTTGTTTTTAATCAAGGCATTGTACGCTGCCGAAAGTCCATTTCCCAAATCTTATAATTTTCAATAGTTTAATTATAGAAATCGGTCTATTTTAATAAATTTGTTATCTGGCCTTTAGAATTTTTGCTTTAAAGCGGTCTTTTGCTAAAAAAATCTGAATAATTCGCCTTATTCTTTAGTCTTATGTTGCAAAATATTTCTCTAAATTTTTATTTTATTATTAATATAAACCACTAATATCATTAATAAATAATTAATTTTATTTGCATTTTCCCCAAAGATAAAAAAATATAGTCTCTCTGGTTTTCCTAGGCCTGTCCTGCCGCCGCATTTAGCAAAATTTCAATCCCCTAATTTGGGATAGCAGATTTTTTAAAACTATCAGAAGCTCAGTGTGACGCATGTCACATTCTTCGCAATCCTCACATTAAAACAATAACCATAACAGGCAGAACTGAAATGTTGAAAATCGCAATATTCGGAGCTATAGCCGCCATTTTGACGTTCTTAGCTCGCGGTTGGGATGGAACAAAAAATCCATCACCACCGTCCAATCCATCTAACCCGTCCCAACCTTCTCATCCCTCACACCCCATACCTCCACCCAAACCCTCACATCCCGTTCCGACAACATCAGACAGCTTGATTAGCAACCCACCCCTGTTACCAAAAAGTGCCAAGGGCAAATATGAGCTGATCGTGGCTTATAAAACCAGCAAGCTCTATAACCCCAGAAACGGCTCATGGGATCAGGTGCTGCTGAGAGGCTATTTAACCAAACCCGGTTTATTTGATAAGAAAAAAACTGGTGAATATGTTGAGGATCAATTGGTCGGGCCACAGATTCGGGTCAAACAGGGTGAAACCATGGCACTTAACCTGAATAACCAGCTTCCACCCGAGTCAGAAACAACTTGTCCAACGCATGTTGAGAATGTAAATGAACCACATTGCTTTAATACCACCAACCTACATACCCATGGCTTCTGGGTCAGTCCTCAAGGCAATAGCGATAATGTCTTTTTGAAATTCAAACCTCAGGAAAAATTTGATTATCAGTTCAAAATGGAACCGAATCATCCCGCAGGGACTTACTGGTACCACGCCCATCTGCATGGCTCAACTGCTCTTCAGGTGTCAAATGGCATGGCCGGCCCATTGATTGTTGAAGGTTCAAGAACACCAAAAGTCAAAAATGGCAAAGTCACCTCAACTGGAGATATGGATATTTTATGGAAAGAAAAAAACAGTTACCCCAACGAAAACATCCTGTTGTTCCAGCAAATCCAATATCGCTGTAGCAATCCCGATCCTAATGTCACATTCGCTGTTCCCAATAACTGTGAAGGCTTAGGCATAGGCATGCTGGAAAATTATAATGACCTCGCTGCATTTTCCTCTTGGGGCGACAATAACTACTACACCTCTATCAATGGTAAAATTTTAGGTGAAATCAAAGCAGAACAGAATCAATTTAACCGCTGGCGCATGATTCATGGCGGTGTACGCGATACCATTGGTTTAATCATTAAGGAAATTCCTAACTCCAGTAAGTTTAGCGCAGAACAAACTATTAAAGCCTGTTCAGCCTATCAGGAGGCAGACAAGAAAGCTGAATTTGACAAGCTGAATAGCCTGAATGTGCATACCATCGCGCAAGATGGCTTAACCATGAATCATGTACAGACCAGAACCCTGTCCGTGTTCCATCCAGGCTATCGTCATGATGCAATGGTTGCTTTTCCGACCACCAATAGATACTGCATTTTTGACACCAAATTGAATATCGATGATGAAATTAACGCGCCATTACCGAATATAGGTCCTCAAATTGCTCCAAATCATCGGTTCAATGCCCAACTGCTGGGATGGGTCAATGTAAAAGCAGCCAAGACCAAGCCTCAGACTGCTGCCCAGTTCCTGAAAGATCGGGCACAAAAAATTGGTTTAAGCAAAGACATTCAGACCCAGTTATCTCAGCTTAATCTTTCTGCGTTTAGTGATCATCCATCACTGATGACACCGGAAATTGATAAAGTAGTTGCTGCCCGACCAAAACAATATAGTGCTTTTTCGCTCGGCCCCGACCCTAGAACTGGCATATTCAAATTTGGCTTCCGGCATAAAAAAGATGGAGATACACTGAGTTTTGGAGATTTCTTTGATGGAGATGGTTCAGTAGATGGCGAATATGTCCGTCAGTTACAAGTTGGACAGACTGATGAATGGGAACTGACCAGCGCTGGTTTTGGTGGTCATCCGTTCCATATTCATGTTAACCCGTTCCAGATTGTTAAAATTTTGAATCCTCAAGGTAAAGATGTCAGTGAGTCAGTAGCCCCAGAAGATCCGGTGAATCCAGTTCTGGATGATGTGCAATACCGTGGCATGAAAGGACAATTTAAGGACACGCTTTTTGTAAAACAAAACTATACCTATATTGTGCGCAGCCATTACAAGAAATTTGAAGGTGACTTCGTACAGCACTGCCATATCCTCGACCATGAAGATCAGGGCATGATGGAAACCGTACGGGTCTGTGGAGGCAAATTCCCTTGTGATTCGCCATTACCGGCTAGCCATCACCACTAAAGACCTGCTCGCTAAAAGCCAATGATTTCGATTGTTGGCTTTTTTGTTTGCCTCTATTTGATGCTTGCTGCACAATAACTGCATTGATTTATAGTATTCAAACCGGGGCTTATTATGGCAGCGTCTCCTGCTTTTACATTGTTTAGTCTGAATGGTGTAGATGCACAAAAATTCCTTCAAGGTCAGGTGACTTTGAATACTGAAACTTTGGCGGAAAACCAGACACGCTATACTGCAATCTGCAGTCTGAAAGGCCGCATTCAATTTGGCTTATGGCTTAAAAAAATCAGTCCGGAAAGCTTTGAAATCGTGAGCACTGAAGATCAGTCCACGGAACTGGCCAATCATATTAAAAAATTTGGTGCCTTCTCAAAAATGAAACTGGAATTGGTCGGTCCAGTTTATCCAGTCATTAATGGGATTCATACTGACTTTGTGACGACTGAAACCGATGTGACGATGTGGGAACAGCAAGCCATTGAATCAGGTCAGGCCTGGATTCAGGCTGCGACTGCCACCCTGTTTCAACCACAAGAATTACGTTTGCATCAACGCGAAGGCATTCACTACGACAAGGGTTGCTACCTGGGTCAGGAAGTGATTGCGCGTTTATGGTTTAAAGCCAAGCCAAAACACTGGTTACATCTGGTTCAAGGCACAGGTGCCGCGCCTGATGTTGCGACCAAATTGAGTAATGATGTTGAAATTGTCAATAGCATCGCGATTGAGGATGGTTATAAAGCGCTAGTCGTGGCAAAACCTGAAGCATTGACCGAGCTAGGTCTAGAAGTTCTGGAACTTCCTGAAGCCTTAAGTGGTGATGTGGCGCGTCCGCAATAATGAGTGCTTAGCACATAAAAAAAGCCAAGATGAAATTCTTGGCTTTTTTGTTTTAAAAACCATGAAACAGCTTATTCATGTCTTTTACCACATAATCTTTGAAATGATAGGCTCGCGCATGTTTGGCATCAAACTTTGCCGTGAGTTCACCTTTTTGAAAGACATATACCCGGTCTTCCTGACTCATCAAAAACTCTGCACCAAGTTTCATCAGCAGCGCATCAATCTTGTCTTCATCGGCAATCGATTCATCAGCATTGATTCTGTCATAGTGACGTTTAATGGTTTTGACAAACATGGTGAAATCCTGGGAGTCTGATTCAAACCGAGATTTAAACAGAGAAGTCGGCTGAAGCAAAGTAATCCTTTTGATATCTGCAGGATTGATCAGAAATCTGTCCGAATCATGCATCGATTTAATCGGTGTATTGTGCTTCGATGATTTGTATTTAGTGACAAATTGTATATTTACAAAGCACAAAATCCTTTTATGATGTAAGTGAAAATGATTAAAACCGCACCAAGGAATAAGGTGCCAGCAATAATAAGGTTATAGGAACCATGAAAAAATTAGTACTCGCTACAGTTCTTGCCCTTTCTGGGCAATTCGCTCTGGCAAATACCGTAAAAGATCAAGTCGATCCCCAATTCCAAAAAGTTGAGGCCATGGTCAAAGCCAATAATTTTAAAGGTGCCTATGACGCTTTAAATCAATTGGCCAGTCAGGGAAATGCCCAAGCTTTATATAACTTAGGCTATTTGACTCAAACCGGCCAAGGTACAACCAAGGACGAGAAAAAAGCCATTCAGCTCTATGAGCAGTCTGCCAGCAAAGGCTATCCGGTGGCCAATTATGTATTGGGTAAAAATTACGCGGCCGGCACACTCGGACTCAAACAGGATTTGACCAAAGCCAAACAGCATCTGGAACGCGCTTCGGCAGCCAAGTTTGATGATGCCAGCATTGATCTGGCCATACTGCTGTTTTCTGAAAATACGGCAGCGTCAAATAAAGCCGGACTGCAAAAGCTACAACCGTTGATCAGCAAAGGCAATATGCAGGCCATTCATGCCAAAGCCTTATATGACATCAGCAGCGGTTTCAAAAATAAAGATGAAAAACCGATTCAGCAAGGTCTAAGCAGCATTCAGGAACTGGCCAAAAAAGGTTATATTCCGGCGCTGATGGCAGTGGGCAATATGTTTGCCAATGGCAGTATTGTTCCGCAAAATCTGCCAGAAGCGAAGAAAATCTTTGCCGCACTGGCGCAGCAAAATGTTCCACAGGCCAAAGAGTCTTTGGCAGCAGTAGATAAAATGCTGGCTGAGCAGAAAAAAGCACCTGCGAAGAAAAGTTAAGTGAACCGATAAAACTCAAACATAAAAAAGCCCCATGCAATTTGGGGCTTTTTTTGTGGTGGAGCATCCATCTTCTAAAAGATTATCCCCACCACAAGGCAATTAAGCCACTGGTCACGATAAAACCGGCAATGGTACTCATCAACAATGGCGTTAAAGTTCGATCATTCAGACCATACGCCTGTCCCAACATGCCAAAAATCGTCGGCATCGGCAAAGCTGCAATGAGCGTACCAGCATGGACCATTTCCTGACTTAAATCAGTTAACTGGCTCAGTCCCAGATACATCAATAACGGCATCATGATATTGCTGGAAAATACCAGATAGAAACTTTGCAGATTGACATATTTCAGACTCATTCCTACGATCCCGCCGCCAATGGCAAACAAGGCCAATGGTGAGGCCGTCTGACCAATCAAGGCGAAGACCTGATCGAGATAGACTGGAATTTTAATCTGGAAAACCGCACAGGCCATGCCGAGCATGACCCCCATAAATAAGGGATTCTTCAGCAAGGTCAGCAGTACACTTTTCAAAATGGCGCCAAGATTTGCCTGATGTTGTGTGCCCAGCGCAGCCATGACCAGCACCAGCGGAATCAGCAACACGCTTTCAATGATGACCACCAGAGAGGTATAGGTCATCGCCTGTTGCCCGATCAATAAGCTGAGCACAGCCGTACCAATCAATCCAGTATTTGACATTGCAGCGCCCAACGACAGCACTGCACTTTGCGAATGCGTATTCTGAAAATGACGGCGCATAATCCAGAAGCCGCTACCATAGAGCAGCAAGGTCACACTGCTATACACGGCAAAGTATTCAAAATACCAGATTTCATGCAGGTCTTTGGAGGCAAGGGACTGAAAGAACAGCAAGGGCAAGGCCACTTTAATGACAAAAGCACCGACCGTCCCCACCTGCTCTTTGCTTAACACTTGACTCTTTACAGTCAGATAACCCAGTGCCAATAATAAAAATATGGGCACAATGACCGCAAAAATCATAATGCAGTATCCTCTTGCCAGTGATATTCCATTATAAGAATTTCTGAGACTAAAGCAGTGTTAAAAAGGCTCAAACAGGTGATTCAAACCATGCGGTGCACAGCGCAGATATTGCGGTGAAATCTTGATTTTTTCCTCAAGTGCTGCCGCTGCATGCCAAGGCCAATGTGGATCATAAAGAATGGCACGAGCCAAGGCGATGGCATCAGCTTGACCCTTTTGTAAAATATCTTCTGCCTGCTTAGCTTCAGTAATCAAACCTACAGCAATCACGGGAATACTCACGACTTTCTTGATCGCATCTGCAAAAGGCACCTGATAATTCGGCTTCACATCGATGTTCTGTTTGGCATGTAAGCCGGCACTGGAAATATGAATATAGGCAGCACCCGCAGCTTCCAGTGCTTTGGACAATTCAATTGAAGAATCAATAGTCCAGCTATCTGGCTGATCCATCCAGTCGCTGGCCGAAATACGCACTCCAATCGGATAACCTTCTGGAACCGCCGCCTTCATGGCTTGTAATACTTCCAGAGTCAGGCGAATCCGGTTCTCCAGTGAACCGCCATACTGATCATCACGTTTATTGGAAAGCGGTGACATGAACTGATGCAGTAAATAACCATGCGCTGCATGCAGCTCAATCAGGTCAAAACCGGCCTCAACTGCACGTTTGGCACTTTTTGCAAAGTCAGCAATGACCTGCTCAATTTCCGACTGGCTTAAGGCTTTAGGTGGATGTTCATCGGCCTGAAAAGGAATATCACTGGCAGAAACAGTTTGCCAGCCATGTGCTTCATTCGGCTTAAACTGACCTTTACCTGCCCATGGTTTATCTGTTGAAGCTTTACGTCCGGCATGTGCGAGCTGAATGGCAAAAGGCATCGGGGAAATGGATTTAACTTTTTCCAGTAAGGTCTTGATCTGCTTCGCCTGTTCGTCATTCCACAAACCCAGATCGGCATAACTGATCCGGCCTTCTGGCTGTACCGCAGTCGCTTCGACGATACATAAACCTGCACCCGATAAGGCATAGTTGGCCCATTGCTGCTCGTGCCAATAGGTAATTTCCCCTTGCTCTGTTGCAGAGTACTGACACATCGGCGCAATTACGATTTTATTTTGAAGTTGCAGTGATCCAAATTGAATAGGTTGAAATAGTAATGCCACGCTGTATTTCCTCTTTTTATTGCACAGTTTCACTCTAGAAATAAAAACAGGCTCCCAAGAGCCTGTTTAGTTATAACGTGAACGATCAAACTTTAGAAGATGATTCGTGTAGTCAAACCGAGTACCAGTGCATCATCCACATTGTTGCTTGAACCTGGATTAATGACATATTGCAGGTTTGGACGCAGCATCAGCCACTTTGTTGTGTTATAGCTATAGTTCAGTTCAATATTGTATTCTGCATCAGCATTGAAAGCTGGCCGTGAATCAGCAAAGCGATCATTCACATGCACACGATTGACCGCCAGACCTAAAATATCATTCGGCTGGCTGTCCGAAAGACCGATATATTTCACACCAATTTGTTGTGAATTATCCACTTTGTTAGTATCGCGATCATGCCAGGTAAAGTTAGCAAATGAATGCAAACCCTGACGGCCCTGACCTATAGACGTTAACTGCTGTTCTACAGCTAACCAGCCTGCAAAGGTACGGTTTTTGGCATCAGTAGGATTGGCAATATCTTTTTGGTTGGCAACATCATCGGCCGTATTGTACATCCCGCCAACCCGGTAGCTGCCCGGCAAGCCATTCACCAATGATTTCGGTGTCCAGATCACTTCTGCCGGAATCGTCACACCATCTGCATGGTCGGTATCCAGACTCCAGCCCTGACCTTCTTTAGCGCCATTACCATTATCGGGATTAAACTCATACACACCGACTTGTACCGCAAGTTCAGGATTGAGTTGCTGCTTCACGCGCGCACCCCATTGTGCTACAGGCGTATTCATCCAGATATTGCCCTGCCATTTACCCATCTGTGCAGCACAAAATGCCGTACTGGCAAAATCACAAGCCATGACATTAAAGTCCATACCCAGACCAAGACGACCCGCCTTAATACTGAGTCCTTGGTCTTTATAATTCTTTTCAATAGACAGCTCGCTCAGACGGCTATCCTGATTACCACGCCCAAAAGTACCTTGTACATTGGCCAGTTGCGGCGTACTAGGATCCTGCAAGTCACGAACAGAGGTACTTTGACCCTGGCGTGCACTCATCAAGGCACGTACAGTGACACCATTCCATCCCGCCAGCTTTTCCATATCCAGTTGAGTACCCAGCCATAATTGGGCAGAAGTTAATGGATCTGCGCCCTCATTACGACCACCATCAGCAAGATAGGCGGTATCGGTTAACAGATTGGCTTCAAATTTAATTCCCTGTTGGGCCAGTTCTGTACGTTGACCATTCCAGTCCCCCAGTAAATACTGACCTTGTGGATCAAATGCAGATTCCGCCTGAGCGGTTGTCATGGCAGCCATTAAAGGCAATAGAGCTAGACCTAAATATTTCATGTAAAACCTAAACATTCGGAGAGAAAAACAAGCAAGGTTTTTAAATTGCTATTAGGTGCATGAATTTACATAACTTTTCATACAAATTCCCAGCATTTTTTTTATTACTCATTAAACTTTTAGTTATGTCTTAAACATAAAAATATAATTTTTATTTAAAAAAATCTTAAATTATTTATATATTTTTCATTAGCTTATAATATATTAATATTTTTATGTGATTTATTCATAAGAAAATTGGCGATAAAAAAATAGAAACCCAGTTTATTCTTTAAACAATTCCAGCTTAAATAAACATGAAATACCCAGTCATTTTCCAACGATTTCACCCAGATTAACGCTTGCAATCCCAGCCAATTCACCCAATATTAACTGCATCTCCCTCGCCACTGATGTGTTATGCCTGAATTACCAGAAGTTGAAACCACCAAAACCAGTTTATTGCCTTTATTGGAACAACGCGTAAAACGTGTTGAAGTGCGTCAGTCAAGCTTACGCTGGCCTATTCCGGAGAATATAGAAAAACTGGTGGGGCAAAAATTACTGAATCTCACTCGCCGTTCTAAATACATTCTGGCAGAGTTTGAACACGACACCATGCTCTGGCATTTGGGCATGTCGGGGAGTTTCCGTCTATGCAATGGCAATGAAGAATTACGTAAACATGACCATCTGATCATTCAGTTTGAAGATATCGAACTGCGTTACCATGACCCTCGCCGTTTTGGCTGCATTCTTTGGCTGGATGCACAATCACAAAGCAAATTGATTGACACGCTGGGGCCAGAACCCTTAAGCGAGAACTTTAACGCGGAGTATTTATTTGAAAAATTGAAGAATAAAAATGTTGGCACCAAAGTTGCAATTATGGATAACCATGTGGTGGTGGGCGTAGGCAATATTTATGCGACCGAAAGTCTGTTTAATCTGGGGATTCATCCGGCACAACCGGCCTCGACTTTAAGCTTGATACAGATTGAAAAGCTAGTGCTGGAAATCAAGCGCATCTTGAAACAGGCGATTGATCTGGGTGGTTCAACCTTAAGAGACTACACCAATGCCATGGGCGAAAATGGCTATTTCCAGCAAACCTTGCTGGCTTATGGCCGCGCTGGTGAAATGTGCGTGAACTGCGAGACCACGCTTGAAAATATTAAATTGGGACAACGGGCTTCAGTTTTTTGTCCTGAGTGCCAACCTTTGAAAAAGATCCAGCTCCCTGTCAAAAAAGTGGCAACTTTACGAGGGAAAAAGTCATGAAAACAGCCATTGTGCGTCATATTCTGGTTAAAGATAAAGAAACTGCTGAACAACTTAAAAAGAAGATTTTAAGTGGCGCCGACTTTAATAAAATCGCAAAACAGTACTCAACCTGTAATTCTGCCAAACGTGGCGGTGAGCTAGGTGAAGTCAAAAAAGGCCAACTGGTTCCAGTAATTGATAAACTGGTATTTACTGCTGCTGAACGTGTATTACATGGCCCGGTCAAAAGCCAGTTTGGTTTTCATTTGGTCGAAATCAAGTTTCGGATGGATTTTTAATATTTATAAATCCATCCTTGCCTCCCTTTGTCAAAGGGAGGAATTCCCCCTCTTTTATAAAGGGAGATTTAGGGGGATTAAAAACTATACTTGAGGTGGACGCTTTTTCAATTCATCACGAATTTCACGCAGCAATTCAATATCGGCTGGGGTGGTCGGAGTTTCCTCAACTGGGCCTTCTTGTTTTCGTAAACGGTTCATGAATTTAACCAACAAGAATACGACCCAGGCCAAGATTAAGAAATTAATTAAAATCGTTAAAAAGTTACCGTAAGTCAGTACATTCACACCAGCTTTAGTCAAGGCATCCAAAGATTGTAAATTGTCTGGGTTTCTTCCTAAGATAAAGAATTTTTGCGTAAAATCGACGCCACCACCGGTAATCACGGTAATTAGAGGCATAATGATGTCTTTCACCAATGAATCGATGATCTTGCTAAAAGCACCACCGATGATGACACCAATCGCCAGATCCATCATGTTGCCTTTGATCGCAAACTCTTTAAATTCTTGAATAATGCTCATAACTGCTCCCATATTTTATTTTCAAGTTTTGGGTCAAATTATACCTGAGTAAACACTTTTAATTTTGACTTAGTTTAACGCGTTTTAGTAAATTGTGATCTAAGCATAGCGTAAATATAAAAAAACCGTAATCTTCGAAAAGATTACGGTTTTTGAAAACCCGAAATAATCTAGAGATTATTTACCTGAACGGTTACGTTTACGTTCGTTTTCAGTCAAGAAACGCTTACGGATACGGATTGACTTAGGTGTTACTTCTACTAGTTCATCATCTTCAATAAACTCAAGTGCTTGCTCAAGCGTATATTCAATCGCAGGAACTAGCGTTAACGCATCATCAGTACCAGAAGCACGTACGTTCGTTAACTGTTTTGCTTTAGTCGGGTTAACTGTCATGTCATCTGAACGAGAGTTAATACCGATGATCATACCTTCATAAACTTCTAACTGTGGTTTCGCGAATAGACGACCACGGTCCTGAAGTGTGAACAGTGCATAGCCCAAGCAAGTACCTTGAACCATAGAAATCAGTACACCGTTTTGACGTTTTGCAACAGTACCTTGCTTCATTGGACCGTAGTGCGAGAAGCTAGACGTCATGATCCCTGTACCAGAAGTCATGGTCAGGAATTCAGAACGGAAACCAATCAGACCGCGTGAAGGAACAGTTGCTTCAATACGGATACGGCCTTTACCGTCAACTTCCATATTGGTCATTTCGCCTTTACGGTGACCCATTTGTTCCATTACAGCGCCTTGGTGCTGTTCTTCAACGTCAAAAGTAACGTTTTCGTATGGCTCTTGTTTTTCACCATCAATTTCTTTGATGATTACTTGCGGACGCGATACGCCCATTTCGAAGCCTTCACGACGCATGTTTTCAATAAGAACTGAAAGGTGAAGTTCACCACGACCAGATACTTTGAAACGGTCTGGGCTGTCAGTATCTTCAACACGTAATGCTACGTTGTGAATCAATTCGCGGTCTAGACGTTCACGGATATTACGTGAAGTTACGAATTTACCTTCTTTACCAGCAAACGGTGAGTTGTTTACCTGGAATGTCATCGATACTGTAGGTTCATCTACAGACAATGGAGGTAAAGCTTCAACATTTTTCGGATCACAGATAGTGTCAGAAATGTTGAGTGCATCGATACCCGTTACACAAACGATATCGCCTGCAGAAGCTTCTTCAACGTCAACGCGATCTAGACCATGATAACCCATGATTTTTAAGATACGGCCGTTACGTGTTTTGCCATCTTTATCGATTACAGTTACTTGTGTGTTTAATTTCACTGAACCGCGTTGGATACGACCAATACCGATAACGCCTACGAAGCTGTTATAGTCAAGTGAAGATACTTGCATTTGGAATGGACCATCAACATCAACTGCTGGTGGTTCAACGATGTCTACGATCGTTTGGAACAACGGAGTCATGTCTTCAGCAAGTTCTTCTGGAGAAGGACCAGCAACACCACGAAGGCCTGAAGCATAAACAACTGGGAAGTCTAACTGTTCGTCAGAAGCACCCAAGTTATCGAACAGATCGAATACTTGGTCAATTACCCAGTCTGGACGCGCGCTTGGCTTGTCGACTTTGTTAATAATCACGATTGGTTTTAAACCACGTGCGAACGCTTTTTGCGTTACGAAACGAGTTTGTGGCATCGGGCCTTCTTGTGAGTCTACAAGAAGAAGTACGCAGTCAACCATCGACATTACACGTTCAACTTCACCACCGAAGTCGGCGTGTCCCGGGGTGTCCACGATGTTAATGCGGTATTCAGTATTGGTACGTTCATCTAACCATTTGATTGCAGTGTTTTTTGCAAGAATGGTAATACCACGTTCGCTTTCAATAGCGCCAGAATCCATGACACGCTCGATCTCACCCGCGCGATCACCGAGAGCACCTGATTGTTGCAAAAGTTTGTCTACAAGAGTGGTTTTACCATGATCGACGTGCGCAATAATGGCGATGTTACGGAGAGTTTTAATATCTGACATGTAAATTCAATGCGTATGTAATTTGAGGGCAAATTATACAGAAAAATACAAAACTTTTATAGTCACTGTAACCACACTCCTCAACTTTTTTTGCCCAGTTGGGGCTTTTTTGATTTTGTAAAGACGTGTAACTCGATTAGAATAGCGCCACCCAGCCTTAATTTGCATTGACACATGTCTGATTTTAATCAATCTCCTCCTTCTAAAGATCAACTCGACCTGGTATACGGTCTCGAAGATCGACCAAAACCACTGATTGCTTTTTTAGCTGCATTCCAGCACTTACTGGCGATTATTGTCCCGATTGTGACCCCTGGCCTGCTGATTTGTTTGGCGCTCGGTGTTTCCAAAGAAGACACCAACATGATTTTGTCCATGTCCTTGGTGATCTCGGGCATCGCAACTTTTTTACAGTCTAAAAAAGTGGGGCCATTTGGTGCCGGTCTGCTGATTGTCCAAGGAACCAGCTTTAACTTCATCGGTCCAATTATTGGTATTGGTTCAGCCATGGTGGCTGCAGGTACACCTGTAGAAGCAGTCATGGCTTCTATTTTTGGTGTGGTGATTGCAGGTGCATTCATTGAAATGGGCGTGTCACAAATTCTGCCTTGGATCAAAAAACTGATTACCCCTTTGGTGACCGGGATTGTTGTGCTGCTGATTGGTTTGACCTTAATTAAAGAAGGTTTAATCAGCATGGGTGGGGGTTATCAGGCCATGAGCGATAAAACTTTTGCCAATGCTGATAACCTGATCATGTCTTGTACTGTCTTGACATTGATCATTATCCTGAACCGTATCCGGATTACTTGGGTAAAAAGCTCTGCCATTTTAATCGCCCTGATCTGTGGTTATGTTCTGGCAGGCTTTATGGGCCATCTGGATTTCTCTGGCCTAAAAGATGCACCACTGGTACAGATTCCAACCCCAATGCATTTCGGTTTAAGCTTCTCCTGGAGCCTGTTTATTCCGATGGCATTCATTTATCTGGTGACTTCTTTAGAAGCGATTGGTGATATCACTGCGACTTCAAAGCTTTCCAACCAGCCAGTTGATGGTCCAAAATGGATGCAGCGCATTAAAGGCGGTGTACTGGTGAATGGCGCGAATTCATTCCTTGCCGGTATTTTTAACACCTTCCCAAGTTCGGTATTTGCACAGAACAATGGTGTAATTCAGTTGACGGGTGTAGCGAGTCGTTATGTCGGCATCTGGATTGCTGCTTTGCTGGTTATTCTTGGTTTGTTGCCTGCAGTTGCTGGTATTATTCAGGCCGTTCCGCAAGCGGTACTGGGTGGTGCAGTGATGGTGATGTTTGGTGCAGTCGCAGCCTCTGGTATTAACATTCTGTCTGGTGTCCATCTGGACCGTCGTGCCCTGCTGATTATTGCGATTTCATTAGCACTGGGTTTAGGTGTTGCACAAGTTCCACAAATTCTTGAACATCTTCCTGAGTTATTCCGTAATATCTTTAGTTCAGGCGTTGCTACTGGTGGTATCGCTGCCCTTATTCTGAATGTAGTACTTCCTGAAACAAAGAAGTAATTTCATGTCCAAAGAACACTGTCTAGGTCAGACTTAGGCAGTGTTCTTTATATTGGAGAGATACCTATGGATCCTAAAAGCGAAGTTTTATTAAGACAATATGATTTTTTGTCGGGTCGCATCCTATTGATTAATGCACCGACAGATGATCTGCTCGCTGAATTCGATACCTCTATCAATCCCGCTGTCTGGACATGGAATTTTAATGATTTTCAATATTTCCAGTCACAACAAGCAGATGTGCATTTTGGTGCAGAGATGCCTGAAGCTGAGTTTGATCAGGCGGTTATTTTTGTACCCAAGTCTAAAGAACTGTTGAATTATTTGCTGCATACTGTGGCAGCGCAGTTTAAACCGGGTAGCAGTGTTTTCTTGGTTGGTGAAAAGAAAGGCGGAATAGAACGCGCAGCCAAACAGTTGCAGCCTTTTGGTAAAACTCTCAAACTTGACAGCGCACGTCATTGCCAGCTTTGGCAATTGGTTCTAGAGCATACGGTCGAGAAAAAAGCACTTGCAGACTGGGCGCAGCGTTATACCGTTTCGACACCAAATGGCGATCTGAATATCTGCGCCCTTCCAGGTGTCTTTAGTCAAAACCGTTTGGATGTAGGAACTGCGACGCTATTACCTTATTTGTCACAAGTCACTTCAGGTAAAATTGCCGACTTTGGTTGTGGTGCGGGGGTGATTAGCGCGTATCTGGCAAAGTTGAATCCGAAAAACCGGATTTTTGCCATGGATGTTGATGCCTTTGCATTGGCTTCTACACAAATGACATTTGAAGAAAATCAGCTCACTCCTGAACAGATTGAAATCAAAGCGGTTACAGGTATTGAGGATGCACCTTTGTTCTTGCATGCCATTGTGAGTAATCCGCCTTTTCATATGGGAATCGAGACCGATTACACAGCAAGTGAAACCTTGTGTAAAACCTCACGTCGTCATTTAAAATCGGGCGGCGAGCTTTGGATCGTGGCCAACCGTTTCTTGAACTACCCGACCCTGATTGAACAAAACTTTGGTCGCTGCACAGTGAAAGCGGATCAACAAGGCTTTAAAGTGCTCTTCGCCAGCACTCAAAAAAATGTTAAGGAATCATGATGAGCGAAACGCAAAACACGATGCAGCTGCAGCGTAAGCTGGGTGCTCGTCATCTGAATATGATCGCCATTGGCGGATCAATTGGTACAGGTCTATTCCTGGCCTCAGGGGCGACCATTGCCAATGCTGGACCAGGTGGTGCACTACTTGCATATGTACTGATTGGGATCATGATTTATTTCCTGATGACCAGCTTGGGTGAACTTGCCACGCACAATCCGACCTCAGGTGCATTTTTCACTTACGGCACCAAATATGTCGAAGGTGGTTTTGGTTTCGCTTTAGGTTGGAATTACTGGTACAACTGGGCTATTACCGTGGCTTTTGAGCTGGTTGCCGTTCAGTTCATTATGAAATTCTGGTTTCCCGATATTCCGGGCGTGTACTGGAGCGCCATTTTCCTTGCCATTATTTTCGGGATTAATGCCCTGACAGTAAAAGGCTTTGGCGAATCCGAATTTTTCTTTTCTCTGGTGAAAGTTCTCGCGATCATTGCCTTTATCATCATCGGAATCTGGATGATCATGAAGATCATGCTCACCCCGGGTGCGGAAGCATTTGCCAACTGGAGCATTGGTGATGCACCCTTTGTCGGTGGTTTCCAGGCATTAATTGGCGTGGCGATGATTGCCGGATTCTCTTTCCAGGGTACCGAAATGGTCGGTGTGGCGGCAGGTGAATCAAAAGATCCAAAGAAAACTATTCCGGTGGCCATCAAACAGATTTTCTGGCGTATCCTGTTGTTTTATATTGTGTGTATTTTCATTATCGGCACATTGATTGCCTATAATGATCCTCGTTTATTACAGGCCGCTGCAACAGATAATATTGCGCTTTCGCCATTCACCTTATTGTATGAAAAAGCCGGTTTTGCCTTTGCCGCCAGTATCATGAATGCGGTGATCTTGACCGCTATTCTATCTGCGGGTAATTCGGGCATGTATTCATCTACCCGTATGCTATTTGATATGGCGCGTAAAGGCAGTGCACCTAAAATGTTTGCGCGTCTAGACCCGCGTGGTGTGCCAATGAATGCACTCTATGCCACTACGGCGATCGCAGCTCTGTGCTTCCTGACTACTTTCTTTGGTGAACAGGAAGTCTTTAACTGGCTGCTAAACATGTCGGGGATGTGTGGCTTTATCGTCTGGCTCGGTATTGCCATTTCCCATTACCGCTTCCGTAAAGGTTATCTGGCACAAGGATATAAACTGGAAGATCTGGCTTATCGCGCTAAATTCTTTCCTTTCGCCCCTTGGTTTGCGTTTATCCTGTGTGCGATTGTCGTCCTTGGACAGAACTATCAGGATGTTTTGGCCGGTCAATGGATGGGTGTGCTATCGACCTATATCAGTATTCCGCTATTCCTGGCCATCTGGTTCGGATACAAATGGAAGAAAAAAACCAAACTGGTCTCTTATCAAGAGATGGATGTGCAGCCGATGAAACTTGATCAGGAATAACCCAGCCAATAATGAAAAAGCAGTCTCAGAACTGCTTTTTTAATCTCTTTATTTTAGCTATTTCGCATTACAAAGTTACGGTCATCAATCACAATCGCTTGCTGGCAAATTCCGTCTACTCGACGTTGCTGCTCAAACACATGCGCCGGCATTGCCTCAAAGCTATCAAAGAAGCTGATTTCATTTTCATCGATTGCATAAACTAATGAATGATTACCCACACCTTCTAGGGTATCGTAAAATACAATCACAAAACAGCCTGCTTCTACATTTTCCTGAATTTCTGCATAAGACAATGGCTGTTCTATAACAGGAATATTTAAGCGATGTGCTTGTTGATAAAACTCAAGCTCAACCGGCTGTTTGTCTGCATCATATTCACTAAAAAAAGTGACATCCAGTCCTAAGGTCCGCAAAGCAACAGCAAGGGCAATAGTTGAAGTTCCCATCTCGGGATCATGGCGACAGAGCTGAACCAAGTCCGGAATATGCAGATCAATCCCATAATGATGAAAAATCATCCAAATCGAAAAAATTCCGCTATTGGCTTCCAGATTTTGCAAGTCTTCAGGAATTTCGACACTCATATTTTTACTCAACGACATCTTAACAGGCTAAGTGTAGTCAAAATACAGACACAAAAAAAGCAGCTCCGAAGAGCTGCCTTTTTAATGAGTGTTCAATAATGAATTATTGAGCAACTGGTTGTTCAGCTAAAACAGTACGGCTACCAGTGATTGTCGCGAATACACGACGGTTCATAGCACGACCTTCTTTAGTGTTGTTGTCTGCAATCGGTTGATCCCAAGCAAAACCTTGAGTAGACAAGCGAGATGCATCAACATTGTATTCATTTACAAGCGAAGATTTAACAGAGTTAGCACGTGCTAGAGATAAACGTTCGTTTAGTGCACGTGGACCAGTGTTGTCAGTGTGACCTTCGATACGAGCAGTAGCGTTTGGATATTCAACTAGCTTCTCAGCAACTTTAGCGATTTCTGGTTTGTATTGATCTTTGATGTTTGATTTGTTTGTATCAAAGAACACACGAAGTTCCATGTTCAGGTCTTCAGTCAACTCTTGTGGCGCTGGAGCAACTGGAGTTACAGGCTCAACTGGAGCAACTTCAACTACTGGAGCAGCTGGTTTCAGACGACCACCTAGAACAACATTAAGACCAGCAAGTGCTGTATAGTTCCAGAATTTTTCGTCAAAGTGGTAAGTACCACGAGCTTCAGTACGTAGCGCTAATGCATCGTTGATGTGCCAGAATGCACCAACACCAGCGTTACCTAAAGTACCTTCTTCTTCAAGACCACGACCTGCACGACCAATAGCAGCATCTGTAGCGCCATCAAATTCATATTTGTAGTGACCCGCACCCAAAAGCATGTATGGCTTCACTTTGCTGTCATAGTTACCAGTGAATACATCAGAAGTTGCATAGAAGTTACCCGCAATATTCTGACCTTTGTATTCAGCACCAGGTAGATCAGTCATATCGCCTTTAACCTGGCTATATTCAGCTTCAAAACCTAGCCATGGCGTTAATTCAACACCAATCGCCGCGCCTACAAATAAATCATCTTCCATTTGACCAAAGGTGGTTAACTCACCATCGTCACCGCCATTGTTGTGCTGAGTGTCTTGGAAGGTATAACCTAACATCAACGGAGTAACAGTTACGCCTGCATTGGCAGCAGCAAAAGGTGCAGCTACAAGCATAGCTAAAGCAATACGACTCATTTTCATGGATTTATCCTCCAGAGATAACAATTGTTGTTCAAGCTCAAGCCCGTAATAGGCCATCCTGAGATAGGCTTTTTATTACCCCAGTATTATTCTTAAGCTATTCACATGGCATCATACAAACACTTTATTATTTTTCCAAGTGCTTGATTAATCTAATCAAGTAAATTATTGACAAAATTACTTACAATTTCCGTTGTAATTCAGTAATTTTTTACTCAATTTTTTATTCTGAATGACCTATTGTGATTGCCAATTATTTTTAACAGCTTTCTTGAAACTTAAGTAAGCACTGATTTACACGCTCAATAAAGCATAAAAAACGTATAATTAATAACATCTTTATTATAAAAATAATATATTAATCAGGTAACTCTATGTATAAAAAAATAACAAGAGCGTTCACTATTGTTGAGTTAATTATCTGTATTGCAATGATTGCAATTCTCGCCAGTATCGCTCTACCGTACTTTCATGAATATCGATCTAAGCAGGAAGCCAAAAATATTCCGATCAAATTATCTCAAATTAATCGCTATGCACGCAGCCAGGCCGCAGTGTTTCACCAAAATATTGTGATCTGCCCGAGCCAAGATTCTCTCAGTTGCCAAGCCAATCAATGGAACAAGAACATGTTGGTTTTTATCGATAAAAATAAAAATAGGCAAGTGGATGTAGACGAACAAATTTTACATATTGATGTACTTAACCTCAAATACGGCAACCTGAGTTGGCGAGGAACTTTGAGTTTACCGAGTGTCACTTATCAAGCGCACACTGCCTTGCCGATTGGTTCAAATGGTAGTTTCTATTATTGTTCTACCCATCTTTCTAACCAACAGCGTATTGTACTCAGCAAAATGGGGCATATCCGGATTGAAAGTCTCTCATCTTGCTAACAGAACTATCCAGTTTATGCTTCGCTGCGATTAACGCTTCAATCCTGAGTTTTTTTCAATATACTGCTTAAGTTTGAAAAAATTGATTAAAACTCATACGGAGAGAGAACAATGACTGACATCGTAATTGTCAATGGTGCACGTACAGCCATGGGTGGCTTTCAGGGTAGTCTTGCAAGTGTAACTGCGCCCGAACTGGGTGCGGTCACCATTAAAGAAGCCATTGCCCGTGCGGGTCTGCAACCAACAGATATTGAAGAAGTCATTATGGGTTGTGTACTCCCGGCAGGCTTAAAGCAGGGTCCTGCACGTCAAGCCATGCGTCAAGCTGGTCTTCCAGATTCTACTGGCGCGGTCACCATTAATAAATTATGTGGCTCAGGCATGAAAGCCGTCATGCAAGCGGCTGACATGATTAAAGCCGGCTCTGCTAATATTGTAGTTGCAGGTGGCATGGAATCCATGACCAATGCTCCTTATGTATTGCCAAAAGCACGTGGCGGTTTCCGTATGGGTCACGGTGAAATCAAGGACCATATGTTTCTGGATGGCTTGGAAGATGCTGAAACAGGTCGCTTGATGGGTTCATTTGCCCAAGATATGGCAAATACTAAAGGTTATACCCGCGAGCAGATGGATGATTTTGCGATTCGCTCATTAAAGCGTGCGCAAACTGCGGTCAATGAAGGCTACTTTGCTGATGAAATCGTGCCTGTAACAGTTAAAACCCGTAAAGGTGATGTAGTCGTTGATAAAGACGAACAGCCGTTCAATGCCAACATCGATAAAATTCCAACTTTGCGTCCTGCTTTCGCTAAAGACGGTACGATTACGGCGGCTAATGCCAGCTCGATTTCAGATGGTGCATCAGCTTTAGTAATTACCTCGGCTGACAATGCAGCAGCAAAAGGGTTGAATCCTTTGGCTAAAATTGTTGCCTATGCATCGAATTCGCAACATCCATCTGAGTTTACTATTGCTCCAGTCGGTGCAATCCAGAAAGTGCTAGATAAAACTGGATGGGCCGCTTCTGATGTCGACCTTTGGGAAATCAATGAAGCCTTTGCCATGGTGACCATGTGCCCAATCGATGAGTTCAAGCTAGATCCTGAAAAAGTCAACATCAATGGCGGTGCATGTGCTCTCGGCCATCCTGTGGGTTCAACCGGTTCACGTATTATCCTGACTTTGATTCATGCGCTGAAACGTACGGGTGGCAAGAAAGGCATCGCTGCACTCTGTATCGGTGGTGGTGAAGCAACTGCTGTAGCGATTGAATTACTCTAACCTCTTCCCTCACCCCATCCCTCTCCCATATAAGGAGAGGGAGTTAAAAACCCTCCTCATCTGGAGGATTTTTTTCGCTTACATTTTGATAAGGCTTGCTCACGCAAAGTACCGCAAAGTGGCGTAGATTAAAGCAAGTAAATAAAAGGGAGTTCTCCCATGCAACTGAATCATTACCTCAATTTCCAAGGTCAGGCTGAAGCAGCCTTTAATTTTTATAAATCAGTTTTTGGAGGCGAATTTTCAAGTCTGAGTCGTTATGGTGAAATGCCAACTGAAGAAGGGATCATGCTGTCAGAAGCGGATAAAAATAAAATCCTGCATATCTCACTTCCCATTAACGAATTTACAGAACTGATGGCATCCGATACGAATGATTAATTTTGCACGCAAACCAATACCGTTTTCATTCAAGGTAATAACCACTATATTTCCATTAACTTAGATGCCAGCGAACAAGCTGAAGCACAACGACTCTTTGATGCTTTATCGGTGAATGGTCAAATTGAGATGCCGCTAGAAAAGACCTTTTGGGGCGCACTTTATGCTGCCTTTAGCGATCAGTTTGGAATTCACTGGATGATCAACTGTCAACTTGAAGAAAATTAAAGGTTTTTATCAAGATATAAAAAAGCCGGAATCAATCCGGCTTTTTGACAGTAACTTAATTTAAATTATGCACCTGTTTGATAATGTGCCTGTGCAACCGCAGTCGATGCCTGATACGGATTTCTGAAATCATTCAAACCAGCAGCAGCTTCCTGAATATCCTTACCTTCTTTAATCACAAAAGTATCGAAACCAGAACGCTTCATGTAATTCAGTACATCTTTGAATACATCTCCAGTAGCACGCAGTTCGCCCTGGAAACCCTGGCGACGAAGAAGTGCTGCAAATGAATAACCACGGCCATCATTAAAACCGGCAAACTCGATAAAGATTGCGTCTAGCTGGTCCAGTGGAAATTCATGGTTTTCAGGAGAAGCATCGACGGTTAAGTACAATGCTTTTTTACCTGATATATTGGCAATCTGGTCTAACTGTTCCACAGTCAGAACCACATCGCCCTGTGGCAAAACACCATCTTCACCAACTAATTGGTATGTGTTGTCTGCAATCGTGCCATCTTTAGAGAGCACTTGAAGTGCGGTATTAAGCATATGCACGCTCCTTAAATGGTTGAATGCCGACACGGCGATAAGTATCGATAAACTCTTCACCATCCTGACGCAGATCAAGATAAGTATTCAGAATTTCTTCTACGATATCCGGCACGACTTCGGCTGCAAATGATGGGCCAAGAATGTCACCAATCGAAGCATCATGATCGGCATTACCGCCTAAAGTGATCTGGTAGAATTCTGCACCTTTCTTGTCTACACCTAAAATACCGATGTTACCCACGTGGTGATGACCACAGGCATTCATACAACCTGAAATATTCAGATCCAGTTTACCTAGGTTATAAATCGTATCCAGATCATCAAAACGGCGGGAAATCGCTTCAGAAATCGGAATGGATTTCGCATTGGCCAATGAACAGAAGTCACCGCCTGGGCAGCAGATGATGTCGGTCAAGAAACCGATATGCGCACGTGCCAGGTTATTTTGGTCAAGGGTTTGCCATACAGCGAACAAATCTTTTTGTGGGACATCGACCAGGGAAATGTTTTGTTCATGCGTAGTACGCAGCTCACCGAAAGTGTACTGATCGGCAAGGTCTGCAATCAGGTTCATTTCTTCGGTGCTGACATCACCCGGTGCAATCCCGGCACGTTTCAGTGAAATCGTCACGATACGATAACCTTTCACTTTATGTGCATTGGTATTGATGTTGAACCACTGTTTGAATTTCGGATATTGCGCGAACAATTCAGTGAAATCTTCATCTGCATAATCTTGGTAGTCAAATGGCGTGAAGTTCTCATCCATTTTCACCAAGGTGTCTGCATCGATTTTCAGTGTTTTAATCGTATGTTCAAATTCAGCTTCAACTTTCTCGGCAAATACGGCTGGTGTTAAGGCTTTTACCAGAATCTTGATACGCGCTTTATATTTGTTGTCGCGACGGCCATGCAAGTTATATACACGAAGCACTGCTTCCAGATAAGCAATCAGGTCTTCACGCGGCAAGAACTCACGAATAAAGCTGCCAATCACTGGCGTACGGCCGAGACCACCACCGACTTTGATTTTATAGCCCATTTCGCCTGCTTCATTACGCACGATATACACACCGATATCGTGGAATGCAGTGGCTGCACGATCGGTTTCTTCAAGCGCAGAGACTGCAATCTTGAACTTACGTGGCAAGAAAGCAAATTCCGGATGGAAGGTCGACCATTGACGGATCAATTCACAAGTCGGACGTGGATCGGCAATTTCGCCTGCAACCACACCGGCATACTGATCCGTCGTGGTATTACGGATACAGTTACCTGAAGTCTGAATCGCATGCATTTGCACAGTGGCCAGTTCAGCCAGCATATCCGGCACGTTTTCAAGCGCTGGCCAGTTAAACTGGATGTTTTGACGGGTCGAAATATGCGCGTAGCCACGGTCATATTCTTTTGCCAAATCAGCCACTTTACGAAGTTGTTTTGAGTTCATCAAACCATATGGCACAGCAATACGTAACATTGGCGCATAACGCTGTACGTACAGACCATTTTGCAGACGAAGCGGACGATACTCATCTTCAGTGAGTTTACCGGCTAAATAACGTTCCGTTTGGTCACGGAACTGTGCAACACGTTCATTAATCAGTTGCTGATCGAAATCAGTATATAAATACATGGCGTACAGCTAGTAGTTTCTATTATATCGCCGGCAAGGATAGCGAGATTGAACCTATCAATAAAATGCTTTTTATACATATTTCATAGCGGTTTTATTGATAAGCCTGCCAAAGTTTCACGGATCTCAGTGTTTACAGCATTGGATTAAATTTAAAGTAATAATGATTAAATTCTTCAATCATTATTACTTATTTTCATATAGAAAGATTTCTCTCTACTCTATTAACACTTTAAAAATTCTACCAATTTTGACTCTCTCCCAATTGCTGCCCTACAAATTCATAACGTATCGTGGAACGTGAAAATTTAATCGGGCAAGCCAGTTGTGCTTCGGTTTGCTGACTATTGGATTTGAGTGGCACCTGTACAACCCATCCCCGCTGCTGGGCCAGATCAGAATGTAAAGCTTCTTCAAGTTTGAGTACCGGTTCGACACAGACGTCTAGCGCGGCAAACAGCGTTTGCCATGCAGCCAATGACTTGGTCTTGATTTTATTCTGAATCGCCTGTTTCACCGCAGCATGATCTTCAGCGGCATAAGAAGCACCTTTTTCCAAAACAATCGGCAGCTCTAAAGCCTGTGCCAGCCCCTGCATAAATTGTGGTTCCAGACTGCCAATCGACAAATAACGCCCATCCTGGGTTTCATAATAGTCGTAAAAAGTACCGCCATTCAGATACCCTGATTCAGGCCGTTGATGCTGATTGCCAGCCAGACTGGCAGAAGCCGCCAAATTATTCATCGTCACCACGCAATCGGTCATGGAAATATCAATATATTGCCCTTTGCCACTTTGTTGGCGTTCAATCACCGCAGCCAGAATCGCAATCACGGCATGCATGGAACCACCTGCAACATCGGCGACCTGAATTCCCAAGGCAGGTGGGCCATTTTCAATCCGACCACTGTGTCCGGCAATTCCAGATAAAGCCAGATAATTAATGTCGTGCCCTGCCTTATCTTTATATGTGCCAGTTTGGCCATAACCGGTAATGGAACAGTAAATCAATTTTGGATTAATTTCGCTTAAGGTTTGATAATCTAAGCCTAGACGTTGCATTACACCGGGGCGAAATTGCTCAATCACAATGTCATAATCTGCAATCTTGGATTTAACCAGTTCAATATTCGCAGGATCTTTCAAGTCCAGTGCAACCGATTGCTTGTTTCGATTCAAATAACTTTGTGAAGTGGCTTGTCCATTTGCAAAGGGTGGCATTAATCGCAACAGGTCCGGTCGGGTCGGTGATTCAATATGCACAACTTCTGCACCTAAATCAGCAAGATATAATGTGGCAAATGGGCCGGGTAAAAGTGTAGAAAAGTCGAGGATTTTCAATCCTTTTAATACATATGACATTGGAGTATTTGCTCTACTTATATTGCTTTTTTCAGCATAATAGGCACATAAATGCACAAAAACAATGTCATGTTCAGCCATTTACCTTGATAGTTTCGGCAATCTAATATGTAAGAAAATGGCAAAGGTATTCTTGTAAATTGCCATTGCTTTATTATTTTTCGTCATTTAGGTCAATTATTAGTGAACATTAAAGAGACTGAAGGATTAAACATGAGTCGTGATACGATCAGTATCCATTTCGTCAATGCAGCTCTATCTGGCGTTAAACGTCTGGGCATGGATGTCGATACTTTATTGTCTCACGTCGGGATTGAAGCAGAGCTGCTGCATCAACCCAAAGCCCGTATTTCGCCTGAACAATATACCCGCTTTATAAAAATGTTGTGGATGGTGACTCAGGACGAGCATGTTGGCTTTGATAAACAGCAACGCCGTCTGGGTACGTTTGCGATCATGTGTCAGCTCATTATTCATGCCAAAACTCTGGGTGATGCACTGGAACTGTCTTCCCAGTTCTACAAACTCTTTGGTGATGACTGGTCGGTGACCCTAGAACGCGACAAACACGAAGCTCGTCTGGTTCCACTCATTCCAAACGCAATGGATCCGGATCATTTCATTACCGAAAGCATGCTGATGATCTGGCATGGCTTAGCGTCTTGGCTCATTGAACGTCGCCTGCCACTGGAACGCGTGCATTTTAGCTATCCTCGTCCAGACCATGCCGATGAATATGATGCTTTATTCTTTGCGCCGGTAATGCAGTTCGATATGCCACGTACCGAGATCACTTTTGCTGCGGACTATCTGGACCTACCAATTCGCCAGAATGAAGAAACCTTGGAGGAATTTTTGAAAGCAGCGCCGGCCCAACTGCTGGTGAAATTCAAAAATACCAATTCACTGACTTCACGTATTCGTGATGTACTGAAAAGCCAGATTGGCGAAGAAATGCCAACATTAAACGATGTCGCGTCGATGCTTTATCTATCACCGCAAACTTTGCGTCGCCGTCTGGCAGCCGAAGGTAAAAGCTATCAAGGTGTGAAAGATGCCCTGCGCCGTGATGCCGCAATTCACCTGTTACTTAATCCGGATCTAACCCTTGAAGATGTCGCGCAACAAGTCGGTTTCAGTGAAACCAGTACTTTCCACCGTGCCTTCAAAAAATGGACGGGTGTAACCCCGGGTCTGTATCGTCAATTACATGGCTATCATTAATCAAATGATGTTGCGAAATAATATTTAATAATAAAACCAGTTCTCTCCGCCTAAGCAAAAGCTTAGGCTTTTTTATAGCTAAAATTGGCTAAATCGCTCAAATGATCTGGCCCGTTCTCGTCATTGCACTTCAAAAATTAAGCATTACACTCGAGTCATTAGAATAATTTTCATCAAATCAATAAAAGGGACATGCTATGAGCGAGGCATATATTATTGACGCCATTCGTACGCCACGCGGAAAAGGCAAAAAAGATGGATCTTTACATCAAGTAAAACCCATTTCATTACTGACTGGTTTACTCAATGAACTTCAGGCTCGTCATCAATTTGATACCTCAAAAGTAGATGATATCGTGCTCGGCTGTGTCACCCCAATTGGTGATCAGGGTGCCGATATTGCCAAAACGGCTGCCATCGCTGCCGGCTGGGACAATGATGTGGCGGGTGTGCAAATTAACCGTTTTTGTGCTTCCGGTCTGGAAGCTGTCAATCTGGCCGCACAAAAAGTCCGTTCTGGCTGGGAAGATCTGGTTGTTGCAGGTGGAGTCGAATCCATGTCCCGCGTTCCGATGGGTTCAGACGGTGGTCCTTGGGCACTGGACCCTGAAACCAATATGGCTTGTGACTTTATTCCACAAGGTATTGGTGCGGACTTGATTGCTACCATTGACGGTTATAGCCGTGCAGATGTAGATCAGTTTGCCGAACAATCACAAAAGAAAGCGGCTGCTGCTCAAGCCCATGGCCATTTCAATGCATCCGTGATCCCGGTAAAAGACAAAGCCGGTGTGGTGATTCTGGACAAAGACGAATTTATCAAACCGACAACGACCGCAGAAGGCCTAGGCAAACTCAATCCAAGTTTCGCCACTATGGGGCAAATGGGCTTTGATTCAATTGCCCTGCAAAAATATCCTGAAGTGGGTGCTATCAATCATGTGCATCATGCCGGGAATTCTTCAGGCATTGTCGATGGTGCAGCTGTGGTTTTGATCGCATCGGAACAAGCAGTAAAAGAACAAGGTCTCAAGCCACGTGCCAAAGTATTGGCGACGGCACTGGTCGGTGCAGATCCAACCATTATGCTGACCGGCCCTGCCCCGGCCGCTCGTAAGGCCTTGGCGAAAGCCGGTTTAACAATTGATGATATTGACCTGTTTGAAGTCAATGAAGCCTTTGCTGCTGTGGTGATGCGCTTTATCAATGAAATGAAAGTTGATCCTGCCAAGGTGAATGTCAACGGAGGCGCAATTGCCATGGGACATCCACTCGGTGCGACTGGTGCGATGATTTTAGGGACATTACTGGACGAGTTAGAACGCCAGGGCAAAAAGCGGGGTCTGGCTACACTTTGCGTAGGTGGCGGTATGGGCATCGCAACCATTATTGAACTGGTATAAGGAGAAAAATAATGAGCGCAATTCAATATCAAAAAAATGAAGATAATATTGTTATTTTAACGTTTGATTCTCCAAACCAGTCTGCCAATACCATGAATGCCGACTTTCGCACGGCACTGGATGAAGTCGTTGCCCAGTTACAAGCAGATGAAGATATTGCCGGGATTATTTTCCGTTCAGCGAAAAAAACTTTCTTTGCTGGCGGCGATCTGGATGAACTGATTCAAGCCACTCCTGAACATGCAACTGAATTCTTCAATATGATTGAAGAGATGAAAGCCAAACTACGCTATATCGAAACTCGCGGTATTCCTGTCGTTGCTGCACTGAATGGTACAGCGCTTGGCGGGGGCTGGGAAATTGCCTTGTGTGCCCATCATCGTATTGCCCTGAATGACCCTAAAAGCAAATTTGGCCTGCCTGAAGTCACACTGGGTTTATTACCAGGTGGCGGTGGTATCGTCCGTAGCGTCCGCCTGCTCGGTCTGCAAAATGCCCTTCCTTTATTAATGGAAGGCAAACAGTTTGGAGTCGATAAAGCCAGATCTTTAGGGTTGATTCATGAGATCGCAGACAGTACAGATGAATTGCTAGAAAAGGCCATTGCCTGGATCAAAGCCAATCTAAAATCTCAGCAGCCATTCGATGTAAAAGGCTATAAAATTCCGGGTGGTAGCCCTTCGACACCAGCAGTTGCACAGATGCTGGCAATTGCTCCGGCGATGCTGCGCGATAAAACCAAAGGCTGCTACCCTGCACCTGAAGCGATCATGTCGGCTGCGGTAGAAGGTGCACAGGTCGATGTCGATACTGCCCTGACCATTGAATCGCGTTACTTTACTTATTTGGCGACCGGTCAAATTTCTAAAAATATGATTGGCACCTTCTGGCATGGTCTGAATGCAATCAAGTCCGGCGCCAGTCGCTCTCAAGGTCTTGAAAGGTGGAAAGCCACTAAAGTCGGTATTCTAGGTGCGGGTATGATGGGTGCTGGGATCGCCTATGCCACTGCCAGCAAAGGCATTCCTGTAGTATTAAAAGATATTTCAATCGAAGCAGCTGAAAAAGGCAAAGCCTATAGCCAGAAACTGCTGGATAAAAAATTCGCTCAAGGGCGTTTATCAGCCGAGAAACGAGATCAGGTTTTAAGCCTGATTCAAACAACTGCATCGAATGCAGATCTAGCCGGTTGCGACCTGATCATTGAAGCCGTATTTGAGAATCCCACGCTCAAGGCTCAAGTTACACAAGAGGCAGAACAATATCTTGCCAGCAACGGCGTAATGGCTTCGAATACCTCGACCCTGCCGATCACAGAATTAGCCCAGGCTTCAAAAAATGATCAGAACTTTATCGGCCTGCATTTCTTCAGTCCGGTCGATAAAATGCAGCTAGTGGAAATTATCAAAGGTAAAAATACCTCGCCAGAAACGCTGGCCAAAGCTTTCGATTTCGTGCAGCAAATTGGCAAATTACCGATTGTGGTGAATGACAGCCGTGGTTTCTTTACTAGCCGCGTGTTTGGTACCTTTGTGCAGGAAGGTTTACGCCTGCTGGCAGAAGGTGTACATCCGGCGCGAATTGAAATGGCTGCACTCAAAGCCGGTATGCCGATGGGTCCGTTGGCGATTCAGGATGAAGTGTCCTTGACCTTGTCTGAACATGTGGCCAATGAAAGATATAAAGCTTTAGAAGCACAAGGTCAGACCATCACTAAATCACCTGCGGATGAGGTGATTCACAGCATGATTCACGAATTTAACCGTAAAGGTAAGGCTGCCGGCCAAGGTTTTTATGATTATCCGGCCGATGCCAAAAAGCAGCTCTGGTCTGGTCTCAGCTACTGGAAAAAAGACAACGATATTTCTGAACAGGAAATGATTGACCGCTTCCTATTTGTACAGGCATTAGATACCGTGCGCTGTCTGGAAGAAGGTGTCCTGGAATCTGTCGTTGATGCCAATGTCGGTTCCATTTTTGGTATTGGCTTTGCCGCCTGGACGGGCGGTGCAGTACAATTCCTGAATCAGTATGGTTTAGCCAAAGCCGTGACCCGTGCCAAAGTACTTGAAAATAAATATGGCGAACGCTTCAAAGCCCCACAACTCCTCAAAGATCGCGCAGCACACGCCCAGCCGATTCAATAACTTAGGCACTTAAATAAAAGAGGAACGTGTTTCCTCTTTTTTATCTTCTGGATTTGCTTAATGCACTGGATAGACTCATCTGATGACAGATTTCGATCTGCTTTTTGATCAATTTATGTTATAAAGTTACATAAGTTTGATATCCACGTGGGTAAGACCTATGACTGATCACAGTTCACCTGAAAAATCTCCTTGGGGCTGGAAAGCACTTATCATCTTCTGTATTTTAGGTGGATTATTCATGCTTATTTTTTGGCTCGCGATAAGTAATGAACCGGATTACATGCCAAGCCAGCAAAATAAACAGACTACCCAGCAGCATGCTTTTAAAAATGCACCGACGATGTCTCCAGAAGCCATTGCCAAAGCGCAGGCGGATCGTGAAGCACGTGAAGCTGCCAATAATGTTGCTCCTATAGATACGACAGCTGCTGAACACAATATGTCAGCTGAAGAACATGCCAATATGGATAATGCCGAGCACAGCTCAAATCCAGCGCATGGCCACTGATCCAGATTCAGTCTATGCATCAAAAAGCGAGGTCAATGCCTCGCTTTTTCATATTTGAATGGCTGAAAATTAAAGCTTTAAATACATATCAATATGCGGAATACCACAATCCAGATATTCCTCGCCTTGAGCTTCAAATCCCAGCGCTTGATAGAAGCCAATGGCATGTACTTGCGAAGATAGCTTGACCAACCCACGCTGCTCTGCACGCGCATAGTCAATCACAGCCTGCATCAAGCACTGACCAACACCTAAACTGCGTGCTGTGGTTAGGACTGCAACCCGACCGATACTGTTATTTGACAATAAACGTGCTGTAGCGATCGCCTGATCCTGCTGAAAAACAACGAAATGTATAGCAACCGCATCTTCAGCATCCCACTCATCTTCAGCTGCAATATGCTGTTCTTGAATAAACACCGCTTCACGAATCGCTTTGGCATACACTGCCAAATCTTTCCAGCTTCCGGAAACTATTTTAAGTTCTGGACTATTTAGCATTTAGATCCGATTCCCTGCTGATCCCATTGATCATTAAGCAACAATTCCAGTGAATGTTTCTGGATCCCATACATCTCTTTTAGTGCCTGGATTTGTGCCAGAATCGCCTGATCGGGTTGTTGATAGTCTTTGCGCTTTGTCGCCAGAATCATTTTATTTTTACTGGTATGTTCCAGCGCCACGAACTCAAAAACTTTGGTTTCATAACCATAAGCTTTGAGCAATAAAGCACGAATGGTATCGGTCAGCATTTCAGCCTGCTGTCCGGCATGAATGCCAAACTGTAACATCGGGCTCAATACCTTTGGTGCCTGCAACTGTGGACGCAATTCCTTATGACAACACGGTGCGCACATGATCATCTGTGCATTCAGGCGAATCCCGCTATGAATCGCAAAATCTGTTGCTACATCACAGGCATGCAAGGCAATCATTACATCCAGACGTTCCGGTGCATAGGTACGCACATCCCCCTGGAAAAAGTCCAGCTGATCAAAACCGGATTGCTGCGCGACATTCTGGCAGAACTCGACCATTTTCGGATTAAGCTCTACCCCGGTGACATACGGCGTTTGACCATGTTTTCGCATATAGTCATATAAAGCACAGGTCAGATAGCCCTTACCCGAACCAAAATCCACCACGCGCAGGCCTTCAGCCTGTGGCTTAATCTGCGCCAAGGCACCTGAGAAAATTTCCACAAACTTATTAATCTGCTTCCATTTGCGCGCCATGCTCGGAATGATTTGCGCTTTTTGATCGGTAATCCCGAGATGCTGGAGAAAGATACTGTCCTGATCGACAAAACGTTGTTTAATCCGGTCATGACCTTGTTCAACAGGCTTCGCCTGATTCATCGCTACTTTATGTTTACTCCGTGTCAACATGGCTTTTTTCTTGTTTTTTTTCAACTGTAATTCTTCATCAATTGTGATCAGATTGGCTTGCTTACAACACGCCAGTAGTGAAGTAACCTGGAATAATGCTTCATCTAAAGGATAATTTTTGGTGACATCCTGGGTCTTGTAACGATACAGGCAGCTCAATACGCGCTGTTCATTTAATGGAATGACTCGCAAGGTCATTTTCTCTAAATCCTGCAGTTCACCTTTATACTGGCTTAAGATCAGGCGATCAAATTGATCCCTTTCAACAGCTTGCTGAAAGGTGTCCAAGAATTGCTGTTCCTGATCTGAGAGAGTTGTCAACGTTGACATAGATAAAACCTGAAATGAATTGCGCATCAAGTTTAAATCTTCTTAACCTAAAAGCAAAATTGAATTACTATACAAGTGTATATTTGAAGAAGAATGACAATCATGCAGAATGCTCCACTGGTTTCAGATTATGATCAAAATGAGGAACGAATTAACTATATTAGTCATGGTGTAGGTGCCGGACTGTCCATTGTTGCTGGTATTCTTTTGATTATTAAAGGTTCTTACCTCAGTACTGGACAATGGATTGGACTGTGGGTTTATGCGCTGAGCATGATTCTGTTATTTTCTGCTTCTATGCTCTATCACATGGCCACTGCGGCAGACCGCCGTTATTTTTATAAAAAAGTCGATCATACTGCGATATATTATTTAATCGCCGGAACCTATACCCCTTTCCTGTCAATTGCCATTCCGACCGCCAAAGCCCAGTATTTATTGATTGCGCTGTGGGTGATTGCCCTTCTTGGCACACTTTTCAAGTTCGTTTTCATTCATCGTTTCCAGAAACTTTCTTTGGCGGCTTATCTGGCCATGGGCTGGCTGGCGCTGCTGGTGATTGATGACATGCAGCAATATTTAAGTGCTCAATCTTTAACCTTTCTCATCATTGGTGGACTCGCTTATACCGTGGGTGCATTGTTTTACGCTTTAAAAAGAGTAAGATATACCCACGCTATCTGGCACATATTTGTATTGATAGGCGCAGGATCACATTTTCTGTCTATCTATCTTTACGTGATTTAATCATCTCCTTTTTCATTTCAGTGACCCTGAGCGAGTTGAAGCGAGAAGATTGCAGTTGTTTTTTTAAAAAATTACGCCTTTTTTAAAAAGATTACGCTTTTAAAACTAAGTTTTTTTATTTTTAGTAAGTGTAAGGTTTTCCATGGCGTCGTCTAATTCTGCTGCTCAGCCAGCACAAAATTCAAAATTTCGCGTTTTAACAGCAAGCTTGGTAGGCACCACAATCGAATTCTTCGATTTTTATATTTATGCCACCGCTGCTGTCATTATTTTTCCGTATCTGTTCTTCCCTACTAGTACAGATCCAATGACCGCAACCATTCAGTCTCTTGCGACTTTTGCCATTGCATTTATTGCCCGTCCGATTGGTGCAGCATTATTTGGTCATTTAGGTGACCGGATCGGACGAAAAGCCACCTTGGTTGCAGCTTTGCTAACTATGGGGATTTCAACCGTTGCGATTGGCCTGTTACCAACTTATGCGCAAATCGGAATTGCTGCGCCATTGTTACTTGCACTGTGCCGTTTAGGTCAGGGCTTGGGTCTAGGTGGTGAATGGTCAGGTGCTGTACTTCTTGCAACTGAAAATGCCCCTGAAGGCAAGCGTGCCTGGTATGGCATGTTCCCGCAACTGGGTGCTCCAATCGGCTTTATTCTGGCAACAGGTTCTTTCCTGACGCTTGGCGCTTTCATGTCTGAAGCTGACTTTATGGCTTGGGGCTGGCGTATTCCGTTTATCTCAAGTGCCTTGTTGGTAATTGTGGGTTTATGGATTCGTTTAAAATTGCATGAAACACCTGCTTTCCAAAAAGTGCTGGATAAACAGAAAGAAGTGAATGTTCCTTTTGTTCAGGTATTCAAAAAGCATTCCCGCATGCTGGTTCTGGGTACGATTGCTGCAATCTGTACTTTCGTTGTGTTCTATCTTACTACGGTATTTGCGCTGCAATGGGGAACCAAACAACTTGGTTATTCTCGTGAAGAATTCCTGCAATTGCAGTTAGTTGCGACCCTGTGTTTTGCTGCCTTTATCCCGCTTTCAGCAGTATTGGCTGAGAAATTTGGCCGTAAGACCACTTCGATTGCGGTATGTGTCATTTCTGCGATCTTCGGTATCTTCTTTGCAGATATGCTTGAATCTGGCAGCACTTTGGTGGTGTTCCTGTTCTTGTGTATTGGTCTGGCGATCATGGGCTTAACTTATGGGCCAATCGGTACGGTATTGTCTGAAATCTTCCCGACTTCAGTACGTTATACGGGTTCTGCATTAACCTTTAACTTGGCAGGCATCTTCGGTGCATCATTTGCACCGCTAATCGCAACCAAGCTGGCAACGGCCTATGGTTTGTCTGCAGTCGGTTATTACCTGACCGCAGCATCTATCCTGTCGCTTGTCGCGTTTTTACTGATTCGTGAAACCAAAAATGATGATGTAAACAATCAGATCTAAGATTTTAGATTGATTCAAAAGCCAGCACTCGATGCTGGCTTTTTTATGATTTCACAACAAAATTCGGCTACTTATCTCGTTAAATTTGCTCAACAATCAAATGAACTCAATTCAAAAAATGAGGCAAGGCCATGCAGGATCTTATCGAATACCTCTCGCAGGAGCAGTTGGTCAATATCATTATTTTGCTGGAAGATGATAAAAAATTAGAAGCTGTTCGCTATATCACCGAGAATACACCCTTGGATGAAGCTCAGGCACTGCAAGTGATTGATGAAATTGTGCGGGAACATGATGTGGTCATGAAGCATGAAAGTACCGGTCCACGCTTTAGTGATGATGCCGGTGATATCGACCTGGTGACACCGCCACTGGAAATCCCCACCCATCCTAGTTTGAGCACATCCACAGAAGCTGAAATCACTGCGCAACAATTACGTGAAAATGTGCCAACCCGAAAAATCGAAAAGAAAATTTGGATGATGGCGGCCGTCGCGGTGGTGTTATTGATTCTGGTCTGGATCATAAGTTAACGCGGTACAGCACGTCGACTGAATTTAAATCAGTTCAATAATATCAATAGTAGGCGGCACCCGGAAACGGAAAGGTACACCGACCAAGCCGGTACCAACAGTCACGAACACATCTGCATGTTCATGACGATACATACCCTTTTTATGTCCCAAAATTGAAACCTTTTTCATGACGTAATTAGTTAACCAAGGCAGTTCCACCTGTCCGCCATGAGTATGTCCAGACAGCATCAGAGGGCGCGTCGGCAGTTTCGGAATCATATCGACCGTATCAGGGTTATGCGAAAGAATGACCCAAGGCTTGTCCTGAGGCAGGTCGGGCAAACTGCGCATATCGGCTTTACCAGCCCAGAGGTCGCCTACGCCCAAAAGTCGGAATTCATCAAATTCGACAATTTGACCTTCAATATCCATAACCTGATTGACTTGCAATGCATAGTGCAATAACTCTCGAATCGGCGGTCCGGGATATTGCTCATCGTGATTACCATTGACTGAATAGACCGGAGCGTGAATCTCTTTTAAAACCGCCAGTTCCTGTGCCAGTTTATTTTCTGGCTCGTAAGTCCAGTCGCCAGCAACCACCACCAGATCAGGTTGAATATGATTTAATTTGTGTACAATTTGTCGCAACTGACGCTCATGACCCGAAAAAAGACCGATATGTAAGTCTGCGATCAGGGCGATTTTCACCGGCTGCTTTAAACGTTTATCTGCATTGATCTGATATTGTGTCGTTTTCACTTGAATTAAATGCGGCTCGATAAAGCGTGCATAAGTCAAAACCCCACTGAGTAAAAATACAAAAATGGCTTCATGCAGTGAATAATAACCCGTCCATCCAGCATAAATACTGAAGAAAACCAAAGGGATTAATAAATAGGCAAAATAAAACGCCAGCAAATGAGCAAAAGCTTTAAAGGGATGAATGGTTTCGGTACGTGATTGGCTCGACCATGCCTGAGCCACAGCCCAGATGGCTAAAATCGCCATTCCCAGATAAAAATAAAACAGTACGGAATTCGAATCCCACATAAATTGGCCTTATTCAGTCGAGCAGCAGATTACTGGCTTTATATTTATCTTTTCATAGCTGGCAATTATACTCAATTCTAATTTTTCATTCTTCGACTTATATGGCCACTGCTCCCCGCGATCAAGTTCACCTTCAATCCTCAAGTTTTATACGCACTCATCGCTATAAAGCCGGCATTTTACTGAGCTGTAGCCTGGTTCTGGGTCTACCTGCATGTAGCACCTTACCCAAGCAAACCGAACAGCCAAGCCAGATGGCATTTGAAACGGATACCTCGCAAACCAGCCTGGCACAAATTGTTGAACCTTTACGTGATCAGAACATCGGGTTGACTGGTTATCGCGTGCTGTATGATCCGCTTGAAGCACTGGCTGCTCGGATTCAGCTGATTAATAAAGCGGAACGCAGTCTGGATCTACAATATTACATCTGGGATAACGACCGAATCGGTGCCCTCGCTCTGCATGCGATTATTCAGGCAGCAGATCGTGGCGTAAAAGTGCGCCTGTTGATGGATGACAATAATGCCAAGAAAATGGAAGGGATTTATCTGGCCTTAAACCAGCATCAAAATATCGATGTCAAACTGTATAATCCCTATCGCTTTCGTAAATACCGCGCCATGGACATGGTGCTGGATTTAAAGCGCATTAACCGCCGCATGCACAATAAAAGCTTTATTGCCGATAACCAGATTGCCTTGATTGGCGGGCGCAATATGAGTAACCAGTATTATAATGTCAGTGAAAGCTATCAGTTCTCTGATGTCGATGTGATGCTGGTCGGTGCAGCATCGGATGAAATCATTCATTCCTTCGATGAATACTGGAATGATGATTATGCCTATCCGGTACAAGAGGTGGTGAATCCACGGCATCATGGCTTACGTTTTCCAAGCTTAAAACAACAGCTAGAAACCCATAGTCAGGATCCAGCCACTCAAAATTATCTGGATCTGGCCAATCGTTCCAGAGCCTTTGACCAATGGCTGGAACAAAACATTCAGCTGGATTGGGTGGAAGCCGAAGTAGTCAAAGATCCACCGAGCAAAATCAAAGCCAAGGCCAAAACCGAAGAACACCTGAATTTCCAGTTATTACAGCGTCTGGAAAAACCTGAACAAAGTGTCGATATTGTCTCTGCCTATTTTGTTCCGGAAAAAATCGGCGCAGACCGTTTAAAGAAATTGGCGAATGAGAATATCAAGGTTCGTGTCCTGACCAACTCTTTTAAGGCCAATGACGTTGCCGTAGTGCATGCTTTTTATGCCAAATATCGTCAGGATCTATTGGAAAATGGGGTGCAGCTGTATGAGTTTCTAGCAGCCCCAGAAGCTAATCACCTAAATGCCAATACTGAGGAAATTTCGAAAAAAGCTAAAGTCAGCCTGAAAGGACTGAGCCGTTCCAGCCTGCATGCCAAACTGATGGCACTGGATCAAAAACAGGTGTTTATTGGTTCTTTTAACTTTGATCCGCGTTCAGCCTATTTGAATACTGAAATTGGCGTGTTGCTGAACAGTCCGTCTTTGGCACGTGCAGTACACGACACCATGGACAAAAATTTAAGCAAATATGCGTATAAACTGGTGCTGGATGCGAATCAGAACATTAACTGGAAAATCAAGAAAGCCAATGGTGACGTTCAAACGTTTACCAAAGAACCAAAAATGAAATGGTATCAGAAAGCTGGACTTAAACTGGTGTCGTGGCTGCCTATTGAAGGCTTTATGTAAGTTTGATTCTTTGAACAAAAACCATAAAAAAGCCTCTTATTGAGGCTTTTTCAATACCCGTGACTGAAGTTCAACTAGGCCAGTCTGCATTTTTTCCTGGACCACACGGGTAAGGCTTTCAACCGTATGCCCTTCCGTGGCAATTGCAGGTAAAGCCACTAAATGTGCAATGACTTGCGGCATTTCCAGTACTTTTTTGACATGGGCAGCAAAACTGATGTCATTGACAAACGGCGCAACCATATCCAGTTCGCCCTGCTGATTCACATAACAAATCAGACAGATTTGTACAGGACGCTGCGCTTCAATCGCGGCGCCTAAAATCCGGCCATGCACTTTTTTGATGGCTCGTCCATCAGAAGTCGTCGCTTCAGGAAAGAACAGCACCGGAATATTCTGTTTGAGAAAATCGGTAATTTGTTCACGGATCCTGACGGAATCTCCTGAACCCCGTTTAATAAATAAGGTACCCCCCCCCTTGGCCAATTTGCCTAGAATCGGCCAGTTCTCGATTTCTGCTTTCGCCAGAAAAAATACGCGCGCTCCGGAACCCAGAACGGCAATATCCAGCCAAGACACATGATTACTGACCCATAAGGCGGGTTCACGTGGAATCTCGCCATGCACCTGCACTTCGATATTGAATACTTTGCATAACTGACGGCAAAAATGTTGCACATAGCGCGTATTGGTCGGGTTATTCGGATTTTTATATAAGCCATGACGAAAAACCAAGTAAAACCCTTCACTAATGGTAGCCAATGAAGCTGTGATTTTCCGGCTATACAGGAAAAACTTGGCCAAGCCTTCGATATCTGGAGTCTGGTTTTGTACAGTCGAGTTCATAAAAACGTCATTAAATCCTAAGCGAGATACAGGGAATATCCACGAATTAAACTCATTCTATACTGTTCATTCGCAACTTGCATTGATAATAAAAATCGACCAATAACATCTATATCTTCAATTTTAATTGGATTAAAAAATCATTCAAAATAAAACTATCGAAATATTAGATTGAAAAGGATCATAGCTATGCCAGATCAAACTCAGCCCGCGAACGACACACCACAGCCTTTACAAGTGCTCAAATATATTTTGGGCGGCACCTTCATCTATGCCGTGGTACTGGTAACACTTGCACAACTGTTTATCAGCGCACTTTAAACCAAAGCCGTGCTAATTCAGTATCTGCACAGCCCTTTTTCAACTACACTAAAGTTTTCAAGTGGAGATTGGCCTGAGTGGAATATTTACAACAACATCGAGGGAAAGAGCGCGTCATTCTGGTGAGTGTCAGCGTACAAATGCTGGATGACCTTGATGCTGAAGAGTTTCGTTTGCTGGCCCAGTCTGCAGATGCTGAAATTCTGGAACATATTTATGCTCAGCGGGTGAAACCCGATGCCAAATTTTTTATCGGCTCCGGCAAGGCAGAAGAAATCGCCGAACGTGTTGAAGAACTGGAGGCCAACCTGGTTATTTTTGACCATGCCCTGACCCCAGCCCAAGCCCGTAATCTGGAACAGGTGATCAAATGCCGCGTGGTCGATCGTACTGAACTGATTCTGGATATTTTTGCCCAGCGTGCCCGTACCTATGAAGGCAAGTTGCAAGTCGAACTGGCACAGCTACAACATTTATCTTCGCGTTTAATTCGTAGTCGTGGCAATCTCGACAGCCAGAAAGGCGGGATCGGTTTACGTGGCCCGGGTGAAACCCTGCTGGAAACTGACCGCCGTTTGCTGCGTATCCGTATGGGACAGCTCAAGGCACGCATTGATAAAGTCCGCCAGACCCGGATGCAAGGCCGTGTTGCTCGTCAAAAAGCTGCTGTGCCGACGGTATCTTTGGTCGGTTATACCAATGCCGGCAAGTCCACCTTGTTTAATTTACTCGCCAACAGCGATGTCTATGCAGCCGATCAGCTGTTTGCAACCTTGGACCCTACTTTACGGCGTCTGGAATGGGATGGGATTGGCAATCTGGTGCTGGCCGATACGGTAGGTTTTGTCCGTAACCTTTCCCATTCGCTGGTTGAATCCTTTAAAGCAACTTTGGAGGAAACCGTAGAAGCCACGCTGTTACTGCATGTCATTGATTCAAGCAGCCCAGAAATGCTGGAGCAGATTGAAGCTGTAGAAAAAGTGCTGAAAGAAATTGGTGCAGATGTGCCGATCTTGCAGGTTTACAATAAAATTGACTGTAGCGGTGAAGAAGCCAAAATTATTTATCGACGTCCAGGTGAACCGGAACGGGTCTATGTTTCGGCACATAGTGGCGAAGGAATTGACCTGCTGCGTAAAGCAGTACATGAGTCCTTGATGGGGCAACTACAGTCTTTCGATTTAATCTTGAAACCCGCTTATGGCAAGCTGCGCAACCAGCTCTATGGTCTGAATGTGATCCAGTCAGAACATTATGATGATGAAGGCCAACTACATCTGCATATTCGAATTGCCCCACAGAAACTGGAACAGTTGATTAAACAGGCGCATTTACCTTTAGATGAAATCCTGGGCAAACAGGCGCAGCAATTTCAACGTCCACTGGAAGCGTTTGAAATCCAGTCAAAGATCGAGTAAAACTTGATAAGTAAACTTATTAATATTAATGATCATAGCAATGAACTGGATAAAACGAATAGATTGGCCGGCATGGATCGGCACCCTTTTACTAATTATTGTCTTTCGGGAAGCTTCAGTCTGGTTAATGACCCAACTGAATCATCCTGAATTAGGTAATCTGGTCGGATTATTGAGCCTTTTAATTGCGCTGTTTACCTGGCGCTATTTTGGCAAGCTTCCTGCTCGCCTGGTCGATACCAATAACAAGCTCATGAAGGAAAGCGCCTTTGCCTTCCTGCCTGTCAGTGCAGGTGCACTGATGATGCTGGTACATATGGGCCAGAAAATTCCGGCCTTTCTGTTCATCATGTTTTTCAGCACCCTGATTCCTTTATGGATTTACGCCAAAATGGCCAAGCGCTGGTTATAGGAGTTCCGCATGTTATCTATTTTGTATGGCTTTGCGGTTACCCTCATCGCCTATCTGATTGCCAAACCCTGTAACCGGTTCATTCCGCAAATTCCCGTCATCGTGTTCAGCATGTTCTTTGTACTGGTGATTTTATTTGCGCTCGGCATTCCCTATGAAAATTACATGGATGAAGTTAATCCACTTTTCAACCATTTACTCGGCTATGTGACCGTCGCACTTGCTATCCCTTTGGCCGCGATGCGCTACGATGACTTGCCGCTCAAAGCCATTATCGGCATTTTGGTTTTTGCCAGTATCAGTGCTGTCGCCTTGCCGATGGGACTAGCTTATCTGCTGCATATGTCCTCTGCAGATATTATGGCGTTTGCTACCCGCGCAGTGACCACTCCAATTGCGATTAATATTGCCACCCTGCTGGATGCACCCATCAGCATGGTCATTCTGATCGTGATTCTTTCTGGTGTGATTGGTGCAGCTTTTTCTCCATTTATTCTGAGACATATCAATGATGAACGTGCCTCCGGACTGGCTTTAGGACTAGCCGCACATGCCATTGGTACAGCTCAGGCCTGGCAGCGTGGCAGTATTGCAGGACGTTATGCCGCATTTGGTATGGCCGTCAATGCAGTCTTTACCGCGGTCTGGTTGCCTACGTTTATACTTTATTTGCAAAAAATGTGACTAGTGAATCAAATTAATCATTTGTTTTATGTGGTAATCGTTCTTACTATAGAGTAAGAACTCTAATCCAACCTAGGAACAGATATATGAATAAGGTTCAATTTTTTTCAACTTTACTTTTAGCCTCTTTCAGCCATTTGGCCTTTGCCTCTGACCTTTCAGGCACATGGAGAAATATTGACGACAAAACTGGTTCGCCTAAAGCATTCCTCGAAATTCGTGAGACGGCTTCCGGCGTCTATGCTGCCAAGATCACAAAAATTACCCCGCGTCCTGGATATACCCCGAAAGAAAACTGTGTGTCCTGTCCTGCACCTTATACCAATAAACCTATTCTCGGTCTGGATGTGCTCACTGGCTTAAAGCACGTCGGCAATAACAGTTTTGCTCAAGGCAAGCTGCTTGATCCATTATCAGGGAATCTTTATAACACCAAGGCAAAATTAAGTGCTAATGGGAAACGTCTGATCCTACGCGGCTATATCGGCGTTTCAGCACTAGGCCGTAGTCAAACCTGGATTAAGCAGGATTAATTCCTGCTTTATTAAATAAAATGTGACGGGGTTATGCTTTAGTAGATAGAAGCTTGCATTTTAATGCATTAAGTTGTATGAATATTAAACATATGCTTTTTTCATGCAATATATATTATGAAAGTGTATTAACGTAGTTTGCGTCAACATTCACCACATGGAATTAGGTGAATGTTCATAAAAAAATAAGGATAAGGATATCGCATGTATAAAATCGCAATTTTAACTGTTTTTTCAGCTTCTTTATTCACAGGCTCTATGGCCTTTGCTCAGGAGTTATCTGGTCTTTGGCAACAGATTGATGATAAAACCGGCTCACCTAAAGCATTGATTGAAATGAAAACGCAGGCTGATGGCTCCTATACCGGAACGATTAATAAAGTCACACCTCGCCCAGGTTATACACCACGGGAAAAATGTGTCAAATGTCCACCACCTTATACCGATAAACCGATTTTGGGATTAGACGTTATTAAAGGACTGAAACCCACCACCAAAAATAACTATGCACATGGCCGGGTACTCGATCCACTCACCGGCAAAATTTATGATTTAAAAGGGCGGATTTCTGCCAATGGGAAACGACTGACTTTACGTGGATATATCGGGATCTCTGCGATTGGTCGCACACAAACCTGGATTCGCCAGGATTAATAAAAACAGCACTTTTGTGTTGGGGATATTTTATTCATCTATAAAAAAGGCATAAATATAATGAAACAAACTAAATTAGGATTAATGTTCATCGCTGCACTGATGACTGGGACTGCTTATGCACAGGATCTGACGGGCATCTGGCAGCAAATTGATGATAAAACCGGCTCACCAAAAGCAATTATTGAAATTCGTCAAAATGATAATGGGACTTTTGCTGGAAAAATTATCAAAGTGACTCCACGTCCAGGCTATACTCCACAAAAGACCTGCAATAAATGTCCCGCGCCTTATACCAATCAGCCGATCATGGGCATGGATGTATTGACTGGTTTAAAACATGTGGAAGGCACCAACAATTATGAAAAAGGTAAAGTGATTGATCCATTGGCAGGTAAAGTTTATGACGCTCGAGTGCGTCTAAATGCCAATGGTAAACGTTTAACCTTGCGTGGTTATGTGGGTGTGTCCGCTTTAGGCCGTAGCCAGACCTGGATTCGCCAAGATTAATACCTAATTCTCATTATTCAAAAAAGCTGCCAAATTGGCAGCTTTTTTTAGTGTATCAACTCTATAGTATTCAGATAAGTGTTGACTATTTTAGTAAGATTTCTAACATGAGCGGGCGATGATAAAAATTCTTTGGAATGACTCTCTATGTTTAAAAAAATATTACTTGCCGCGCTTACAGCAGGATGTATGACGAATTTGTGGGCAGACGATATTACCGGGACCTGGCAACAAATTGATGATAAAACGGGGGCGGCTAAAGCGATTATCGTCATTAGCAAAGAAGCAAATAATACCTATTCAGGCAAAATTGTAAAAATCACGCCTCGCCCAGACTATAATCCACGTGAAAAATGCAATAACTGCCCTGCACCTTATACCAATCAGCCTATTTTAGGCATGACCATTTTAAAAGGCCTAAAACTGGTTGAAGGCACCAAAAATTATGACAAAGGTCGTATTATCGATCCATTGGCAGGTAAAATTTATGATGCAAAAATGCGTTTAAACAATACCGGTAAACGTTTAACCTTACGTGCCAGTATGGGCGTTTCAGTTCTAGGCCGTAACCAGACCTGGATTCGTGCAGACTAATCAAGAATCCAAGAATTAAAAAAGCCACGTGATCACGTGGCTTTTTATTGGATACACTTAGATCACCGGATTATCAACCGCGAACATCTGCTGATCTTCCAGGCGGAAGGCCATCAGTTGATTACCCCAGACACAACCGCCATCTACATTCTGAATCTTGTTCGAAATGGTTTTACCGTTCAAGGCGGCCCAGTGACCAAACAGGATCTGATGAGTTTGTGCGGCCTGTGATTCAAACTCAAACCAAGGTTTAAAGCCTTGCGGCATCGGATCATCCAGCGCATCTTTAAAGCTGTATTCCAGGCGTCCCTTAGCATCGATTAAACGCATCCGGGTCAAGTAATTCACGATACAGCGAATACGTTCATGGCCTTGTAGTTGATCCGACCAGAGTGCTGGTTCTTTCCCGAACATTTCTTTCAGGAAATCATCCAGCACATCAAAGTCATCATGAGCAATGATCGCTTCAACTTCTTGTGCCAATTGAGCAGTTTTTTCTGCACTCCAGATATTCGGAATTCCAGCATGCGTCAGAATAGTCTGCTCATTTGGAAATAGACACATTGGCTGTTTGCGCAGCCAGTCAATCAGGTCATCACTGTCGATCGCATCAATCACATCACGGACATTGTCTTTTTCTTTTACTGGCTTGATACCACGGGCATAAGCCAGCAAAGTCAAATCATGATTTCCCAAGACCGTCGCAGCCGCACCTTGTTCAGCCAGCTTTTTGATAAACCGCAATGCAGCGATTGAGTTTTCACCACGTGCAACCAAATCTCCAGCAAACCAGATAAAATCTTGTTCTGCATCAAACTGGATTTCCTTGAGTAAAGCTTTCAAGGCCTCAAAACAACCTTGAACATCCCCAATCACATAATTATATCGAGCAGTGCGGTTCATCGTAATTTAAGCCACCATTTGATCTGAAAGTGCAACAAACTGTTCAAGGGTTAGGGTTTCTGGACGCGCCATCGGATCAACACCCGCTTTTTCAAAACCTTCTTCGACCAGCATACCCTTCAAGCTGTTACGCAGAGTTTTACGACGCTGGGTAAAGACATGCGATACCAGACGTGCCAGCGCTTTTTCATTCTTCGCCACAATCGGTTTAACTTTATAAGGCTCTAAACGGAATACCGCTGAGGTCACTTTTGGAGGCGGATTAAAAGATCCAGGTGGCACTTCGAATAAGAAAGTCGGTTTACAGAAATATTGAATCATCACCGACAGACGGCCATATTCTTTGGTATTCGGTGATGCGGTAATGCGATCCACGACTTCTTTTTGTAGCATGAAATGCATGTCTTGCACTTTGTCACCAAATTCCAAAAGATGGAATAACAATGGCGTAGAAATATTATAAGGCAAGTTACCGACGACACGTAGTGGACGATCTTCCTGAAACAATTGAGAATAATCATATCTCAAGGCATCGGCTTCAATAATGGTTAAACGTTCCGGATGCGGCACACGACCCGGCAGACCAGCAGCCAGATCACGATCCAGCTCAAGTACGGTTAAGGCATCACATTCGCCAATTAAAGGTGAAGTCAAAGCGGCCAGACCCGGGCCAATTTCCAGAATGTTCTGACCTGGACGCGGATTGACTGAGCGTACAATTTTGGCAATGACACGCTGGTCATGTAAAAAGTTTTGACCAAATCTTTTTCGAGCCTGATGCCCTTCATCTTTTGGGTTTAAGGCATTAATTTGATACATAAAAACATTTCCAACGTGAGTGATGAACAATAATCAGTGGCGCGCCAGATCGAGGGCTAAATCGACAGCAACGTGCAGGCTGGAACTTTTCGCAAGTCCCGTCCCCGCAAGGGAGAGTGCTGTGCCATGATCAACAGAAGTTCGAATAAACGGTAAGCCGAGGGTAATATTAATGGCTTCACCAAAGCCCTGTGATTTTAACACAGGTAAGCCCTGATCGTGATACATCGCCAGAACAGCATCAGCATCTTTTAGGTTTTCTGGAGTAAATAAAGTATCAGCAGGTAGGCTTAAACTCATGTTGATACCTTGGGCACGATAGCTTTCGAGTACCGGATTGATCACTTCAATTTCTTCCATCCCCAAATAACCGCCCTCCCCGGCATGCGGATTTAAACCGCAAACCAGTATATTCGGCTGTTCAATCTTGAATTTGGATTTCAGGTCGTGAATCAGAATATCAATCACCTGATGCAAGCGTTCAGGCGTAATCGCATCTGCCACGGCACGAAGCGGAAGATGGGTAGTGGCCAAGGCCACGCGTAAAGTTTTGGTGGCCAGCATCATGACTACACGTGGAACACCAGCAAATTCCTGGTAATACTCGGTATGACCACTAAAAGAAATGCCCGCTTCATTTATCACGGACTTTTGTACAGGCGCAGTCGCGACGCCGACACTTTTTCCTGACATGGCATAGTCTGCGGATCGACGCAGTTGCTCCAGTACATAAGCCGCATTGTTCAGATTCAGCTCACCCAATACGACGTCTTGCTGCACGGGAACATGCTCTACAAATAGCTGACCGATGCCTGAAGATGACTCCTGTCCTTGATATTCAATCAGCTCAACCGATAATTTGAGTATCTGAGCACGTTGCTCGAGCATATGAATATCCGCCAATACCACAATTGGGCGCTCATCAACACGATCTGCAAGACTCAGGCAAATATCAGGACCAATTCCGGCAGGTTCCCCACTGGTGACATATAAAGGCAGCATCATCTTCTCAATTTGGCAAAGCTGAGAAATATTATAACCCGATCACGCCTACGCTGTAGTAATCATTGCAAAGAGTACTTATAAATCAATATTTTGATACCATTGAAACTATGGTTACAAATATAGTTGCAGTTTTTGTAGCATATAAAGGCTTAGGTCTTTCTTTCACCAGGGAGATTAGATAAAATACAGCGCTTGAAATTTTAATTTTCATTTGTGATTCTTCACGTATTCGTTTAGAATCGCGTCTCCTTTAGTTTGGACAGATTCCATAGTCCAAACCAACTATAATAGGTAGTGGTTTAATGAAAACTCTCAGCGCTAAGCCAGCTGAAGTTCAACACGACTGGTACGTTGTTGATGCTTCTGGCAAAACTTTAGGTCGCCTTGCGACTGAAATCGCTCGTCGTTTACGCGGTAAGCATAAAACTTCTTATACTCCTCACGTTGACACTGGCGACTACATCGTTGTTATCAATGCTGAAGAAATCACTGTGACTGGTAAAAAGTCACAAGATAAGAAATACTATCGCCACACTGGTTTCCCTGGTGGTATCCGTGAGACTAACTTTGAAAAGTTAATCGCTCACAAACCAGAAGCAGTTCTAGAAAAAGCTGTTAAAGGTATGTTACCTAAAGGTCCTCTTGGTTATGCAATGATCAAGAAAATGAAAGTGTATGCAGGTACTGAGCATCCACACGCTGCTCAACAGCCACAAGTTTTGGACATCTAAGGGATAACAGCACATGGCTACTAATTATGGTACAGGTCGCCGTAAGACCGCAACTGCACGTGTTTTCCTATCAGCTGGTACTGGTAAACTCGTAATTAACAACCGTACTCTTGAACAGTATTTCGGTCGTGAAACTGCTCGTATGGTTGTTAACCAACCACTTGAGCTTCTTGAAGCTACTGACAAATATGACCTTTACATCACTGTTGCTGGTGGTGGTATTGGTGGTCAAGCAGGCGCTATCCGTCACGGTATTACTCGTGCATTGATCGCTTCTGACGAAACTTTAAAACCTGCTCTTCGTCAAGCTGGTTTCGTTACTCGTGATGCTCGTGAAGTTGAACGTAAGAAACTTGGTTTACGTAAAGCTCGTAAACGTCCTCAGTTCTCTAAACGTTAATTCGTTTACCGAATCGGACAAAAAACCCTGGATTTTCCAGGGTTTTTTTATGGCGGTTAGTGGGTCATTTAGAACTTTTTTCTTGTTATTGTTCATGTACATCCTTACCCCATACCCCTTCGTGACACCAGAATGACTTCATCAAATAATAATTTGCGATCCCAATACAGATAAACAGCAAAATGACAGGAAGCTTGATCAGCATCTTATTTTCCTCCAGTTGTTTTTCTTATAATCTACCTTGGCTCAAGCCGATTGATCTTTGATGCTTGGTGCTTTTTAGGTTGAATTTTAGTATCCTAGTCTATTCATTAGAAGCTCATCAGGATTTATGTCAGTCGAAAGCGCGCCTCTTCAAGGAATCACTCTCTATAGTCATGCCGATGACTTTCGTTCCCATTGGATTCGCTATGTGCTTACCGAAAAACAGATTAAATATAACCTGATTTTGGTGGATGCCGATGATGAGGATCTGGCCAGTCTCAATCCTTATAATCAATTGCCGATGCTGATCGAAAATGAACTTAAATTATTTAATACTTCGATTATCTCAGAATATGTAGATGATCGTTATCGTCAGAATAAACTGTATGCCGATGCTCCGATGCCCCGGGCAGAGCAACGACAATACATCTGGCGCTTTGAAAATGACTGGCTGAAACTGGCTGATCTCATGTTACGCCATCCTGATACGCTGGATAAGAAAGCCAGAACTCAGGCACAAAAGCAGTTACAGGATATCCTGATTTCACTAATGCCACTATTCCAGCATTTTCCCTATTTTATGTCTGAACAATTTAGTATCCTGGATTGTATGTTGGCACCAATTTTTATCCGTCTGAAACAGATGGGCGTAGAATTACCACAGCAGCAATGCCGTCCGTTTTATTTATATTGCCAACGAATTTTTAGTCGTCCTGCCTTTGTAAAATCCATGACATTGCAGGAAAAGAACCGTTATTCAGTGCAACTCAAACATCCATAGAGAAACATCATGTCCGAACAAGAATTCAACCTTAGCCCTACCCGTCCCTATATGGCACGTGCAATCTATGAGTGGGTTTGCGATAACAATATGACGCCTTACCTGCTGGTGGATGCCACACGCCCAAATACCATGGTTCCTGAGCAGTTTATTAAAGATGGACAGATTGTTCTGAATATTGTGCCACATGCCGTGCATGCGCTGCATATGAGCAATGATGCCATTAGCTTCTCGGCTCGCTTTGGTGGCGTTTCTCGTGATATTTATGTGCCTATGGCAGCAGTACTCGGTATTTATGCACGTGAAAATGGTCAAGGTTTATTCTTTGATCCAGGTGAATATGAGCATACACAAAATGATGAAGATGCTTTAAAATCAAGCACTGAAGAACAAACTGAACAACCAAAGAAAAAACCGACTTTAAGACTATTAGATTAAAAATAATGGAGCAAGTGAATGGCTTTTGATTTAGTACAATATTTTGTTGAACAGATAGAGACTCAAAAGCCTGAGCTTCTAAAAGAATATACAAAAGAAGAAAGACGAAAATATATATCAGAAATCAATGCCTTAACTTTAGGAAAACTTATTACTGAATGGCGTCATAACCCACAAAAAATTTATAATGAAATCAATCATCCTGATGAATTATATATCCTGGAAATCGTGCGTCATCTCGCTACCAGTCCGGAAAATCAATCCACTCTGGATCGAGCCCAGCTTGAGCACAGCACTTCAGAAATTTTTCATTTACAGCTTATTGAATTAAAACAACTGCATGATACCGGCAACCATAATATCCATAGCATTCAGGAATTACTGACCGGGCAAATTGAACATTTATCTGGTCAAGCAGATGATTGGGTTTGGACAACAAACAAGCTAACAGAACTCAAAGGCTCTAAACCAATTGTGCAAGAAGAGCTATCATTGGAAGCATCAATGAAGGAGTTTAATCAAATGGTAAGCCAGAATCAGCAGCATCAAGATATCGAAGAAGTGATTGTTGTCGACACCCCAAAATGGGCAAAGATTGTTGAACCAATCGTAGCGATTGCCATTCTTTGGGTATTAATTGCAGCCGTAATGCGTGTGTTTGGATAAAATAGCCAGCAGTAAAAAACCAGCGATTTGCTGGTTTTTTTATGTGCCAAAATTTACAAAATCAGCTTATAAACTCTTTTAGAGCCAGCCTTACAGAGATCCTAATAGGTCAAACAAATTGACAGGAGTCCTCTGTCTCAGAAGAATCTGATCAACTTTGAGGTATAGATATGTTAAATATCTTATCTAAAAACCCGCACATAAAAAAATCCCCCTCTGCGTATGCGGAGGGGGATTTCGAATAATGAGCTGGCGATGACTTACTCTCACATGGGTAACCCCACACTACCATCAGCGCTAAGAGGTTTCACTTCTGAGT